>JAUHWV010000009.1 GCA_030427335.1 Gammaproteobacteria bacterium | reverse complement strand
CGCGCTCTGCCCCACACTTGCATCCGACTGCACAATAAAATGACGCGCCGACGCCGCTTGAATGCATTGCTCACGCACTTGCACCCAGCCCATACTCAAAATACGATCGGTGTTGGGATCCAATCCGGTCATTTCGCAGTCGATCACTGTATAGGCGCTCTGGGGGGTCAAAGTACTAGGTTCATTTTCCCACCATTCACGTATGAGCGGATCTACACGGCCTCGATACCGCAATCGCCGCCAACCTGTTCGGATACCCCCCACCCTAATCGAGCCCGGAACGATAGCGCAATTTCACCGCGCTCTGCGCCTCTTTGATGATTGTAAAAGCGTCGCGTAATTGTTCTTTACCGAGCGTTCCCAGAGCGCGCGGATTGATGTAGTTATCGACCTTCTCTCCCGCAGCTACGCGAGCACACTGATGTTCGACCCGAACTTGCTGCAAAGTATGTAAGGCATCAGTCAGGTTGCGCGCATCCTTAATCTGAAGAATACCCTCCTTTGCAAGCGCGAGCAGACGCTCATCCGTATTGACGGCGACAATCCCGTGGGCAAGAGCGTGAAGCCGCGCAATATCGGTAATCGGCAAGATGCCGCGTTTCTTCATATCCAACGATTCTTTATGCTCTCCGTCGTGCTCCACAATAAATCGACGAAACACACCCAAGGGCGGCGAGGCATCAAGCGCGTTAGCCGCAAGCGCTGCAATAAAAATCGTATTCGTGCGGGCTTGATCGAGCATGGTGGCCTGTAGCGCATCGACCAGTGTGGCATCCCCATAGATTGCGCGTAAGTCAAAGAAGATCGTTACGCGCATCACCGCATCAGCGGTCGGGGTGCGCGTCCATTTACGAACGGTTGATTGCCATTGATCCAAAGAAACACGCCATTCATCCGTGGTAGCCATAATGCCACCAGGACAATAACGATAACCGCAAAGTGCCAAACCATCGCATACGAAAGTCGCTACGCGTTTAAACCATTCCGCTTCTGCGCCCGACACGTCACGCTCGAGTATCATGCCGTTATCTTGATCTGCTCCGAGCAACTGCTCACCACGTCCCTGTGAGCCGAAGCCAACCCAACAGTACTTCACCGGTGCCGCCCCGTAGTCACGTTCAGCAAGCTGCAACAAACGAATAACAACGGCATCACTGACTGCCGTGAGTAAGCGACTGACGTGTTGCGCCCGCATTCCCGATCTAGACCAAGCCGCCATTAAATTGGGGAGATCCCCTAGCATGGCTTGGATAGACTCAATCGAATGCTGGCGACCAATATGCGTTACCAAGTAAACGGGATCATCTTGTTTCGCAAGCATCAGATCCGAGGTTGTGATCATTCCCACCAGTTTGCCCGCATCGACCACGGGGACGTGATGAACCCCAGATTGGGTCATCATGAGGGTTGCATCGAAGAGGCTCGCATTCTGATCGAGCGTATTTGGATTTGGCGTCATAATGTCGCTTATGGGGTTATCTGCGCTCAGTCCCTTTGCTAAACAGCGAACCCGCAAATCGCGATCGGTCACGATACCCAATAAGCCTAGCTCCCCCCCTATCACCGCCGAACTCACACGACGATGCGACATTGCACTCGCAACCTCGCGAATTGAACTGCTTGGCGCGACGGTGAGAACATCTCGACTCATGATCGTGGTTATTGACGCGCTCATACGATGCGGCACAGCCTCGTAGCGCGCGGCGCGACGCAACCGTCGACTGCGCTGCATAGAGAAATAGCGATCCAGGTGGCGATGCTCCCGCCGCAAGTCAGTATAGACGGACTGTGGTATTGCGTATATGAGCGTGTCCTCGATCGCGTGGGCTGATACCACCTTATCCTCGGCATTGAGCCCAGTTAAGTTGAAGCTCTCGCCCTCGCCTAGCCGATCGAGTAGCGCCCCTTCTTCGTCGCGCAAATCAACCGCGCCACTGCGAACAATTCGCAGGCCCAAGTGCTCATCAACAAGAAAGGGCTCTTTATGCTTGTGATAACTCACCAAAGCCGACTTACTGAGAGCGACAATGTCGGCCTCCGCTAACGAATCAAAGGGCAAAGTCTCACGTAAAAATTCGGCGACAGGATTCAGCTCAGACGTCATTGCATGCGCTCTCGATGCGGAGATTCTGTCAGTCGCGACCCGTTGGGATCGAGTCTAGCCGAGTGAAGAACCGAGTTGTTGTTTCTGCAAAATACGTACTGCCTTGGACTTGAGCAACCAAGTAAAGGTCCGATTCGCTTTCCACTTGCGGTAAGTCAAGAAACCAAGCACCCTCGGACTGCTCAAACTGCATCGCTGTTGGTTCGGGTACCGCATCCCCGCTGCTTAATGCCACGAGAACACCTTGCGCTGATTCATTGGCTCGCACCCAAAGTCGTGGTGTGCCCTGAGCAGGCGTAAGATAGAGCTCAAATTCGAGGTCCCCATTTTCGAGCGAACACAGTCCACTCTCGTAACGACAATTGCTCTTGGCGACTAAAGGATACTGATTTCCTTCGACTGCTGCATGAGGGGTTTCCGCGCCGATGAGACCAACCAAGTACCAGGCTCCGATCGCCAATATAGGTGCGACTAACACGGCCACCACAACATGTTTATTAGTAAAAATTGACATAGCCTTATCCTAAAAAAACGGGCAGTTACCTGCCCGTTAATCATACACTGCCTAAACCTTCCGGTTCATCTTAGTGATCTTGTGCTACTCCCGCACCGGCTGGTACGCGAATGCCCTCGACCAACTCTTGCACTGAATCGGGAACCTCTTTCGTGAATCCAGACACCGCAAAGGCGACTACGAAGTTCACGATAGCACCAACACAGCCAAACGCGTTGGGTTCAATCCCGAGGAACCAGTTAGGTGACATGCTGCCCAAGAATTCAGTGCCTGAAATGAACATGATACCTTTGTGCTGGAATACGTAGAACAGTGTGATTCCAATACCTGCGACCATGCCCGCAATCGCACCTTCCTTGGTCACTTTCTTAGAGAAAATACCCATCATTAGCGCAGGGAAGATCGACGATGCAGCCAGACCGAAGGCCAAGGCAACCGTACCCGCAGCGAAGCCAGGTGGATTGAAGCCAAGGTAACCGGCGCCCGCAATCGCAAAGGCCATTGCAACACGAGAGGCCATGAGCTCCTGCTTTTCATCGATATCGGGCGTTAACATCCCTTTCAGCAAATCGTGTGAAATCGCTGATGAGATAGCTAGCAACAAGCCCGCGGCTGTAGACAAGGCCGCTGCCAGACCACCGGCTGCAATCAAGGCAATCACCCAATTAGGCAGTTTTGCGATCTCGGGGTTGGCTAATACCATAATGTCGTTGTCAACTTTAACCAGCTCATTCGTGGCTTTGTTAGCACTGTACTGAATCAGGCCGTCGCCGTTCTTGTCTTCGAACTGAAGCAAGCCCGTTGTCTCCCAGTTCTTGAACCACTGGGGGCGCTCGTCGTAAGCCAAGTACTGACCTGGTTGAGGCTCAACCGTATTCATTAGGTTGAAACGGGCCATCGCACCTACGGCAGGAGCAGTAGTGTACAAAACTGCAATAAACACCAAGGCCCAGCCCGCTGAAGAGCGCGCATCACGAACTTTAGGCACAGTGAAGAACCGAATAATCACGTGTGGTAGACCCGCTGTACCCACCATCAGCGACAGCGTGTAAGCGAACATATTCAGAGTCGATATGCGGACATCCGTGGTGTATTCCTTGAACCCCAATTCCGTAACCGTTTGGTCTAGCCGATCAAGCAAATAAGTCTCAGACCCACTCAATGTGCTGCCCAAACCGAGCTGCGGAAACGGGTTACCCGTTAACTGCAGGCTGATAAAAATAGCCGGGATGGTATAGGCCAAAATCAAAACGCAGTACTGCGCGATCTGAGTATAGGTAATCCCTTTCATACCGCCGAGTACAGCGTAGAAGAATACGATGACCATACCGACCAGCAGACCGGTTTCGTAGGTTACTTCTAGGAAGCGAGAGAACGCCACACCAATGCCCTTCATCTGACCAATAACGTAGGTCACCGAACAAATGATAAGACAAACGACTGCCACTGCGCGCGCCGCCTTAGAGTAAAAGCGATCGCCAATAAACTCAGGCACGGTGAACTTGCCGTATTTACGAAGGTAGGGGGCTAACAGCATCGCCAAAATCACGAAGCCGCCGGTCCAACCCATCAAAAACACTGAGCCACCGTAACCCATAAAGGCAATCATACCCGCCATCGATATGAACGAGGCCGCCGACATCCAGTCTGCTGCGGTTGCCATACCGTTAGCCACGGGATGAACACCGCCACCGGCTACGTAAAATTCTTTCGTTGACCCCGCGCGCGCCCACACGGCAATACCGATGTAAACGGCAAAGGTGAAGCCCACTACGATATAAGTTAATGTTTGTAGTTCCATGTTAGCGCTTCCTTAGTCTTCTTCCACGTTGAACTCACGATCCAACGCCGCCATTTTTTTGGTGTAGTAAAAAATCAAGACCACAAAAGTGTAAATGGCGCCCTGTTGAGCGAACCAGAAACCCAGTTTGTATCCCCCCAGCGTGATCTGATTCAGCGTGTCAAACAGCAGAATTCCGCAGCCGTAACTTACGATAAACCAGACCACCATCAGCTTGACCATCAGCGACAGATTGCGCTTCCAGTAAGCCTGAGCTTGATCATTGGTTAATTTGGACATCGTCATCTCCTTGTTGTTATGCATCTGACCCATCAGAGTGTACTGCGCCGACAGGCCAAATGCGTTTAGACCTTAGTCTTACTAAAAGGCGTACTTCACAGAGAACTGCAGTCGATTCATATCGCCATCGCGACCGTCCTCAAGTTCTTTGCTGGCAAACATCAGCTCGCCTCCGAACATTAAGCCCGGCGCTGGTAAGTACTGAAGGTTGGCATGGAACGACTGATACGATTTAGCCAGACCGCCGGCCGCTGCGTATTCAGCAATAGAAGGATTGTCCGCATTCGCCATAGAGCCCGAAAATACACTGCGCCATTCGGGCGACCAGTAGTGTTCATAGGCGAGGGTCAGAGATGACTGATCAATGGTCTCGATATTACCTTGCGCATCAACGTAACCGTCATTGAAAGCGTTTAAGCCCAAATAACGACCCAGCGCCGATCCGTAGTTCACCATGTACTTGATATTGTTCTTGCCATCGGTCACGAATTTACCGGCCAAGCTCAAGCCGTAACCCATCTGTTTATCGTTCTCGCCTTCAACCGCAAGAGTGCTTCGATCTTCATACTGCAGCGTACGAATCACACCGGCGAGTGAGTAGGAGTGCCCGCCATTACTGCCGTTATAGCGAGCTACGATATCGGGTAAGGCTTCTGCATCGTCCAGACGTGTACCAGATAGGCTATTCAATCGTGTCGCCGGATTTTCCAGAGCGAATTGATAATTACCGTTGGTCCAGCGAATCATCGGCTGACGATTGAATAAGGTGCCTACCGGCCCTACGAAATCCAGTACACCTGGCAGTGCGCCGACATTAAAAAATGTCGACCAGGTTTGACCGGCCAGCACCGATTTACCGGGGGCGTAAGACCAATTGACAAAGGCGTGACGCAAGCGTGGATTCCAAGAGTTAGAAATTCTCTCGTCACCTGCACCGCTCAGCATAAAGTCCATCTCGACGCGAGTAGAAATGCTGCCGGTGTCTGTTGGCGTTTTTGTCGTAAAGAAAATGCGCGAAGTCTTGTTGTGGATATTCGTATTGGTGTAGCTATCCGTACTCGCTCCAGGCGCCGATACTGGAATTAAAGACGCAACCAAGAAATCATCAATCAAGCGATTGCCTGGCTTACCCTCCTGATAGGTCGACGTAATACTATCGAGCTGAATGAAGCCACCGTAGTCGAAATCGGTATCCGACACTTTGCCCTTCATCGCGTCCAGTGTCGCTACCGCAGTCTCTAAACCGGATGCAGTCTCACTCGCGGAAACTTGTGTGGTTTTTAATGTTTCCGCGTTTTGCTTCGTACTCGCTTGAGTCGCAACAAGCAATTCGCGCAGTTGCGCAATTTGGGCTTCCAAAGCCTGTATACGTTCTTCTACATTGGCCTCGCCTCCGGAGGCAAGCGCAAGCTGTCCACCGAGCAAAGGTAATGTTAAAGCTACTGCCATTAGTTTTTTCTTCATAGGTCCAACCCCCTCTTATTCAAAGTTCTAACTGGCAGAGGGAGTGTGCGCGTCTTGGCAGAATGACGGATATTAGACCTTAGTCAAATTTTCAGTCGATTTAGACCAAAGTCGACTGCGCTTTCCATCCGGTCGTCGTACACTTTGCTCATCGGGTCTGTAACCGATCCGATGACATAGCCCTTGGTGGATATACCACCAATTTGGCCGGGACTTGCTCCCGGCTTTTTTATTGGTAGACTGGGAACTTGCGAAACTCAGTTGTACTCGGGCTATGACCACAAAAAAAATTATAATCGCCGACGACCACCCCCTTTTCTCAGAGGCCTTGAAAGGCATACTCAACAATGTCTTGCCAGAAGCTGACATCGATCTCGCATTCGATGTGGAGCAACTACAGAAGATAGCGGAACGTAATGGAGAAACAGCGCTGCTGCTACTCGATCTGAACATGCCAGGTGCAGTCGGTTTTTCTGCCCTGTCTTGGTTTGTTGGCAACTATCCTCGCACCCCAGTGATTATGATTTCCGCCAGCGACGATGCCGGAACCGTGCGTAAAGCACTCGATTTTGGCGCCGCCGCCTACATCGATAAATCATCAGGGCAAGCCGTTATTGGTGAATGCGTGCTCGCGGTACTTAGGGGGCAAACTGGACTTCACCCCAACCTTCAAATCAGCCAGAGACACACACAGCTCGAGGTTATTGATACGGCTTCCGCCATTGCCAGCCTGACACCACAACAACTCAAAGTCACCTCAATGCTGGTCGAGGGTCTGCTAAACAAGCAAATTGCGTATGAACTGAATGTGAAAGAGGCCACAATTAAGGCCCATATGACGGAAATCATGCGCAAACTGGGCGTACACTCCCGCACTCAGGCGGTACTGGTATTGAGTCAGCTTGCCGCCGACTCGACACCGAACTAAATGGCTTGACGCTCTACTCGCGCCAACAAGGCGGCAATCACCGCCCGCAGACGCCCAGGGTTGACAGGTTTAGACATAAACCGAAATCCTGCGGACGCCACTGCCTCTTTTATCTCGTCTGAATCATCTGCCGTAACGATGATCACTGGAAAAGGCTTAGCAACACTCTCCATGTAAGTCTGAATCACATTCAAACCCAAAGCACCGTCGTCCAGATGATAATCTACGAGCGCAACATCAATGGGCTCAGGGTGATCCAACAGGCTCTTAAGATCCTCAGCGTTGCGAGCGGGAATCGGCGACAATCCGTAGCCTTCGAGCAAAGTCCGTGTGGCTTCGAGTATCGTTGGGTCATTATCGAGACACAGCACCCTCCCCTCTAGCGTTTCAGGCACCGATACAAGCCGTTCAGAGCGCGGCAAAAGCTGTGCTTCAGTGCGCGGTAGACTCACTGAAAAAAGTGTTCCAGTCCCCTCTGCGGAACGCAAATCCAACGGCGCTTCGAGCAAGTCACAATATCGCCTAACAATGGCCAAACCGAGACCCAAGCCGTCATCACTCTGCACACCGCTCGAGATACGTTCGAACTCCTGAAATACACGAGCCTGTTCACTAATCGGTATTCCTCGGCCTGTATCAATGACCTGAATCTCCGCCATAGCCGCACGACGTCTTACGCCCACCAAAACGTCGCCCGATTCCGTATAACGAATGGCATTCCCAATGAGATTTTGCATGACGCGGATCAACATTGCGGGATCCGTGCGGACCCATATCGATGAGGGCACACACCGAAGCGTCAGTCCTTTCACCTTAGCCTGCAATTTAAACTCAGATATCACGGGGTCGAGAACAGAAAGTAGAGGAACCGGCTCGAACTCGGGGTTTTGCCGCCCCGAATCTAAGCGGCTAATCTCACGCAAATCGGTGATTAAGCGTTCAGCTCGCTCTAGGGATCGATCGATTTGACCAATCAGTTCCTCACTCTCCTTATTTTCCGTTTTCACTTGTTCCTGCAAACTTGCCGTGAACAATCGTGCTGCATGAATTGGTTGCAGCAAGTCATGGCTTGTCGCTGACATAAAGTGCGACTTACTTTGACCCGCTTCACGCAGCTTAGATTCGATATCGGCTCGCAACCGGTTCTCTCGTCGCAACGCTTGGTTGGTTTCGAGCAGATTTTGTGTTCCCGATGCCACCTTCGCCTCGAGCACACTTTTCGCTTCCTCCAATTGAACAAGCAGGTCGTGGTAATCCGATACCTCAATGTAAGTGGTTACGAACCCACCCATCGGCAGCGGATTTCCTCTAATATCGATTACTTTACCGTTGGGGAGTGTTCGTTCAATGCGGTGCGGACTCCCCTCGCGTAACCATGTGAGACGCTTACTGATCTCGGCTTCGATATCGGTATCTTTTGGCACTAGGATTCCGCGCTGCGCATTAAAACGATACACCCGCTCAATGGGACAGCCCGAATACAAAAACCGAGGCGGATACTCAAACAAGGTTTCGTAACGTTTATTCCAGGCGACCAACCTCAGTTCGCTATCCACAATAGCGATTCCTTGGGTCAGGTTCTCAACCGCGTTCTCTAACAAAGTTCGGTTTAAGCTGTTGTGGTTACTCGCATCGGTCACCATGCCCGCTAAATCATGGAAAGCTAATTGCTGCCCATACTCAAGCCGCTCCATGGCTCGATGCGCCGAGATAACGCCGATTAAATCAGCCAATACTGCCTCGCATCGTTCAATCACAAAGCGGGGGGCACGATCCCCACCGAGTAAGCGCTGTTCATAAACCACTTCAAACTCACGCCACAGGGTGTTGTAGCGCTGCTCTGTCATTAGCGGCCTCAATAGCGCTTGGAGTTGACTGACCCGCACCAGACCCAAGCTGTAATCCAGTTCGGTAGCATCCCTTTGACCTCGCGGTAAAAATACGCGCGCCTGTCTTCGGTCGGACGCTCGCAGGGGTAAAAGATAGGAAAAAACAATCGCTATGAGACCGTTAACGCCCAGACTCCAGACGGTCGCATGCGCAATAATCGAGTTGGCTTGAAAACCCAATAAATTAACGGGTGATAACCAGCCGAGGCCCCAGGGGCCTTGCTGCAGGAGCGTCGCATCAGTAGCCATAACGGAGGGGATGACGCAAGTGTAAAACCACAAAGACAGGCCCGCACAGATTCCCGCCACAACCGCCCCGCCGTGAGCACGTTGCCAATACAAACCCATCAGTAGCCCAGGTGCTATTTGCGCTGCGGCCAGAAAAGACATAAAACCAATCGAGGTTAACCAAGGCACATTGCTCAGCCATCCTGTCACCCACCAGGCTGCCACCATGATGCCCACAATAACGACGCGCCTTACTCGACGCACCGTATCACCCAGTCGCAAAAGTGTGGCCGGTGTACCTGAGCTGAATCTCAGCATCAAGGGCACGACAACTTCATTAGTGAGCATAATTGAGACACTCAAGGCGGCAATGATTGCCATAGAGGTCGCGGCAGAAATACCACCAAGGAAGGCCGCAACGGATACAAGACTGTTCTCCATCACTAAAGGCATCATCTGTACCCACGCGTCGGGCACGATATCAGTCCGATTAGCAAAAATAGAGGCGCCGGCCTGACTGATGGGAATTACGAAGATCAAAAAACACAATAAATAGAGCGGAAAAACCCAACGACTGATACTCAATCGACTGTCGCTCTGCCATTCAACCACACTCACGTGGAACTGCCTCGGTAAACAGAGAATAGCAAGCCCACTTAACAAAGTATGAGCGAGAAACTCACCGTTGATCTGGGCTTCCATGACCGAGGGCATCAGAGCAACCGATTCCTTCAAGCTCGACTCCTCGGTCAAATAATCGATCGCAAACCAAGCCACGATCAAAAAGGCGAGCAGTTTAATGACAGATTCAAGCGCAATAGCCGCCATAACGCCGGCATGGCGTTCACTCCCATCAAGCCGCCGTGCCCCAAATAGAACGGTGAAAACCGCGAGTATGCCTGCGATAAGGGGGACACTCTGGATGTCTGAATTTGCGACAACCGCTCCGCTGTAATGCACCGAAATCATCTGCCATGCTTGTGCTAAGGCCTTAAACTGCAGGGCGATGTAAGGCACCACTGCGGCGACCGCGACAATCGATACTAGGACAGCAATACTGGATCGCTTACCGAATCGTGCCGATAAATAATCCGCGAGCGAGGTGACCCTCTGATGTTCGCTGATCCGGACCATACGCTTGAAGATGGGCCATGCGAATACGAATACGAGAATGGGACCCAGATAAATAGGCGCATGGGACCATGGCTGAGCCGTGGCGGAACCGACCGCGCCGTAGAAGGTCCAGGAAGAGCAGTAGACAGCTAACGACAGAGCGTAAAATAGGCCTTTGGAAGATCGACTGGTGAAAAACGACGCTCCGGTTTCCACCCGGCGATCCGTGAACCATGCGACCAGAAACAGGCAGCAAACGTACGCTAAGCCTAAGGTCACCAGCATAGTGGGTGACAGCATCCCCAACCCCTTTTTTTTAGGCTAAGGATAACCCAAACCCTACCCGTCAGGTCAAATTTACGAGGGCATCGCGCGAACGGTTAACTGAGCATCGTCAGGTGAATCCAGGCCAATAGAGAGTCTGTACTAATGCATGCGCCCTGTGCCGCACCTTGGGTTGATGCAGGTCTGATTCAACGGATCACGGCGCGGGTATCGAATGGCGCTTCAAGTAAAGAGCCAGTAGGCCACGAGCGCCATTATGTAAGCCAAAACTCCGTAGCCAGCAAAGAGCTGAAGCGGCAGGCGAAGCGAGCCGCTCTCTCGGTAAAGCGTTGCCAAGGTCGACACACATTGCGCTGCTATCGCAAAAAAAACCAAGAGCGCAACGCCCGATCCCAATGACAGACCACTCTCTTGCACTCGCGTCGCTAGGGAAACCACCTCTTCCGTCGCATCCTGAATACCGTATAAGGTACCCAAGGTGCCTACGAAGACTTCGCGCGCAACAAACGAAGCCAAGATGGCAACCCCGTACTGCCAATCGAGTCCCAGCGGAGCGAAGATGGGTTCAATAGCCCGGCCTAGGTAGGCTAAGTAAGACTGTGATAAGTCAGCACCATTATTCGGAAAATACCCTAGAATCCAAATCAACAGCGTGATCCAAAAAATCACTGGGCCCGCTCGTCTAACAAAGTAACCCGCTCGTTCAAGCGCGCCGCGAAGGATCGAACTGAACGCAGGAATCCGGTAAGGCGGCATTTCTAGAACGAAGGGGCTATCGTCCGCGGACTGCGGAGACACGCTCGAAAGTATAGCCGTGACCAAGAGCGCCATAACGATACCGAACAGGTAGATACCGAACATAGCCAGACCCTGCAACCCGATCACGCCCCCTGCTGTGTATGTGGGTGGTATAAAAGCCGCTATAAGCAAGGCGTATACGGGCAGTCGAGCCGAGCACGGCATCAGCGGAATCGCCATGTACGTGAACCAACGCTTGCTGGTTGACTCGATGGTTCTGGCCGTGTAAATGGCCGGTATCGCACAAGCAACACCGGATAGCATGGGCACGAAGCTTTTACCTGTAAGCCCCACTGCATTAAGCGGCCTATGACAGATGACAGCAGCTCTCGCCAGATAACCCGAGTCTTCAAGGAGCCCCACCACCAGAGTCAGTACGAAGATTTGCGGAACAAACACCAAAAACGCCCCAACGCCACCAAAGAGTGCATCGCGCACAAAATCCGCGGCGACCGGGTTCGCTATCATTGGAACCACGAGCTCTGCCCCCCAAGACACCGCAGATTCCACTGCGTCCATCATCGGGGCCGCCCAGGTGAAAATCGCTTGAAACAGAGAATACATAATAACGAAGAAGGCGAGGCCGCCGGTTACGGAATGCAAAAAGAAATCGTCTAAGCGACTGTGACTTTTTAACAGCAGATCCCCAACGGGACCGAAGGTGTGGGCCAACCGCTCTGCCTCATTGCGCTCCCAATTGTCATCTACGGCTAGCACCTCAGGATCGCTCACGTCGCGGATATCAGACGGCTCCCGCAATGCGGCCTCAAGCGCATCAACACCGAGGCCACTCCGAGCCGAGGTTGCAATTACGGGACATCCCAGGGCCTTGGATAAGCCCTCATGATCGATGCGGAGCTTATGCTTCTCAAGAACATCGATCATGTTGCTCACGATAATCAACGGCACGTTCGCCTGCATGCACAGCTTGCGCAACTGGAGGGCTAAAAAAAGACCTTTAGCTATGCTGGAAGAATCAATGACACAAGCCACTGCCTGCACTCGATCGGGTTGCAGTAAGGCGGCTTGGAACGCGTCGATCGCTACTTTTTCTTCACCGGATATCGCGTGCAATGAATACACGCCGGGGAAATCCACCATTTGCAGGTCAGGTGAAAAACGGGCGCGCCCTGCGTGCGTACTGACCGTGACCCCGGGGAAATTAGCGACTTTTTGCTTAAGCCCCGTTAGACGGTTGAACAGCAGAGTCTTGCCGGCGTTGGGGCAGCCAATCACCAAAACGTCTTTCATACGGCTGTGGGTTCCGTCTGTATACACTCGGCAATCTTACGTTCCAACGAATACACCGCATTGTCGACTCGATACAGTTTCGGCGCACCCAGCCTAGGAGCCATGGTGCAAGCGATCGCGGCGCCGGGGCGGAAACCCAACTCGACCAAGCGCACGCGATAGGCCTCGGTTAAGCTTTGCGCAAACCCTTTAACGACCGCGGTTTGACCACGGCTCAGCTGCCACAAAGATTCACCCACTTGCTGTCTCACGGTTACACCCTTTTCGTCAGGAGCGACACTGCTCAAGAAGTCACAACGATAGCAGAATTAAACGCAAATGGTAATCCTTATCATTTAGACCCGGATCAATAAATGACGTTTTACCCGCTTATGATCAGGACTTCATGCGCGCAGCGTTCGCCTCGGCAAGTCTCTCCAAGGCCATTCGGGTATCATCCCAACCTATGCAAGGGTCTGTAATACTCTGACCGTAGGTCAGTGACTGCCCATCAACCACATCCTGTCGCCCCGCAACAAGATTAGACTCAATCATAACGCCGAAGATGCTTCGACTACCCCGCTCTACCTGCGAAGCGATGTCTCGGATTACATCAAGTTGACGCGCGGGAATCTTGCGAGAATTAGCATGACTCGCATCGATCATAATCCGTTGCGGCAAACCCGCCTTGGCGAGCATAGCGGCCGTGTCATCCACCGAAAACATGTCGTAATTGGGGTGTTTGCCCCCACGCAGAATCACGTGGCAATCCTGATTACCAGTGGTCTGGAAAATTGCGGAATGCCCCTGCTTCGTAACCGATAAAAAATGATGCGGGTGAGAAGCGCTTTGAATCGCGTCAATCGCTATTTGAATATCGCCGTCGGTCGCGTTCTTAAATCCCACAGGGCAGGATAAACCGGAGGCTAACTCCCGATGGGTTTGGCTCTCGGTCGTTCGCGCTCCGATGGCGCCCCACGATACGAGGTCGGCAATATACTGTGGACTGATGAGATCCAGATACTCTGTTCCGGTTGGCAAACCTAATTCAGCGATGTCCAGCAACAGCTTGCGTGCGAGCTCTAACCCTTTGTTGATTTTGAACGTATTGTTCAAGTCTGGGTCGTTAATGAGCCCCTTCCAACCCACTGTTGTTCTGGGCTTCTCAAAATAGACGCGCATGACAACAACCAAGTGTTCCTGAAGTTCCTTTGCAAGCCCCTGCAATCGCTCTGCATACTCCCTGGCAGCCTCTGGGTCGTGAATGGAACAGGGCCCAACAACGACAACCAAGCGCGGATCTTCGTCGGTCAGTACGCGGTGAATGGCCGTTCGGCCTTGAGTTATCGCGGTTGTCGCACTGTCGCTCGCTGGAATGGAACGAATCAGGGTCTCCGGAGCCACTAATTCATTGGTTCGCGCAATACGAGTATCGTCGGTTTTTGACATCGTCATGTCTTTCTCACTTTACAGGTTCAAAATCCGGATCTGTTCTAAGCAAATCCAATAGTTTAGCGTCCAGCTTGGGTTCGAGTAGAGTACCGATGGTGTTGCGCACCACTAAATGCGATGCAAACCACGTGTGCAAGCAGCGGATACGGTCTTGAGATGCGATTCCCCCGACCCCGCGACTTGCAAACACCTTCTCGAAGCCCAGCTGCAAGATAGTTTCTTCCTGCGCCACGGACCACAGTCTTTGCCTGAGTTTATTGTGTTCGCGATGATCCACCAACATCAGGTCGCGAATGGTAGGATCGGCATCGATTAGCGCCTGAAATTCTGCAATCAAGCCACCCGCTTCCAACCGATCGATCGCCAAGTTAAGAGCCTCATCCACCAACCAGAAAAGGGTTGGGAACGGCTTCTTAGCCACAATGGGGGCAACCTGTATCACCGCCGGACGGTCGCCGCGCCAAACGGCAACACGCTCAAAACCCTGAGGTTCTCTACCTAACTGTCCCGCGACTATCGCTCTTATGGCATCGTTCAACGCGTACAACTCGCAACGTAAAAGCGCCGCACTATATCAGATCCCGAGGGCTTGTTTTAGTGTTTGTGACCAATCAAAAGACGCGCAATGCGATTCGGATCAATTGACTTAGCCTAGTCGGGAGCCTACCCTTGTTGCGTGTTTGGTGCCCACCGCTTGTTTCGAGCTGGGTGGGTTAAAAGGGAAGACTGGTTCAAATCCAGCGCTGCCCCCGCAACGGTAATTGGCCCTCGCGCCGTAAGCCCGATACCTGCCAACACGTAAAACCGATGGAGCGGAGGGCTTCTATCAGGGTTTGTCGTAATTTCGATGTGCCTAGACCCCTCCCTCAATCGTCCATTATTGGCAATTGAGGAACCACAATGAAACACCTTTTCACTCACCCGCTGGCGATACTCGTCGCCTGCAGTGCAAGCGCGCACGCGACCGATTCCCCTCTCGAAGAAATCGTAATTAGTGCCTCCCGTATTCCTTCGACCTGGTCACAGGTTGCGCCTTCCATAACCAAACTCGACCAGGCCGACCTGAATGCCTTTGGCAATACGGCCATCGTCGATATTTTGCAGTATCAGCCTTCGGTATCAGTAAGCCACACGGGCGGTATGGGCAAGGCCGCAACCGTTCGAATTCGGGGGGAAGAAGGCTACCGCACATTGGTCTTACTCGATGGTATTCCCCTAACCGATACATCTGGAACCCAACATGGACCTCGCTTGGAGCATCTTCTTAGTCAAGGGCTAACCTCCGTGGAAATCCTGAGAGGTCCTCAAGCTTTGCTCTATGGCGCTGATGCCGGCGGAGTCATTAACTTAAGCACGCGCCCAGAAAGCGATGGCTGGCAATCCAGTCTAACCTACGAGATGGGCCGTTACGGTCACCAAGCTATATCCCTTGGATCAACAATGGCGTCGGAACAGGGATTCTTTTCACTATCACACCAAGATCTCAGCACCGACGGCTTCAACGCATCACTGAGCGACGCAAACGCACCAGACACAGACGGCTACGATAATACAACTACCCACTTGAGCGGCGAGCTTCGTGTGCGAGAAAATGTGCGTGCTTCATTCACCCATCGTGAGACCGAGGGTGATAACGAGTATGACGGATGCTACAACGCGTCGTTTAGCTTGAGTAACGACTGCCGTGATAGCTACGATATGAAAGTCTCTGGGCTCGGGTTCGCGTTCGACTCGTTTAGCTCTCAGCACCAAGTACAACTGAGCCGCACGGAGACCCACAAAGCGTTTTACTCTGACGCACAGTTTTCATTCGGCGCAAAGGGTCTGCTTGAACGGGTGAGCTATTTAGGTCACAGCGAACTCACTGATAGCAGTACCGTTGTTTGGGGTCTCGACCACGAACAAAGCGAGCTCGACGACGGAGGCTTCCTTCGACGCCGCGATCAAATCGGTGTCTTCTCTGAATTTCAATGGTCCCCCTTTGTGGATGCATTCGCTGCACTGGCCGCCCGCTACGACGACAACGATGATTTTGGGACGCATACGTCACTCAGAGCAACGCTGGTTAAACTAAATACCACCGAACACGGAGTCCTAAAATATAAACTCAGCGCCGGTACCGGCTTCAGAGCGCCAAGCCTCTATGAGATCGCCTACAACGCGGGTCCTTTCGCTTACGGCGAAGCCGCGAAGCAGGCTTTAAAGGAAGAGCAGAGCCACGGTCTTGATTTGGGCGTAGAATGGATTCACGAGGACGGCACACATCTCCAAGCGACCTTGTTTAAACAAATAGTGAGCGACGAGATTTTCTTCGATTTGCAAAATTACAGTGGTTATCTACGAGATGTGGGCGACGCATCGGTTAAAGGACTCGAACTCGTTGTATCCAAGCCTCTGGGAACCTCGATCACGGTAGAGGCGAATGCAACCTTACTGGATGCCGAACGTCCCGACGGATCCGACCGCATTTACCGGCCAAACGAAGAAGCAGCCCTAAGCCTGACATTCGCAAAACCCGAAAGTTCTTTGTCCGGTCATGCTTCCGTTTTGTACCGAGGGAACGCCAAGGATATCGACGGATCTGACATCGATGCATTTACAACGCTGGACCTGAAGCTATCATGGCGTATCGACCGAAGCCTGCGTGCTTACATCCGGATTGAAAACGCGTTGGATGCCGATCGTAGAGAAATTCCGGGGTATCACGCGCAGGGATCCACCATCTTCAGCGGCTTAACCCTTAACTTTTGAGGCAAAGACCATGACCGATCGCAAGGATGAAAAGCACAAAAAGGCCATGCAGAAGCAAAAGACCAGCGTCGATAGCAGCGTGGCACAAGCTAATATCGACCGAGCCGTCGCGATTCTCTTGACTGGAAACGGGAAAGGAAAATCCAGCTCCGCCTTCGGTATGGTCATGCGCGCCCTCGGCTATGGGCATCGGGTCGGAGTGGTACAGTTCATCAAGGGCGCCATGCTCTCGGGCGAGGAACTCTACCTGAAGGAACACTGCCCTCAGGTAGAGTTTTACCAAATGGGAACCGGCTTTACCTGGGATACTCAGGACCGCCAAAGCGATATCGAGGCGGCAGAACGCACCTGGGCCGTTGCAAAAAGCTACTTAGAGGATGCCAGTCTCGATTTGGTTGTATTAGATGAGCTGACCTACATGCTCTCGTTTGATTATTTAAACGAAGATGCCGTGCTCTCTGCCATCCAAAATCGCCCGAGTGGTCAGAGCGTCGTTGTAACAGGTCGAGGCGGCGGTAAACGGTTGCAGGATATTATGGATACAGTATCTGAAGTCAAAGACGTTAAGCATGCGTTTAATGCAGGCATCAAGGCACGCAAGGGTGTTGACTTCTAAGTCCCCCAACGCGGTCTATCTGATCCTTAGCGTAGCCTTGCTCGGCACAGGACTGCTCTATTTGACTCAAGGTGCTTTCACGATACCCTGGAAACACGTGCTCCAGGCATTGTGGACGAGTGATGCTACAAACGACCTATCTCAAACGATCATTTGGGACATCCGGCTCCCCAGACTCGCGCTGGCAAGTCTCTCGGGGGCCGTACTGGGTTTGAGTGGTTCCGTAATGCAGAGCCTTTTTAGAAACCCACTCGCGGATCCTTCGCTGATCGGCGTTACCGCAGGGGCCTCGCTTGGTGCGAGCCTCGCTATTTTTCTGACCAGTAGCCAACTTTACTCGACGCAATCTTCCTTAATTATTCTAAGCGGCGGTGCGTTTTGTGGTGGTTTGCTGGCCAGCCTACTCGTCTATTTGTTGGCGAAGACCGCGACGGGTTTCTCCGTAAGTACCATGTTACTAGCAGGCATTGCCGTGACGGCCTTTGCCGGCAGCATTGGTAATGTGCTCGAATTCTTCGTCGATAATACCGCTTTAAGGCGTATCTCGCTTTGGCGCATGGGCGGCCTCGATGCCGCCACAAGTGCTCAAGTCACGATGTTGCTGATCCCGGCCGCGGGGCTTGCCATCTTGAGCTGGCGCATGCGGACCGCCTTAAATTTGATGCTGCTCGGAGACGCCCACGCGCGTTTTCTAGGCGTCCACGTAATGCGAGTGCGTATTCTGCTTATTATCGCAGTCGCCGTAGGGGTCAGCACGAGCGTGGCCATGGGAGGCACTATGGCCTTCGTGGGACTCATGGCACCGCATTTTGTCAGGCTTCTTCTCGGGCCCGACAATGTCACACTGCTGCCCGCATCGGCTCTTATGGGAGCGCTTCTGTTGACCGCCTCGGATCTCGTCGCAAGATTGATCATCGCACCGAGCGAAATACCTGCCGGCGTCGTTACGGCGCTACTCGGCGTACCGTTTTTTCTTTTCCTACTCAGGCGCCATCGCAATGCACTTTAGTCCCGTTTTAAAAGTGCGATCCATTGAAGTCGAACTGGGGAATAGCACCATTTTAAACCCGCTTAGCTTTGACCTACACGCAGGCGAAATACTCGGGATCATGGGACCAAACGGAGCGGGGAAATCCACCCTCCTAGGCGCTCTGACTCAAGAAGTGCCCCTGCGGGGTGGCGAGGTGATATTTCATGACAAACCCATCACGTCTTGGTCGCTCGAGGAGCGCGCGGTATACCTAGCGGCGCTGCCTCAATTTACTCACCTCCAATTTGACTTCACGCCAGAGCAAGTGATTCGGATGGGACGCGCGCCCTACCCCAAAAGCCACTTTGATGACCGAGTGATCGAAGACTGTATCGACGTATGCGACCTAACTGGATGCTTATCGCGCCCCTACACGCAGCTATCCGGAGGCGAGAAGCAGCGTTGTCAAATAGCGCGGGTCTTGGCTCAACTGGCAGATCAAAGTGATGATCTAGCGTCAAAGCTTCTGCTCGTCGACGAACCTTTCTCGAGCTTAGATATAGGGCATCAACAGGCCCTGATATCCCATTTTCAAGAGCTCAGTAAAAAGGGGCTTGCCATTATTATTACCTTGCACGATATGAACGCTCTGGCGCAGGTTGCCGATCGCGTGCTCGTTCTGGATAAAGGTTCGTGTGTGGGCTTGGGCACGCCCAGCGACATCATCACCTCAACACTCATGAAAACGACCTTTAACGTTGAGGCGCATATCAGCACACACCCCGTCACGGGTGCACCTTGGGTAAATCTACTGTGAAACCTTGGCTCTCCTTGATACTACTCTGGGCCGTCCAGGTGAATGCCATTACGGTAATCGACGACGCGGAGCGACAGGTTGAAGTCGAGGCGCCTGTCGAGAGAATCGTTGCTCTGGCGCCGCACATTGTCGAAAACCTATTTGCCGTGGGTTTGGGCGACCGAATCGTAGGCACCGTTCAGCACAGCGACTACCCCATTGCGGCGAAGTCGATACCCATTGCCGGGGGCTTCAACAGCCTCAATATCGAAGCAATCCTTGCCCTTGACCCCGATCTTATTGTCACTTGGGGCACGGGCAACACCGATCCCAAGATGAACCGTTTGGCGCAAATGGGCTTCCCAATCTACGTGAGTGAACCCAACACGCTAGAAAAAATACACGCGAATTTACTGGATTTCGCACGCCTTGGCGGGAGTCAAACTGAAAGCCTGAATGCCGTCGCGAATTTTAAGCAGAAACTCGACGCGGTTCCGATTCAATCGGGTGCGCCTTTTACCGTGCTTTATCAAATCTGGAATGATCCCATACAAACCTTAAACGGAGAGCACATCGCAAACGAAATCCTGAACCGATGCGGCCTGCGCAACCTCTTTGCCGACGCGCCCTCTATCGCGCCCGTCCTCAGTTTGGAAGGCGTGCTGAGTGGAAATCCCGAGGTAATTATCGGCAGCGGTTTCGCAGACGAACAGCCCGAATGGCTGGACCATTGGCGCCAGTTTAAGCAACTGCGCGCCGTAAAAAATAACGCATTGTGGGCGATACATCCTGACCTTCTACAAAGGCCGACGCCGCGGATCTTGGACGGTCTTCAGCGCATATGCGAACGCACACACGAGTTGCGCTCTAGGCAAATCGCCTATCCACCGCTGCCGTAAAGACAACATCGGTACTGCTGTTCAAGGCCGTCTCCGCGCTATCTTGAATAACACTGATGACAAAACCCACAGCCACCACCTGCATGGCAATATCTGTAGAGATCCCAAACAAGCCGCAAGCCAGTGGAATGAGCAACAGACTACCTGACGGCACACCACTTGCGCCGCATGCAGCGAGGGCCGCTACAATGCAAAGAACCAAGCTACTGACAAAACCGACCTCAATTCCCAGCGTATGCACCGCTGCTAAGGTCAAAGTCGTGATCGTGATGGCCGCACCGGCCATGTTGATCGTCGCACCCACGGGAATGGTAACACTGTACAATGACGAACTCAGATCGAGTCGTTGCGCGAGCGCCAAGTTGACAGGAATATTAGCTGCGGACGACCGCGTGAAAAACGCGGTAATTCCCGACTCTTTGATACAAAGCCAAATCAGAGGGAAGGGATTCATTCTGGCCACCCATGCGACCAGTGCTGCATTCACGCCAAAAGCCACGATCAGCATCGCTGTAACCAATACACCGGCCAGCGCGAGGTAATCTAAAAGCGCTTCAACCCCGACTTCTGCGACGGTGGTTGCAACCAAGCCCATAATACCTAAGGGCGCGAGGTTAATAATCCAACGTACGATGGCCGTAATCCGCTCCGCCAAACTCGACAAGGCGGCACGAAGTGAGTCCGGCGCTTGCCGCAAACTCAAACCAAACAACACGCCCCACAAAAGACAAGCAAGGAAATTGGCTTCAATAAGAGCCTTGATGGGATTCTCCACCATGCGAATAAGAATGCTGCTGAGCACATCGACAACAGAACCCGGAGGCGCGCCGCTGGCCGTGCCCTGTAGATGAAGGGTCTGCGGAAAAATATAGCTTAGCAACAGCGCTGTGAAAGCCGCCCCAATCGTTCCAATGAAATAAAGACCCAGCGTCAAGCTGATGGCGGGCGTAGCCGTTTCACCTTGCTGCAAATTGGCCAGCGCCGAGGTCACCAGAAGCATCACGAGCATGGGAGCGATGGCTTTGAGCAACCCGACAAACAGCGTTCCCAGCAGACCCAATTCAATCGCGACAAACGGGAACGTCAGTGCGATCAACACACCGAAGATGACACCAGCGGCGATACGCAGAACGAGGGAGGATGGGTCGGACCAGAACATAGCGAATTCCAAAAAGCGAAAGAGACGGCAGAATACCACACCGACTCGGATCGATTACAGTTTAGCTCTTGAGCACAAATCAAAATCTGTTAGTGTACCTGCACACAAAACAAGGAGAGGTTTATGAAACCCGAGACTATTGCCCTTCACACCGGTTACGACGGAGACCCCGCGACCAATGCCGCAACCACACCTATTTACCAAACCACCTCGTACACATTTAATGACACACAGCACGGCGCTGATCTGTTTGACCTAAAAGTCCCAGGCAATATCTACAGCCGTATCATGAATCCTACTAACGCGGTCTTGGAAGCGCGTTTAGCTGCACTGGAAAGCGGCGTCGGCGCACTCGCTGTCGCATCGGGTATGGCTGCAATCCGCTACGCGATCGAGGCAATCGCCGATGTGGGTACCAACATCGTCAGCACATCACAGCTGTATGGCGGCACTTATAACCTGTTTGCACACACCTTCCCGCGGCAAGGTATCGAGACTCGATTCGTGGCAGCAGATGATTTTGACAAGATCGCCTCTCTTATTGACGACAACACCCGAGCCTTGTTTTGCGAGTCCATCGGCAACCCGGCGGGTAATGTAGTAGATATCCAGAGATGGGCCGATATCGCCCATGCAGCTGGCGTGCCTTTGATTGTCGACAACACCGTGGCCACCCCACTCTTGTGCCGTGTCTTTGACCACGGCGCTGATATCGCCGTTCACTCGCTAACGAAATACATCGGCGGCCACGGCACCACCATTGGTGGCGCCATCGTGGATTCAGGCAAGTTCGACTGGGCTGGTAACAAAGACCGATTTAAAATTTTGAATGAGCCGGATCCCTCTTACCATGGCGTCGTATATACCGAGGCTCTCGGCCCAGCCGCTTATATCGGCCGCTGTCGCGTTGTACCCTTGCGCAATACCGGCGCGGCTCTCTCCGCGCAATCCGCCTTCCAAATCATGCAGGGACTTGAAACTCTCGCTCTGCGAATGGAACGCCACTGTGAAAATACCGAAAAAGTCGCGGCGCACCTAGCGGCACATCCAGCCGTAGAATGGGTCAACTACGCAGCTCTGCCCGATTCACCCTACCACGCCACCTGCAGCAAAATTTGTGGCGGCAAAGCCTCTGGCATTTTAAGTTTCGGCATCAACGGTGGACGTGAAGCCGGCGGGAAGTTTATCGACGCGCTCGAGCTGATCCTGCGACTCGTGAACATCGGCGATGCAAAATCGCTCGCATGTCACCCCGCCACCACCACGCACCGCCAACTCAGTCCGCAAGAGCTAGCGTCAGCGGGTGTTTCCGAATCCATGGTGCGACTGTCAATCGGTATCGAACATATCGACGACATCCTCGCCGATATCGATCAGGCGCTAGCAAAAAGCCAAGCGTAAGACGAAACGCATGGCTGAGTCGTAACACCATTGCAAATAATAAAAAAGCGCCCTAGGGCGCTTTTTTACTAGGGGCCTTTCGGCCCCGCAGCACAAGTTTTTACGAAAACTGATTCATGGTGTTGTCTTTGCCTGAGGCCTTAAGTGCGCCTTCGCCAGAGAAGTACTCTTTGTGATCGTCACCCATATTTGAGCCCGCCATATCCTGGTGCTTAACACAGGCGATTGAGCGGCGGATTTCTTGACGCTGAACACCGCGCACGTAGGCTAGCATACCCTCTTCTCCAAAGTAGCCCTCGGCCAGCTGGTCTGTCGACAGCGCGGCTGTGTGATAAGTAGGCAGTGTGATCAGGTGGTGGAAAATGCCTGCTTCACGCGCAGCGTCAGCTTGGAAAGACTGAATCCAAGAATCGGCTTCCTGAGCGAGCTCAGTGGCATCGTAATCCACGCTCATCAGAGCAGCACGATCGTATGCGCTGAGGTCGCGGCCTTCTTGCGCCCATGCATCGAACACTTGCTGACGGAAGTTAAGGGTCCAGTTGAAGCTGGGGCTGTTGTTGTAGACGAGCTTCGCATCAGGAATGATTTTACGAATTTCACTGACCATACCGCCAATCTGACCAACGTGAGGCTTTTCGGTTTCGATCCACAAAAGATCCGCACCATTCTGCAGGCTTGTAACACAATCTAGCACGACCCGCTGCTCGCCGGTGTTCGCTTTAAAACGGAACAAGCCGTTGGGCAAACGAACGGGGCGCACAAGCTGACCGTTCTGCTTCAGGACCATATCGCCCTCGTTCACATCGTCCGCACTCAACACAGGCTCCACTTCCAAGAAGGAATTGTACTGTGCGGCCAAGTCGCCTGGCTCTCGTGACACCGGTATCTTCTGGGTTAAACCAGCACCGAGTGAATCCGTTCGTGCGACGATGATACCGTTGGGCACGCCTAATTCTAAAAACGCGTATCGCACCGCATTAATTTTAGCCAAGAAATCTTCATGTGGAACCGTTACTTTACCATCCTGGTGACCGCACTGCTTCGCGTCAGACACTTGGTTTTCGATTTGGATCGCGCAAGCGCCCGCTTCAATCATCTTCTTCGCAAGTAGGTAGGTTGCTTCTTCGTTGCCAAAGCCCGCATCGATATCCGCAACGATAGGCACGACGTGTGTTTCGTAGTTATCGATTGCGTTCAAAATACGCTGCTCTTCCACGCTGTTGCCCGCAGCGCGAGCCGCATCAAGATCGTGGAACAAGTGTCCAAGTTCGCGCGCGTCCGCTTGACGCAAAAAGGTGTAAAGCTCTTCGATCAGGGCAGGAACCGATGTCTTCTCGTGCATGGACTGATCGGGTAAAGGACCGAAATCGGAACGCAGAGCGGCAATCATCCAGCCCGATAAGTAGAGATAACGTTTGCTGGTCGTGCCGTGATGCTTCTTGATTGCCAGCAGTTTTTGTTGACCAACAAACCCGTGCCAACAGCCCAAACTCTGGGTGTACTGAGAGCTATCAGCATCGTACTCGGCCATGTCCTGCCGCATGATATCTGCGGTATAACGCGCAATATCCAGACCGGTTTTGAAACGGTTTTGCACCGCCATTCGAGCTGCGTATTCGGGGCTGATCGCATTCCACGTGTTTTGCTGTCCAATTAAGCTGGCAAAGTTCTGTACGGTATCTTTGTACTGGCTCATAAATCACCTCTGCGGTTGGTTTTGTAATAGTTCATGCCGATGCATGCGTCCTGTGGGGATTATCCTAGGACCGCAGAGGGTATAAATAAAATCAATAGTTTATATTTTTGCTATTCACAGCATGAATTAACCATCCAGGCGATAGCGCCGAATCCGCGCTGCAAGCGCCAACAGCAGCGCGGCTACGACAAGCCCGAGTAGCTGTTCAACACCGCTCTGCGCCCACTGCGCCAGCATTCCTTGAAACCACCCAAGATCAGAGCGAGCCCCCGGTAAACTGTGCACGATACGGGTGATGAACCATGAACTATTCAGCAGTACCGACTCCGCTATTACGACACCCAAAGGCACGCCAAACATCAGCAGAGCCGGCGAACGGGATGCCCAGGTTGAGGCGAGCAGTCCCCACGCGTAGACCGGTGCCACAATACCCAGTGCGAGCGGCCAAGCTAAAAATGTATTTGCCAGTGTGGTTCCAAAGTCAAACCCGATACTCGCTACTTGCCCCGCATCCGAAACCCGAAGCGCAAAAAACAACCAGCCAGCCGCGACCACTATCAATTGTAAAGAAAACGAAATCGCCGCATAGACAAGGGGTACTGCGAGCCCTATCGTGGCGAATTTAACGAGCACTTCGGTTAAATCGGTAACCGGCATAGAGCGCCAAAAAAGAACGCTTCGGTCTTTGCGGTCGTTAAACAAAGCGCCGCTGAGATAATTGATTGTGATCATCGATAAGACCAGCATGAACACAATATTAAGCGCATCAAGAGCGCCTTGGATCCCGTCGTGCGCTGGCCCTCGGTCCGAGCTCTCGAAGGGTTCGAGATCACTGAAGCGCCAATCCTGCTCGAACCGCCATTCCTCTGCCTCCGTTTTCGATATCGCCGAAGCGGGCGGCTCGGCCCAGCGCTGCGAGCCGGTCTCAAGCGCCGATCCATTGCCGGACTGGATCTCAATTTGGACGTCCGCATCGGGAAAGTGGTTCAACACCACCCAACCCAGACCCTCTTCCCAATCGGTAAACTGGCTCGCGAAAATGGAGCCTGCGATGGACACAATGGCGATCACCGCAGCAAGCGCAAGGGGTGCCATTACAAAAGAGCCACGATACTCAATGAATTCGCGGCGCAACAAACTTAACAGCGTCATGCCCTTAGGTCTCATTATTGAACTCCTTCCATCGCAGCAACAAATAGATCAGATAAACTGGGTGCACTGAGTTGCCCCAAGGCACTCAGTGCCGCCCGATCCGGCTGATCAAAAATAAAGGCTTTGCCCCCCAAAATATTGCGCGCGCCCATATATCGAAATTGTGCTGCTTTAGCGGTGTTATCGCCCAAGGCCTGCAGCTCAACAAAGCGCTCCTCTAGGTCACTTACGGGTGCCTCTAGAAGAAGGCGGCCTTTATTCAAGAAGATAAAATCGGTCAGTATGTGTTGAACCTCTTCAACCTGATGAGTAGAGATAACGATCGTACGCTCAGAATCGAAGTAGTCATTTAACAGCTGATCAAAAAATTGCTTTCGATAGAGAATGTCCAAGCCTAATGTCGGCTCGTCCAATATCAATAAGCGAGCATTAATGGCTAGGGTGATCGCCAAATGCAGCTGTACAACCATACCCTTAGATAGACTCCCGATACGGGCCGTCGACTTCACGTTGGTTTTGCTCAAGAACTGTGTCGCGCGATCGCGTTCAAAGTTGGGCTGTACGCCCTCGACAAAGTTAATGAGCTGATCGACGCGCATCCAGCGCGGCAACACCGCCGTATCCGCAATAAAGGCGGTATCACGCATTACCTGTTTTCGATGTGTACGTGGATCCAAGCCCAAGACATCGAGCCGGCCCGCGCTGTCTGTTAATCCCAGAATAGATCGAAGCAAGGTGGTCTTCCCTGCCCCATTTGGCCCTACTAAGCCAACAATGCGTCCAGCGGGGATGCTCAGATCGATGCCGTCTAAAACAGAGGACTTTCCATACTGTTTGGACAAACCGCTTATTTCAATTGTGTTCACATTTGTCTCCATCTTGATTCAACAAATGGGCCGCAATCTCGTCGCGACTAATTTGTAATACGTCGGCCTGATGCACCAACGCGGGCAGATCAATATTAAAAAAACGGGTCTGACCGTCCATGAGCAGCTTATCTCGAGCCCCCTCACAAACCACCATACCCAGGCCAGGCTTACTGCAGATCACGCTCATCGACACCAGCCTTTGGTAGGCCTTGTTCACGGTAAGGGGATGAACTTTAAAATCGGTAGCGTATTGTCGAATCGAGGGCACAAACCCCCCTTCGTGAAACGAGCGATCTAGAATACGGTCCGAAATCGACTGCGCGATTTGGAGGTACAAGGGCTGATCCGTCGTCATAAGCTGTTCCCTAGTCATCGACGCGCTCCAAACTTCCCGAACCCAACACAGATGACTCAGTTACCGCGTCTCCTCTGTAATAAACGCTGCCACTGCCGATGATATTTACGACAACCCGCTCAACAGCCCCAATCTCAACATCACCGCTGCCCATAATGTTGGCCTGCACTGTGCCGAAAGCGGTATTTTCGGCCTCAAGCCCGCCGCTACCAGCGATATTAACGGTAAGCGTTTGCACCCTCGTTTGGTCATCGGAAAGTACCATTTCGCCCGAGCCTGCCACGGACGCTTCGAGCCGCTGAATTTCGGCTTCGCCGACCGATAAGGAGCCTGAACCACCCATGCTCACTGACATTCGTTCCGCAGTCACTTTGGCGAATTCAACATTACCGCTGCCGGACAAACGCGCGCTAATACGCGGCGCATTCCAGTCGTATAGATGAACGCTACTGGCCCCGTCGACATTAATATTGGCGGGTTCTGGGCTGGCGAAGGGTCTGACAAAAACGCGTCCTGAACCACGGATATCGAGGCTCACGAGCTGAGGCGTTTCCACACGGTACTTCAACGAGCGATCGGCAGACATTCTGGCACTCGTGCGACCCAGCGAGACCGTATTGTCACTTTGCAATACGAGAGGTTCGCTCAAATCATGGCCTTGAACTCGCACTCGAAACGTCTCACCTTGAACAATTTCGTACTGGTGTCCGCCACCCAAAACCAGCGAATCGAATGGTTCCATCGCAAAGGTCAGAACTGGGACAGCTGCGTGGCTCGTCATGCTCACCAGCGTCAGCAGAGCAGCTGTAAACAGAGATCGGATAAAAAACATAGCGGACTCCTAATAGGTGTTACAGTCGACTATAACAGTGGAAATCCAAGCGGCAACGCGCCTGCGTCGGGGCGTTAGCCCCGCGCGATAGTTTGAGTGACCTTTCGGTTAGATCGAGATCTATTTTTTCTTTTTGACGTGCGCCATTAAACGACGCTTACGGTTGATTTGACGCTGGGTTAACTTATTGCGGCGTCCGGCGTAGGGATTTTCGCTAGTGCGAAGCTCGATTTTTATGGGAGTTCCCTCAATACCCAGCTCACGCCGATAAACATTTTCTAGGTAGCGCTCATACGAATTCGGAAGCTTATCGGTCTGGTTTCCGTGTATCACGATCCTTGGGGGGTTTTGCCCGCCTGCGTGTGCATAACGAAGTTTTATCCTGCGACCGTTCACCATGGGCGGCGGATGATCGGCCAGAGCACCCTCCAAAATCCGTGTTAAATAATTCGTGCTCAGCTTCTGCGTTGCAGCAGCATAGGCACCGTTTATAGACTCGTAGAGAAGGCCCACCCCACTCCCATGAAGAGCGGAGATAAAGTGCATTTGAGCAAAATCGACAAACTTCAATCGTCGATTAATCGTGGTCTTGATTCGATCTTTTTGGTAGTCGTCAAGACCATCCCATTTGTTAATGACAACAACCAAAGCTCGGCCTGCCTCGATGCAATGCCCTAACAGATGCATATCTTGATCAACAATACCCTCATGTGCATCCATCAAAAGGAGCACAACATTGGCATCGTCGATCGCTCTCAGGGTTTTGACGATGGAAAACTTTTCCACCGATTCTCTGACATTTTTACGCCGGCGCACACCGGCCGTGTCGATCAGCGTGTAGTGATCCTCTCCACGCTCAAAATCAATATAAACGCTGTCACGTGTGGTACCCGGATGGTCGTAAACCACTACGCGTTCTTCCCCAAGCAAACGATTCACAAGCGTTGACTTACCCACATTGGGTCGACCAACGATAGCCACTTTGATGCCGTGATCGTGTTCTTCTGCGGGCTCTTCAAGAGCAGGTTCGGGATAAGCCTCCAGGACCTTTTCTATCATGGATCGAACACCGCGGTTGTGCGAAGCCGCCATTTCGAAGAGCGGATCCACACCTAAGGTATAGAATTCGCTCAGCGCAGCGTCGACATTCAAACCATCAATCTTGTTAACAACCACATGAAAATCGATACTTTGGCGGCGCAACAGCGCCACCAACTCTTGGTCGACGCCCGTCAAACCGGCGCGTGCATCCAGCATAAGAAGAACCACATCTGCTTCTTCCGCTGCCGCCATCGACTGTTGCGCCATCGGTAAGTCGATGCCTTCTTCCGCCCCGGTAATACCGCCCGTATCAATGAGGATATAGGGGCGGCCACCCACTTTACCCTCGCCATACTTGCGATCGCGCGTAAGCCCTTCGAGATCTGCTACTAGGGCTTCCCTTGATTTTGTAAGCTGATTAAATAGCGTGGATTTACCCACATTAGGCCGCCCTATCAGAGCAATGACCGGAATCATAATTAATCCTTTGAGCTCACCTCAAAGGCCTGAAGCTTGCCTTTATCGGTGTATACAAAGAATCGGTTGCCATCGCTGAGAATATCGGCCCGAGCTGGATCACCTAATTTTTCACGCGCCGCGAAACTGCCATCAACCTGCGAGAGCACATGCAGTACGCCATCAAAATCACTGAACACTAAGTAAGCGCCAACGGTTACCGGTTTGGTCGGCGCACGGTAGCTCAAATCCGTCTGCGCCCATCGCAGACCTTGACCATTGCGGAGGTAAGCGCTGACCGTGCCGTCTTGATCACTAACGTATACGTTACCAAAACCCTGCGATACGCCCGATACAGTAGAAACCTCTTGCTGCCACAACTTGCGTCCCGTTCGAAGATCCGCAGCCACAACGTAACCTTGGTAGCTAGCGGCATAAAGCTCGTTACCGACAATCGCTATGGCGCCGTCGACATCCACCATACGCTCAATCTCGGACCGACCTTGGGCTATGGCAACGCGAAGCTCCCAATCGATATCCCCGTCCGTCGCATCGAAAGCGATAACGCGACCGTTCGCAAAACCGATATAGGCACGACCGTCTCGTAAGACCGGGGTGGATGTTCCGCGTATCGTGAGAACCGGTACGTTACTGTCGTAACTCCATAGTAAGCTACCCGTTTTTGCATCGAGCGCTTGGGCTCGCCCGTCGTAGGTTTGTACTACAACCACCTTGCCATCGGTCTGAGGAGCCGAAAGCACCTCTCCCCGCAGCGTTTGCCGCCACAATTCCTCACCATTGGATTCGCGCAGAGCTACGACCCTGCCTTCGGAGGTGCCAAGCAAAAGCATTCCTGCACCGACACCAACACCACCGGAAACCTGATAATCAAGCTCTCGTTCGTAGACCTTTTTACCTGTGTCGGCATTCACAACCAGCAACTCGCCGTCATTCGATACCGCGATAATATTATCACCGCTCATAGCGGGAGTAAGGCGGTAATAGCCGTCTCCCTGCCCATCACCGACCCCGGTTGACCAAAGGCGCTTCACCCGCGCAGTCTCAGTAAACGTTACCAGTTCAGCCGGTTGGTTAACCTCCTCATCATCCAAGGAAAACCACCCTGAAATGGTCGAACAACCCGTCAGAGTCGCGACTAAAATTAGGCCGCCAATGCGCTGTATCGAGCGAATCATTGTGGTTCACCATCAACCGAAGCCGTCTCGCTCAATCGAGATTCCAGATAGGCAATACGATCTTGCACCTCTGGCGATCGACTCATGTCCTCATTGAGGGCAAGCGCTAGGTTCAAATGCGTCAGCGCCGCTTCATAATTGCCTTCATTTAATTCAATATCACTCATGGCCATTCTAGCCAAGGCCGCGTATTCGCCTTGGACCAGGGTCTCAAGCGTCGCCATAGCAGAGCTCGCATCCAGAACAGAAGCTTGAAGTCGGGCACGACGCAATTTGACCATACCGTATAGAGTCGGATCGGCCGCCACTTCTTTTTCCAGTGCCTCGAGCGTTGCGTAGGCCTGTTCTGGCATGCCGCGCTCGACTTGCTCCGCAGCAAGGATCAGATCCGCTAGTTTGGCATAGCCTGTAGAGCCAAAATCTTCTTTCAAAATCGCGGCTAACTCATCCACACGAACTTGCTGAGCCGGCGTAAGTTCAGGGGTACCGCTCAATTCCGTTAGTTCGTTGTACACGACCGAGGCCTGCTCAGACTTCTCGACCTGCGACCCTTGCCACCATTGCCAACCGACACTGGCAACAACGCCCACAACCACAGCAGCCACGATGCTTTTGCCATTGTCATTCCACCATCGCTTTATGGCTTCAACTTGCTCTTCTTCTGTACGATACGCTTCCACTTTTCTTCCTTATACAGGTCGCCGGACGACCGCTACTCTACAGTGTATTCAACTCGCGTTCGAGTATTTCGAACACGCTTTCTATGCTCGCCGTAACCTGTTCTCGCTCGTCTCGCATGAACTTTAAGGTCACTTGGCTTGATTCGGCCTCTGCCTCCCCGCAAATCAAAACGTAAGGCGCACCGCTTTTATTGGCTCTTTTGAGCTGAGATTTCATGCTACCCCCGCCGACATTCAACTGGCAAACCCGGCCAGGTAAACGCTGGCGCAAAGCGTCTACGATGGGAAAAATAGCCATTTCACCTTTATCACCGGCGCCAAACGCAAATATCTCTGGCGACTGGGGTGGTGCGGTAACGCCCAGTTCTTCACATAGCAATAGCACGCGCTCCACACCCATGGCAAACCCAACACCAGGTGTTGACCGCCCCCCTAATTGAGCCACCAAGCCATCGTAGCGACCACCCGCACAAATCGTGCTCTGCGCTCCGAGTCGATCGGTGGTCCATTCAAATACGGTTTTGTTGTAATAGTCCAAACCGCGAACGAGCCTTGGGTTAAGTCTAAACGCGACACCAGCCGCCTCAAGCAGTGCTTTCATGCGCGTATAGTCGGCTTGCGACTCTTCATCTAGAAAGTCCGTTAGATCCGGTGCGCCATCGAGTAGGCTCTGCGTATCGGGGTTTTTACTATCCAAGATACGAAGTGGGTTGGAATCCAAACGACGCTGGCTATCTTCATCAAGCTCGTCATGACGCGACCGCAAATAAGCCACAAGTGCCTCTTTATATCGCTCTCTTGACTCGAAACTGCCAATTGAATTGAGCTCAAGTGTCACGGCATCCTGTACACCAAGATCGCGCCAAAGTCGGGCCGTCAGGACAATCAACTCGGCATCGGCATCGGGAGTCGATACACCAAAGCTTTCCAGACCAATTTGTTGAAACTGACGCAACCTGCCGCGCTGTGGACGCTCATGCCGAAACATCGGACCGCAATACCATAAACGTTGTGGTGCGGCTATTAAATTATGCTGCACGGCGGCTCGAACACACCCC
>JAUHWV010000139.1 GCA_030427335.1 Gammaproteobacteria bacterium | reverse complement strand
AAGATACACAGCCCGCCGCTTTACTACAACCCTACTAAAGACTAATACGACTCCAGCACACTCAGCTCGATTTCCCTGCAAAGCCGCTCTTTACTCTGCCCCATAACTGATCTTTAACCTCGTCAGATGCAGCGTTTAAGTCAACCTTTTCATGAGCGGCTAAGTCGGCATAAGCGCGGGCTCGCTGCTCAAATTTGCGCGTTGCCTCTCTCAGAGACTGTTCGGAATCGACGTTTAAATGACGGGCTAAATTCACGCAACTAAAAATCAAATCGCCGAGCTCTTCTTCCCTCGACGGTAGATCACCCTGTATGGCCATCTCCAGCTCAGCCAATTCCTCTTTCACCTTAGACAAAACCCCGTCTATCGACGGCCAGTCGAGGCCGAGTGTGACCGCGCGCTTTTGTACTTTTTGTGCGCGCGGTAAGGCGGGCAGCGCCAGGGGTATGTCATCGAGCGGATGAATTTGATTTTTTTGCTGACGCTCAACCTGTTTGATCTGCTCCCAACGCGCTTTCACCTCGGGTATGTCGACGCATTCATCCGATTTCGAGCTCAGCGTACCGTCAGGGAATACGTGTGGGTGACGACGCAGCAACTTGCGCACAATACGGTCGACCACATCACTCAAATCGTAACGGCCCGATTCCTGCGCCAGCTGGGCGTAAAAGACGATCTGAAACAGGACGTCACCAAGCTCATCGCATTCAGCGTCATGATCTTGGCTCTCGATCGTTTCAATTAGCTCGTATACCTCCTCAAGCGTAAAAGGTACGATCGAAGCTGCAGTTTGCTTCAGGTCCCAAGGGCAGCCTGTTTCGGGATCTCTGAGTCGCATCATGAGATAGCCCAGATCCTCCAGAGTGTACTTGTTTTCACTCATCGCTCATCTCCTCAGGAATACGCTCCGCAGAAATGACATTGGGTAACTTGGCAATGCGCTCAAGCACCGCATCAAGCTCGACCAACCCATTAACCTCTAGAAACAGCCTCAGCGTCGCCATTTGCGTACGCCGATCGGTTTGGGTGTTCACCGAGATCATATTAGCGGAGGTCTGTGACAGCGCGTCCGTCACATCCCGCAACAAACCGCGCCTGTCGTAGGCAAGAATTTCGATTGTGACATCTAAGCCTGCGATCGCACCGCTTTCCCATCGAACTTCAACGACTCGGTCGGGCGCCATTTCGATCAACTTTAACCAACGTGAACAATCAAGTCGATGCACGCTCACGCCGCGTGCACGCGTCACAAAGCCGCCTACTCGGTCTCCATCGACTGGATTGCAACAGCCAGCGCAATGTATGCGTCCCCGGTGACCCGCCCACGAAGAGAGGCGACTCGTGATGCCCGATTCGTTTCGCCCCTGGACCGGCGCCTCTAACTGCCTAGGGCTAACGAGTGTCTCACCAATGGCGACCACGCCCTGTGCCGCTAGCTCGCCCGATCCGATCGAAGCAAACATGTCCTCAACCGACGCACACTGCACTTTACGAGCCAACCGAGCATAATCCAGAGAGGTCATCGCTAGGCGTTTAAACGCCTTTTCGAGTAAATGCCTGCCCGCGTCAATATTTTCTTCGCGGGCTCGGGATTTAAACCAATTCAAGATTTGAGTACGCGCGCGACTGGTCACGACCCAGCCTGACTCCTCTCGAAGCCACTCTCGTTTCGGCGCAAGGGTATCGCCAGTAATGATCTGGACTCGATCACCCGTCTGTAAGCGCGTATTCAAGGGCACCAAGCTGCCGTTGACTCGCGCTCCTCGACAGCGATGCCCTATCTCGGTGTGCACATGATACGCAAGATCAATTGGGGTCGCGCCCTGACTCAGATTGACGATGTCGCCCTTTGGCGTAAATACAAAGACGCGATCGTAATCTACGTCGAAATGCAAAGACTCGCGCAGACTCTCGACATCCCCGGTCTCATCCTGCCACCGCAGTGCCTGACGGAGCCACTCGATTTTTTCGTCGTAAACCGATGCGGCACGATTGCGATCGCTCTGCTTGTAGCGCCAGTGCGCACACACACCCAATTCGGCCTCATCGTGCATTTCAGGAGTCCGGACCTGCACTTCCAACACTTTACCTTCTGGCCCAATTACTGCGGTATGGAGCGAGCGATATCCGTTGGCCTTGGGGTTGGCGATATAATCGTCGAACTCATTCGGAATGGTTCGCCAGAGTCCGTGAATAATCCCGAGAGTTGTGTAGCAGTCGTGCACAGAGGGAACTAAAATACGGATCGCACGAATGTCATGAACCTGCGAAAAGCCAATTCCTTTACGCTGCATTTTTCGCCAGATACTGTATATATGTTTGGCTCGACCGCTAATTTCACTGTTGACACCCTCAGCCTTGAGCGCTCGTGTTACGGTGAGCGAAACACGTTTGATGTAGCGATCGCGCTCGATACGCTTGCCGTCCAGCAGCTTAGCGATGCGTTTATACACACTCGGATCGGTGTAGCGAAACGAAAGGTCCTCTAGCTCCCACTTCAATTGCCCGATACCCAAACGGTGGGCCAAAGGAACGTACAGACCCGATACTTCGCGCGAAATACGCTCCCGTCTAACGGGGTCATCTTTCACCAGACGGATTGCACAGGTCCGTTCAGCCAGTTTAATCAGAGCCACTCGAACATCATCGACAATCGCGACCAGCATCTGTCTAAGGTTATCGCTTGCAGACTGAGCCTGACCCAGGACAGGAACCGACTCCAAATTCGCGACATCGCCCACGTCCGCCATCTTCAAAACGCCCACAACCAAAGCGCTTATTTCGTCGCCAAAGTGGCGTCGAATCGCTTCGATACTCAACCTCTGCTCTCGTGCCGAGCGATAGAGTAAACCCGCAATCAGCGTGGGTAAGTCTGTTTTAAGCTCAAGCAGTATCAGACCGATATCAAGACTATCCTCAATAACATCGGTATCTAGGGCCCAATCCAGCTCATCCGATCTAGGCCGCTCCGCGGCCAATGAGAGTGTATCTAGAGCAGCTCGAAGTGGCTCTCGAGCAGACTCGGGAAAGGGCGCACTTAAACGCGCGTACCAATCCACGCCCCGTGGCATGGGTGAACAACCTGTTTTAGAGGAGTCTCTTACCCAAACCACGACAATCTAGCCTGAGAAGACGCCGGTAGAGAGGTAACGGTCGCCTCGATCACACACAATCGCTACGATTACTGCGTTATCTATGGTTTGGGATAACCTGAGCGCTCCCGCCATTACACCGCCCGAACTCACACCGCAGAAAATACCCTCTTCTTTCGCCATACGCCGCATGGTCTCCTCTGCTTCCGCCTGATCGATATCAAGAATCAAATCGACGGTTTGAGGCTTGTAGATCGATGGCAGGTAGGCTTCTGGCCAGCGGCGAATCCCCGGGATACTGGCGCCATCTGCCGGTTGCAAACCCACAATCTGAATATCGGGATTTTTTGACTTAAGAAACTGTGAACAACCCATAATCGTTCCGGTGGTTCCCATTGACGCAACAAAATGCGTAACGGTACCTGCGGTCTGCTCCCAAATTTCTGGACCCGTAGTCTGAAAATGGGCAGCGGGGTTATCTGGATTGGCGAACTGATTGAGCACCATGCCCCGCCCCATCTCTTCAAGTTGAAGAGCCAAATCCCGAGCTCCTTCCATACCCTCTTCCTGAGTCACTTCAATCAGCTCAGCGCCATAGGCTGCCATAGCAAGCTTGCGTTCCTCACTCATATGAGATGGCATAATCAACTTTAACTTGTAGCCGCGAATCGCAGCCGCCATAGCCAAGGCAATACCTGTGTTTCCGCTGGTCGCCTCGATGAGCGTGTCACCCGGCTTAATGGCACCGCGAGCCTCCGCCGCCGCAATCATGTTCATCGCCGGCCGATCCTTTACCGAACCGGCGGGATTATTACCCTCAAGCTTAGCTAGGATCAGATTGGAGGTATCACCCGGCAGCCTCTGTAGGCGAACTAAAGGTGTTTTTCCGATACACGCTTCGATCGTTGGGTACTGCGACACAAATACATCCTCTTCTCAGATCAATAGAGTGGCTTGTCACTCATTATGGTAGATGGCAAATGCCAATGCATAGGCCCGCTCGTCGGTAATAGTGACACTCACCTTCTTACCCTGCGTGAAGTTTGCGGCTTCGCCGAGCAAACAGCACTCGGGACGCCCCAAGTCGCCCGAAAGAACCTGGATGGTGCTCCATTGTACACTACCGCGCATTCCCGTACCGAGCGCTTTGGCGACGGCTTCTTTTACGGCAAAACGCTTCGCCAGGTAAGCAACGCAGCCGTCGCGCTCTCGATATTCACGAAACTCGGCATCGGTTAGGATACGATGTTCAAAACGCTCCCCGTGTCGATCCCTCACACGCTGGATGCGGGCAATCTCAACCAGATCCGTTCCCAAGCCTAAGATCACCTTACTGCCCTCCTGATCGACTTTGTCGCCACAGTTCCCGGCTTCGGAACGGCTTGTCTCCCGTAAAGGTGTATAACATAGTTCGACATAATTCTTTGGCCTCTCGTGATCTCCAAGCCACTGGGGAATCCTCTGAAAAATCACGAATCCACTGCCCGCTCACCGCGGATTGATCGAACTCATTCGAGCCCACCCAACCCTGGTCTTGCCGAAACACGTAGTAAGAGCCGAGCGCCACCTGCTCCCCAGACTCGGAGTCCAAGCATAGATCAAATCCACCACCTAGGGCTTGAATCAATTGCCACTCAAAGCGGCGGAGTCGCCATGGCCACTCATTAGGGCTACCGAAATGGGGCAATAAATCGGCGTACGCAGCGAAGACTTCAGGGTAGGCATCTTCAGGCTGCAGCACTCGTAATAGCAACTCATTAACATAGCAGGCGGCGTAAAAGCCATCGCCACTTAGGTAGTGGGCCAGTGCGACATCCTCTACCTGCGTTAGGGTTTTAAGCTCGCTTTGGCCTTGAACGGCCACCAATATCGGCCTGAAGAGCTGTAGTCTCTGCGATAGTGCGCCGCCTCGACGTTTGCGACTCGCACCGCGCGCAATACAGCAAACACGACCCAAAGATAAGGTGAAGAGATCCACTAACTCACTAGTCTCTCGATACGGACGCTTGTGCAAAACAAAAGCAGGATCGAGACTAGCGCCGATCATTTAGGTATCCGAATCGCTAAAACCGAGGCTTCTAAGCGCTTGCAAGTCATCCGACCAATTCGATTTAACCTTAACCCAAAGTTTGAGAACCACCTTATTGTCGAACAAACGCTCCATATCGATACGCGCCTCTGTGCCTATCGACTTCAGACGAGAACCACCGTCGCCAATCAAAATGCGTTTTTGTCCTTGGCGTTCAACGAAAATAGTTGCGTGGATTTCAGTAAAACGCTCCGAAACCTCAAAGCTATCGATGGCGACCGTGGCCGAGTACGGCAGTTCGTCGCCCAGTTGGCGCGTGATTTTTTCGCGGACAATCTCCGATGCAAGAAAACGTGAACTTCGATTAGTGATTTGCTCCTCGGGGAATAGCCCCTCCCCCTCGGGACTCGCTGCCACCAAAGTTTCAATCAGATGCTTAATATCCGCCGGCGTGAACGCAGAGATGGGAATAATGTCGTCGACACCTTCTTTAGAAGCGAGCTTTTCTAAGTGCGGGAGCAACTGCGCCTTATCTTTGAGCAGATCGATTTTATTGACCAATAAGACCAGCTTTGCTCGGTGTCGCTTCACCTGCTGATACACTCGCTCATCGTCGGGAGTCCAATGAGTACGATCCACCACCATACAGATAATATCGGTGTCGATCATCGCTCTCGCCGCAGCGTTATTCATATACTCGTTGAGCGCTTTTTTGTGCTCCGAATGAATACCGGGCGTATCTATAAATACCAACTGCGCGTCGCCCTCAGTATGGATTCCAAGCAAAGTATGTCGCGTTGTCTGGGGCTTGCGCGAGGTAATGCTGATTTTTTGCCCCAATATGTGATTGAGCAGCGTAGATTTGCCCACATTGGGACGCCCCACAATCGCAATTAAGCCGGACTTCGAGACGCTACTCATACCATTCTATCCAATATCTGACCTGC
>JAUHWV010000138.1 GCA_030427335.1 Gammaproteobacteria bacterium | reverse complement strand
GCTGGTTAATACCTGCGATGCGATGTTATTAACTTCAGTCATATTTATGGCTATTCTCTAAGGTCTTGCCCTACTAATCGGCTGCTAGCGTAAATAGTTGAATAAAGAGAGCTGCGAAATTTTTGCGAAGCTCGCCTGTGCCGATTCCAGAGCCAGCATTTCCTGTGACAGCTGCGTTACGGCGGTGGCGTAGTCTAAATCTTCTTCTTGCGACAGTAAGGTTTGATACCTTACCTTGGTGTCCTCGATGATATTACGCTGGCTTTCTACCGATGCAACGCGCGAACCGATGTCTGTAAGCGATTGAGCCAAACCCTCGTTGATGTCAGTTAACTCTGAAAATCCAAGCGCAATACCATCACTGTCGTCAGCACGAATCGCGGTTTCAAAATCCTGAAGGACATCAAAAAAACTTTTACGGGTATCCACGCCGGCCTCGTCACGGATAACCGCTGTAAACACCTCGCTACCAGGCTTTTTAACCGTAATTTCCCTGTGTTCAGATACATTTACGGTGACTCTACCGTTGTCTCCAGCGTAAACAATGTTACCCGTTCCATCGTCGACAAACGGTTTGGTGTTGATCTTGGACCCAGCGAACGTGTAATGCCCGTTAGGGTCTTTATGATTGGCAAGCTGCAGCAGTTCATCGCGAATGGTTGATATTTCAATTGCGATTAGCTCACGTCCTTCAGGCGGCAGGGCCTCACTCGATGCCTGCACGCCCAGTGTGATTACGCGTTGCATCAAATCGCTGGAGGCTTGCATAACAATCTCTTCTCGACTCATGCGGTCGAGAACCGAATTCAAATTACGCTCGAAACTGTTTTGCTGCTCGAGCGCACTTTTAATTCTTAAAATCACGGCAGATTTGTCTGGTGCATCGCTGGGTCGAAGTACCTCTTTTCCGCTTGCTAGCTTTGCCTGCAAGTCAGCAACCGATTTGTGCTGCGTGGACAGTTGGTTAATCGTACGATCGTAAAAAGCACTCGTTGATAGTTTCATAATCGTCCTCAAGCGGCACTTAAGATGGCATCAAAGATGCGGTTGGCTGTTTGAATCACCTGAGCCGAGGCTTGATAAGCTTGTTGATAACGGATTAGATCAGCCGCTTCTTGATCTAAGTCTACGCCGCTGATGCTACTTTTTGTGGCCAGGTTTTGTTCCTGCACAATCGAAAGGGCTTCCAGCGACACCGAGCTGATTTGTGATTTATTACCCACGCCGTTGATCATGCTTAGATAGCTTTCAGAGAAGGTCGAGCTTCCACTCATAATTTTTGCATCCTGCAACGAGATCAGGCTCTTCAAGTTGCTGTTATCGCCACCCGCGTTGGTATTAGGTTCAATGATGAACGTATCCCCGCTCACAATGGCTTCATCAAAGGTAATTGTGACGCCATCATGGGTAACGCCGGTGCTGGCATCGTAAGGGTTGCCCGTGGAAATTGTGGCACCGGCCGTGTCCAGAATCGAATAGCTTGCATCTGTGTCAAACTGGATTTGAAAGTTCGCGCTCGACGGTTGTACTGAGTAGGTAATTGCGCCAGCGGTGTTGCTTAAGTTTGTCGTCGCATTTTGAACTCTCAAGGAACCTGATGTCGCCACGAGGTCTGGGTTGGCAACTAAGCTTGTCAGCGTTTGTGCACTGTAAGTCGCGCCTGTATTAATCGAATATAAAGCGGTACCGGCATCGCCATTTGCATCAAGTCCCTGTTGATGTACTTCATTAATCTTTGCGGCGAACGCTTCCGCAAGATCATCAATTTGCTCGAGCGTGGGTTGTAGCACCTGTGAGCGGAAGGTAAGCGCGCCGGCTATGGTGCCTCCGTATGGCGTGCTGATGGTTCGGTCTTCGCCCAATGCGTCAATCGTAAACGCGGCATTACCCGCATTGCTGGGATCAAAAACAGCACTCAAGGCGTAAGTTTTTGTGGCAGTCACTAATCTATTTTGGTCGGTGTTGGTGCCTATCTTAACGCTCGCCTGTCCGGCTTCGTTGAAGTCTACGTTAATTTTAACCAGCTCCGACATGCTCCTGAGAATCGCATCACGCTGGTCGAGCAGCGCGGGTGATTGTTTCGATTCGGTCGGCTTTAGCCCCAGTTGCTGATTGATGATACCGAGTTGTTCGGCCTGCCGATTCAGTTCTTCGATTTGTGTTTCTATGAAACTTTGAGAATCAGCCGCGTTCGACATGACCTGGCCTGAAAGCTCGCGGAAACGAGCGGCTACATTGTCCGTTTCGTCCAAAAAGTCAGAGCGTAATACGGTGGACGCTGGGTCAGAACTCAAAGCCTCGGCGGCGCTAAAAAAGTCGTCTAAGACCTGGCTCAACCCCGCCGTTTGGGAGCCAATAACATCAAGGACACGGTTGGTGAAATCAATCATGGGCTGCTGAGCGCTCACGTCGCTTGAACTTTGACGAACGCTGTTTTCAATCGCCGCATCGTATGCGCGTGAAATTCTGGCCGTGTACGCGCCCGTTCCGATCGAGTGTGGGCCAAGCATCAGCGGCGTCTCGGCTTGCGCGACAGCGGTTTGTCGTGAATAGTCCGCCGAACCGGCGTTAGCGATATTATTCGATACCGTTTTTAAGGCCGATTGGTAAACGCGGATGCCGCTTGCACCCAACTGCAACAAGTCACTCATAGTGATCCTTTAGCATCGTATTCTGCGGAGTCGGTGCAGACGGAGTTTGATGGAGTTCATAGTCGGTAATCGCTTTGGTCTGTTGTTGCTTGGTTTTCACCTGCTCTACAATCCAATCGGCAATTCCAAACGAACCTTGAGAGGCCATGTGGAGCGAAAGCTCTTTGTGATACATCTCTTCATAGGTATCCGTACTGCTTGAGGCGAATAAATCGCTCTTCATGGGTTTGTTGGCTTCGCGAACGGAGCTCATCATCATATCGATGAACATAGCCTCAAACTGTTCACCCACTTTCCTGGCAACCGCTTCTTCGTTCGTTCTGGCTTGATTCTTGAGCTGGGCCATTGAATGAAAGTCAAACGTTGCTACCGGCGCGTTAATCTGGCTCATGTTAGATCACCACCAGCTCGGCTTTGAGGCTACCTGACTGTTTTAGTGCTTCGAGGATCGCTATCAGTGATGATGGCGACGCGCCCACTTGATTCACGGCTTCAACTAAATCACGCAGATCAATACCGGTCTCAAACAACACCATTTGTTTGGGGTCGTCGTCCACCGAGATTTCGGCGTTTTGTACCTGTTGTGTTTCCCCCTGCCCAAAGGCATTGGGCTGGCTGGCTTCATTTGTCGCCGTCACGCGTACACTAATGGTCCCGTGTGTCACGGCAGCGGTTTCAACTCTTACTGCGCGATTGATGACGACAGTGCCGGTTCTTGAGTTAACCACAATCCGCGCGGCCGGGGCGCCAGGTGTCACGGTCAGATTTTCAATCATGCTCAGAAAGTTGACGCGCTGAGAAGAATCCACCGGCGCACGTACCGCTACTGATACACTGTCTAAGGCGAAGGCGGTGCCGTCTCCGAAGGTCGTGTTAATCAACTCTGTTATGGCGTTGGTCGTTGAAAAATCGCCTTGATGTACGTTTAAAACAATGTGCTCTGTTTTGTCGAACGGGGTTTCAACCATTCGTTCTACAATAGCGCCATTAGGGATCCGACCTGCGGTTGGCACACCGGTTTGGACGCTCGATCCAGCTGCTTCGGCCGTGATACCCGTGACAGTGAGTGCGCCTTGTGCGATTGCGTAGGTTTCACCGTCGATACCCAGCAGGCGCGTCATGATCAAGCTGCCACCCCGTAAACTGGTAGCCGCACCGATCGTCGAAATATTGACATCAATACGTTGCCCCGGTTTTACAAAAGGGGGCAGCTCAGCCGTTACCATGACCGCTGCGACGTTATCCACTTCGAGAGGACGGCCGGCAGAGGTGGCGACATCGAAACTATCAAACGGGTTTGTCGTAACACCCAGGCTCGACAGAATCGATTTTAGACTCTGCCCGGTAAACGAGATATCAGAGCCATCGCCTGTGCCATTGAGGCCCACCACGATCCCGTAGCCCACCAGCTGATTATCTCGAACACCGCTTACGCTAACGATATCTTTGATTCGATCGGCCGCATTGGCGTGGCTCAATGTGAGTAGGATCATTAGCACTGCGAGAAAGTTTCTCATGGCAGAACTCCTTAGAAAGGCCAAATGTTGTAAAGCAGGCTCGTTGCCCAGCCCGGTTTGGCGGCGCGAGCCAATTCACCCGTGCCGCGGTACGAAATTTGAGCGTTGGCAATTCGGCGTGATGTCACGGTGTTATCGGGTTGGATGTCTTGCGCTCGGACGACACCGGTGACTTGAATAAATTCGCTGCCTTCTGATAAGGCGAGTTGTTTTTCGCCGGTGACCACGAGATTGCCATTGGGGAGTACCTCAATAATCGTGGCGGTAATCGAGCCTTGTAGGCTGGCCGCTTGACTCGCACTACCTTCGGATTCCGTTGCGATCGTTCCGCCGTCTTTTTTGAGTGCGCCAATAAAGCCGCCCTGTGACATGAATTTGCCTGCCATCTCGGCTGTATCCAGAACGTCGTTACTGGCTTTGCGTTCCGCTGTTAAGCCCGCACTTCGAGTGGCTTGCGTTGTTTCTGCCAAAATGATCGTGACCAGATCGCCGACATTCCAACGTCGTTGGCCTTCAAATAATGAAATTCTGCGGCTGTTGTCTAAAATGGATCCGGTTGGTATGCGGTCGGGTTCTGCCTGTGTGGGCCGAACGACTGCGAAGTCGGCGCTGGGCTGCATCACGGGCGCTGCTGCACAGCCCCACAGTAAGCTTGTGACAATGGCTGTTAAAGTGAGTTTAGTCATGATCAGCCCTACAAGTTATTGTTCAAGAATCGCAGCATGCCATCGGCCGCGGAAATGGCCTTTGAGTTCACCTCATAGGCGCGCTGTGTTTCGATCATGTTGACCATTTCTTCGACTACGTTGACATTAGATGCCTCTAACGAGCCTTGAACTAGCATCCCCAAGCCGCCATTACCCGGTATTCCGATGGTGCCTTCACCGCTGGCGTTCGTGGGTCTCAGTAGGTTGCGGCCGATTGACTGCAAACCCGCCTCGTTCACAAATCGCGTGACTTGGATTTGACCGAGTTGCACTTCACCGGCACCGGCTTCTAGCTCAGCGCTCACCGTGCCGTCGCGTCCAATGGTGATGGCCGCCGCATTTTCTGGAATGGTGAGTGCGGGTACCAGCCCCTCGCCGTTAGCGGTGACCAGTTCACCGGCCGCATTGAGCTTGAAACTGCCGTCGCGAGTGTAAGCAATGGTTCCGTCCGCTTGTTGTACCGAAAAATAACCATCACCTGCGATCGCAATGTCCAAAGGGTTATCGGTAGCAATAATGTTACCTTGCGAGTTGATTTTCTCGGTCGCAATGATTCGGGTACCCGTTCCCAGTAACAGACCGGTGGGCGAATCGGATTCCTGATCCGCCGCGGCGCCCGGCTGTCGCACATTTTGATAGAGCAAATCTTCAAATACGGCGCGATCCTTTTTAAAGCCAACGGTACTCACGTTGGCCAAGTTGTTTGAGATGACCGTCATGCGTGTTTGCTGAGCGGTCAAACCGGTTTTTGCTACCCACAATGAGGCGTCCATAGTGTTCTCCTAAATACGGTCTTAGCTGACTCGGATCATGGTCGAGCTTGATTCATCCAGTCGTTTCATTTCGGCGATGATCTTGATTTGGCTCTCAAACTTGCGAGAGAAGTCCATCAGCTCAACCATCACCTCGACAGGATTCGCATTACTCCCCTCGAGCACACCCGCGTTAACCGAAGTGGGGTTGGGACCCGAAACGAAATCGCCTCCTAGGCCGATCTGTTCTTGTGGTTCAAACAGCGTATCTTGGCGTCTTACTAGGGGCGTATTACTTGCATCCCTTAACATGATCTGCCCGACAGCAACCGGATCCGCGTCGGGTTGCAAGATCGATCGGGCGAAAATGGTGCCATCGGGTGCAATGTTCAGAGTCTGATCTACTGGTACGGTAATAGGTCCTCCAGCACCTAGCACAGCGTGACCTTGTCCGGTTTCTAATAGCCCGGTAACAGTCACTCTGAGA
>JAUHWV010000137.1 GCA_030427335.1 Gammaproteobacteria bacterium | reverse complement strand
GATCTCGAGCTTAACCGCGAATTTGTATGGCAAGGATGGCAAACGGCCGGTGAAAGTGGCGGTGTCGTAAAAGCTGCGACATTTGAAGAGTTCCGGCACTCTACGAAGGGGTCGGAGTGCATTCCGCCCCCTTCGTAATCGTAACCAGCCCACCATCGCGGCCCGATCCGAGAGAAGATCGGGGTAGGATTACTCCAACCCCTTCGCCCGCCATTCGCCATTCGCCATTCGCTGTGCGACGACTATACAAACCCAGTAAGATAGAGAAAAATCAAAAAGAGATCCTCCTGTCTATGCGATTGCTTTTACTGATCTTGACCGCTTTTTGCGCAATCGGTGCCAACGCCGATTATTCCCGAAGCTATTACGATAGCCAGCCCGTGTTAACTACGACTGTCCCAGATGCAACCATCGCGTATCGCGTCTTTAACGCGGCCCCCGAGCACGAGAAGGTACTTTTGATTATGGGGCTTGGCGGCTCCGGCGCTGCTTGGGGCGATGCTTTCATACAGCGTGTTATCAATGAGGGTTATGAGGTTGCCGTAATCGACAACCGAGACACTGGTGATTCCACCTCTTTCGCCAGCTGGGGTGAGCCCACGATCTGGTGGCAACTACTAAAGTACAACTTGGGCTTTTCAGTAGACGCGCCCTACTCACTGAACGATATGGCGGCCGATAATCTGGCCGTGCTTGACGCTCTTAACTACGACTCCGCCCACGTTGTTGGTGTTTCGATGGGCGGCATGATTGCGCAGGTGTTAGCAGCCCAGTACCCCGATCGGGTTGCAACACTCAGTTCAATCATGTCAACCACCTTCGCCCCACATCTACCGCCCCCAACCGGCGCCGCTGAGAGCAACCTGCGTAATCTCGCGGGCGGCACGGCCGAAGTCAGCCGCGAAGATATGATGCGCGCGCGGGGCTTCCACCCCGAATCCATGACGCGGCAGCTTATGGCGATATTCAAGACCGGAGACCGAACAGAAGAGGTCGCCACCATCACGCGCCCTACGCTTGTGATCCACGGGTCGGCCGATCCGTTGATCCCGCCGGAGCATGGGGTGCATACGGCGGAGCAAATTGCGGGCTCCAAGTTTGTCTTGATCGAGGGTATGGAACACAGCTTGCCCGAGACCTTTCAGCCTAGGGTGGTAGGCTTATTGGCAGAACATTTCAGACTGCACTCGCCCGTTCACGCAAACCTTACCACGGCTGGACCTACCCGATATTGGAAGGACGCATCGTAGGAGCTGTTGTGGTGGGAGCGGCGGTAAAAAAAGGGGGCGGAGTGTACTCCGCCCCCTTCGTATGTCTGGCTCTTTCAACCACCCCGCAGTGCGCGAGAAGATTGACTAAACTAGACTTGACGCTTACTCAGGAATCAAAACCGAATCAAGGACGTGTATGATTCCGTTCGAAGCCTCAACATCGGCAATGATCACTTTGCTTTCGTTGATAAACAGTTCGCCCTCTCTTACCGATACGGTCACTGACTGCCCGTTCGCCATCTCGACCATGGATCCATCAAGTGCTATCGCATCTTCGCTAGGTACAGCCTGATCAGCTAGTACGTGATAGAGCAATACGTTAGAGAGTGCTTCGGTGTCTGCAAGGAGACCATCCAAGGTTCCCTCAGGTAACGCAGCGAAAGCATCGTCTGTGGGCGCAAATACCGTGAAGGTAGCGGTCTCATCCGATAGTGTTGCAGCTAAGTCGGCAGCCTGCACAGCCTCGACCAAGGTGGTAAAGCGGCCATCGGCAACGGCGACGTCAACAATAGTGCCCAACGCTGGCTCGGGGGGCGTAAGCACCGTATCGATCACGTGCACAATACCGTTATCAGTGACGATATCCGCAATGGTAACTGAAGCGCCGTTGATTTTGAGCACGCCCTCTTCAACAGAAATGGTAACCGAATCACCGTTCGCCATCTCGACCATTTCCCCAAACAGCGACAGTGCGGTTATGGAATCGACGGCAACTTCTGGAACCAGGTGGAAGAGTAAGATGTTACTTAGGGTGTCAATATCGCCTAAAAGCGCTGCGATAGTCTCTTCACCGAGTGCTGCAAAAGCGTCATTCGTAGGTGCAAACACGGTAAAAGTAGCCTCTGGATCTGCAAGTACAGAATCCAGCCCAGCCGCTTGCACCGCTGTAACCAGCGTTGACAGGCTTTCGGTAGCCAGAGCCGCATCAACAATTGTGCCCTCGACCACGGTCTGTTCTGGTGGCGTAATCACCGCGTCCAGTACGTGAATTATTCCATTGGAAGCCTCAATATCTGCTGAGGTCACCTTTGCATTGTTGATGAACAGGTCACCGTCACGCACGGTAATCGCAACCTTCGCTCCGTTTACGGTTTCAACGGTCGATCCCGCTAGCGAAATTGCGGCCTCGCTTGCAACCGGGTCGCCTGATACGACATGGTAAGTCAAAATACTGGTAAGTTTGTCTGTATCAGCCAGCAGGGCGTCAATCGTGTCTTGTCCCAATGCGCTGAATGCATCATCGGTGGGCGCGAACACAGTGAACGAAGCCGTCTCGTCTGCCAAAGTCGAATCTAATCCCGCCGACTCTAAGGCGGTAATCAATGTGGTAAAGGAGCCGGCATCGGACGCCACCTCTACGATATTGCCTACCTCTTCTGCCGGCGGATCGTTTGCAACCGGCTCTTGCGGCATAGGTTTGTTGTTCGATGAATCACTGCACGCAGTAACAGCCAAAACAAAAGTAAGGGCGAATAAAGCTCTAAAAGTTGAGTGGAACATAGCGAACCTCCTGTGGTGATGTTCAAGCTGTGTACCGATTCGCCATCCATTGGGATCAGATTAATTCGACTAAAACCAAAAAATACTTAAGCAAAACTTATACAAGCTATGCTAAAAACATCGAGCAGATACGCAGAAATACCCTCAAGAATTTAGGCGTCAGTGCCAATGACGGGGCCGATGTGCACTCCAAGACTTTTGTATAATCAACGCTGAACATCCCTCTTACAAAACAACAACGCCAATACCCAAACACCAAATACCGGAATTAGCCGTTATAACAGAGAGGTTCCAAAGGGGTCGGAGTACTCCGACCCCTTCGTGTAATTATCGCTGAATCGCCGTCGTACCAAACATCACAAACCAAAGAGCCGAATCCTAAAAACCGACAAATCCAAACTCAACCGAGCCAAAGCAAGCGCACACTCGTATCAAGGACATGTGCAAACACAAGAGACTTCTTGCAATGCGAAGCTTAACTCTGGCCTTATCATTTTTAAGCCTACTAGGTTGCACGACTACCACAACCATGGCGCCGACAACCGAGTCTGAATTTGGCCCCAACCCGAATTTAACCGCACCAGACCCGCAGCTCATACCCACCGCAAAAATAGCCAAAGCCATCGGTTTCGAGGATGGCACCTTGCCCCGTGCCGCAGATGGCTGGCGGGTACAAGCATTCGCTCAAAACTTACGGCACCCTCGCTGGCTGCTGGAACTTCCCAATGGCGACATTCTCGTTGCCGAGACCGACACCCCGGCCGAAAGTGGCGGCTTCGGTGGGATCAAGGGTTTTGTCGCCAAATTTATGATGCAACGCGGTGGCTCTAACTTGGGCAGCGCCAACCAAATTCGGCTGCTCCGAGATACCAATTCGGACGGTGTGGCAGATATAAATTCGATTCTGGTTGATAACCTAAATTCGCCTTTCGGTATGGCCTACCGCGAAGGGAATCTCTATGTCGCGAATACGGACGCTCTGCTGCGCTTTGACTACACGCTCGGTGCGACTCGTATCTCGTCTAAACCCACAATTCTGACTGACCTACCCGGCGGGCCACTCAATCATCACTGGACGAAATCTTTAATTCTAGATGAGTCTGGAGAGAACGCTTACATTGGCGTTGGCAGCAACAGCAACATCGCCGAAAACGGCATGGATGCCGAGCTCAATCGTGCCGCAATTCTCCGCTGTAACCTGACTGCAGGGGAGTTGAGCGTATTCGCTTCAGGCCTTCGAAATCCGGTTGGGATGGCGTGGCATCCAACCACTAGAGAATTGTGGACGGTAGTGAACGAGCGCGACGAGCTCGGGGATCAACTCGTACCTGATTACCTTACCCGAGTGACTGAAGGCGGCTTTTACGGATGGCCCTTGTTCTACATGGGCGGCAATGTGGATGCGCGAGTTGAAGCCATGGGGATCACCGAGGGCCGGACACCGCTAGAACCTGACTACGCACTTGGTGCGCATACCGCATCCCTCGGGCTCGACTTTTACGATCAAACTCGAGGAGATTTGACCAACGCAGCAATCATAGGCCAACGCGGTTCTTGGAATCGATCGGAATTTGCGGGCTACAAAGTCATCGCGGTGCCTTTCAACGGCGGTCAGGCAAAAGACGCACTGCCAATCACTTTATTGGACGGCTTTTTGACAGAAGATGGTAAAGCGCGAGGTCGCCCAGTCGGTATCGAGGTGCTGCGAGACGGCTCAATACTGGTGGCCGATGATGTCGGCAATACGGTTTGGCGGCTGAGCCCTGAAGAGTGAACCAGAAGAGGCGAAAGAATCACGATTGGGCCGGAGTATTGCGAGAAGATCAGGGCACAATGGAGGGGTCGGAGGATACTCCGCCCCCTACCTACAATCGCCGCTGAATCGCCCTCGCACCAAACAAAAAACAACAATCGACAAACACAGAAAACCGAAAGTGGCCGTTACGACGGTGCTGCTCCACAGAGGTAGGATTACTCCGACCCCTTCGTAGAAATCACCGCTCAGCGGCTACTAATCATGTCGATCTGCAAAATAGCAATAACCACCTGTTTAATACTAAGATAACGTTTTCGCACTTGCTCTGAACCGACCGGAGAAACCATGAAGCAGATCTTCACAGCACTTATTTTGACCTTAGGCTTCGCGCTCACCAGCATGGCGTCTGGCTTAAAAGTGGAAGACATCATCCAATCCCCGAACTTGGATACTGATATTCCAAGACCGGAAGCCGTATTAGGGGTTAGCGTTGGCGAACGCCATCTGTATCACCATGAAATCATCCGTTACCTAGACACCCTCGCGCAAAACTCGCCCCGTATGGTCGCACTCGGCGCTCACGCAACGAGCTACGGTGGTCGTGAACTCGTAAGCTATGCGATTTCTTCTCCCGCGAACTTGGCCAAGCTTGATGAGATCAAAGCAGCACGTAGCCGGATTATTGATCCAAACGCGAATGTCGATTTGGCGAATCAGCCCGCCGTGGTACACATGATGTACAGCATCCACGGTAACGAACCCAGCGGCGCCAACAGCACGCCCTTGGTGGCTTACTATTTAACCGCCTCCCAAGATCCGCGGTTAATAAAGCAGCTTGATCGAGTGGTTATTATCTTCAACCCCATGCTGAACCCCGATGGCCTAGACCGCTTTGCCAATTGGTCAAATAACCACCGCGGGCAAAACCCCAGCGCCGATCCAAACGATCGTGAGCATCGTGAACACACACCCAACGGTCGCACCAACTACTACGGCTTTGATTTAAACCGCGACTGGCTCGCGCATCAGCACCCCGAAAGCCAAGGGCGCTTGGCGCTATTCCACGAATGGAAACCCAACGTTCAGCTCGACTTTCACGAGCAGGGCAGCAACAGCCACTTCTTTTTTATGCCCGGCAAACCCGAGCGTACGAACCCGTTAACGCCAGCAATTAACCAAGTTTTAACCGCTAAAATCGGGGAATACCACGCTGAAACACTCGACCAAGACGGCATACTGTATTTCACCGAAGAGAACTACGACGACTTCTTTATGGGCAAAGGCTCGACCTACCCCGATCTGTATGGGACGGTCGGTATACTGTTTGAACAGCCCTCTTCTCGCGGCATAAAGCAGGATACACGCAACGGCTTGCTCCAATTTCCCGCCACCATCGCGAATCAGTTTCGTACCTCTTTGTCCTCGATCAAAGCTGCATCGGAATTAAAAGACGAGCTGTTAAGCTACCAACGAGGTCACTATCTTGAGCGCGCCAAGAATACTCAGAAAGGCTACTTTTTAGCCACAGCCGAAGGCGACCCCACTCGCCTGAACGAGTTTGTTCGGATACTTCAAGGGCATCAAATTCGCGTGGAGATGTTGGCAGCAGATGTCTCAGCTGAGGG
>JAUHWV010000136.1 GCA_030427335.1 Gammaproteobacteria bacterium | reverse complement strand
AGCCCAAACCAAATAAAACCATCGCACCCCATACGAGCGACATTTGCATTTGGGCTAAAATGAGCGCACCAACCAGCATTACCAGTAAATTGCCAAAAAAGACTTTGCGCTTATCTAGCGCGTCGCTCAGCAATCCAAATAGAAACTTGCCAACCAAGGCGCAGGTGAAGAATAGAGAGATCGCGTTTGTGGAGATCTGCGGATCAAAGCCCGCATCTCGCATGTATTTAAAGACGTGCGCCTGAACACCCAGCACGGTGTAAAAAGTCGCCATCGCAATTAAAGCGAGCGCCCAAAAATCCACCGTCCTTATCGCGTCTCGATAGGCCATGCCTGTCTGGGCGAGCGGCTTTTGCTCATCTTCGGTTACATACGGCGAGGGCCCGCTCGGCGTATCTTTGACAAACAGAAAGGTCAGGGCAAGCAATACTAGGGGAAAGGCGGCAGCGTAAAGTAGCGACTGTGACCAGCCCACTGCTGCAATCATATTCGTACCATATTGAGGGAACAGGGCGCCGCCCAAACTGGTTCCGACTAAGGCCAAGCCAATAGCCGTTCCGCGATACTTCACAAACCAGTTGGACACCAAAATGACCGCCGCATTGAGCCCGCATACAACCAGAACCAAACCAAAGATGACGTGGATCCAGTACATCTGAGACAAGCTCTCGAGCTGCGAATAAGCGTAGTAACAACCGGCCAACAGCGCCCACCCAATCATCATGGCTCGCCGAACCCCCCAGCGATCAATAATCCCGCCAGCAAACGGGGCCGCGATTCCCGTGACCAGTAACGTAATCATGTCTCTCAATTTAATTTCAGAGAGCCGCCAATTGAATTGATCCATGAACTGTACGTCGTATACGGATAGCCCGGTTATTGTCAATCCGTTGCTCACCATCAAGGCGAGCATCGCGAATACAGCTACGAGCCATGGCGCTAATTTTGTCACTGGGTTCCCCTTTTGTAATATTCCTATGCGAATAAGCGTAAACGATGTATCGACTAAGGTCACTATCTACTTAGACCTATTTTGATATATCATTAGATGTATCGGAACAGGGAAGCAGCCACATGGAAGAGCGATTCAGTCAGCACATTCAGAAGCAGCTATCGAAAGCCTCGCCCACGCCGCTATACCATCAGCTCTACACCGTACTAAAGGGAATGGTGATAGATGGGACGCTCGAGTTTGGCGCGAGAATGCCCACTGAGGAACAACTTGCAGAATTGTTCACGGTTTCACGAATTACCGCAAAACGCGCTATGGACGAGCTCGCCGATGAAGGGCTAGTTGAGCGTAGACGCGGCAAAGGCACCCATGTCATTTACCGCTACTCGCCCAAACCGGTACACGCACCCCTAACGGGAATGCTGCAAGAGATCGAGAGTATGGCGCGCAACTCTCACGCCGAGATTCTTGATTATGGAATGAGAATCCCACCACAGGCCATCAGAGAGGAACTCGAGCTTGCCGATGGGCAAAGCGCACTGCACTTACTGCGTGTTCGGGTTCGCGACGGCCTGAAATTTGGTTACTACACGTCTTGGACAGCGGGCGTCGACATGCCTGCAAATCCCGCCACCTTTGAGAACACGCCGCGACTAAGCTATTTCAGGGAAAACGGGCTCGAAGTGACGCACGTGACGCAAACACTCACTGCCGTAGCGGCAGATGCTCAAGTGGCGGCGGCCCTAGATGTACCCGAGGGTAGCCCCTTGCTTAGCCTCACTCGGCGCTCGTTCAAAACAGAAGCCGGTTCAGAGCGGCTCATGGATTTCCTACAGGTCCTGTATAATCCAGAGCATTTCCAATACTCGATGGACTTAACCTTAGATTAAGAGCCGCTGGCGCTATTCGCCCACCGAGGGGAGGTAGCGCGGCCTTTGCCACAGGTGCTTACCCGCGTTTAATCCTCGGGAGACTTCAGAACGCCGGAAGCGAGCAAACCATCGATTACACCCTGCTGCAAGCCCATAAAGTGCGCTCGATCAGGAACGCGAACGTGCTCGTCTACAAGCAAATTATCAGCGGGGTAGTACCCCTCCATAGCGTAAACATCCTGGAATAGCGAGAGGCGCTGACGCGCCAAGGTGTTGGTCATGGCCGGCTTTGTTCGAGCGGCTCTCAGACTCTCCAGATCGATCTGCGCGTTGGCGACCATTGACTCACCGGCATAAGCTTCACAAAGCACCTGCCCTTTGAAATCCACAACCTGCGAATGCCCTTGTGTGGAATTGGCAGGAACAGGCGAATCGAGAATAGCCGAGGTATTGGCGGACACCACGTAGCACATGTTCTCGTAAGCTCGGGCGCACTTAGCCACATTTTTGGGGGTAGCGCGCGGACTCCCGACTTCACTGGAGGAGTGCAATATAATCTCTGCGCCTTTGAGCACATGCGCACGTGTAATTTCAGGGTATAGAATTTCCTCTGAGGCTACACAGGCCAGGCGGCCAAGCGGCGAATCCAGCACGGGAAACAGTGCATCAGCACCATACACATCCAAGTAGCGTGAGAGCACATCGTGTGGTGTTGGCGCGAACATAGATACGAGCCGACGGTACCTTAGCGCCACGTCACCTGTATCATCGATAATAAAGCTGGTTTGAAAATAAAGTTCCGGGAAATGAGCGTCACGCTCATAAGCATTGCCCGACAAATACACCCCATGCTTTTGCGCCACCTCACCCAGTAACTCGTACTGTGGACCATCCATATTGATGCAGGCCTTATCACGCCAAACCTCAATGCTCTCACCCATGGGGAAGCTCGTCATAAAATATTCTGGCAATACGACCAACTTCAGAACATCACCACTAAAGGTATTAATAAACGCCTTGCTACCTGCGATTTGCCGCCCCACTTTAGCGATAGTGGCGGCCATAATATGCTCTACGGCAGAGCGATCGGTGCAAGAATTGACCGCGGGACAATCCATTTGTAAAGCGAGCGCTGAATACTTTGCGACCATCCTAAGACTCCAACTTTTGGCTACTGCGACCATCGACTAAGATCACCCGGAATTCACCCGTGCCCTCTCGTAAGGGTTTGATCTTAGCGTACTCCTCGCTGTACCAAAACGCTTTCGCGGCTTCCACCGACGGCCACTCGTGCATCACGATTTTGGTTGCACCCCATTCGCCTTCCAAGGCTGATGCCTGACCACCTAAGATTTTATACTCGCCCCCATACTGAGCCACAACAGGCGGCACCGCCTTGGCATAAGCCGCAAACGCATCAGGATGGGTGATCACCGCTTCAACAATAATATAGGCGCTCATACTATGCTCTTCCATTTATTAATGATATAAATGCATAACAATATAACATACACGCTTAATGGGGGTACCCTTATGTCTCATTTAAACAAACTGACCGCACTATTTCTCGCCGCTTTTTTCCTCTCGGCAACCGCTCAGGCCGAGCTCATAGACCCCAACTCACCGGAGGGGTATGTCAAGCTCAACCGCAAAGTACAGTGCTCCCTGAACGACGGTGAAGAAACAGTGTTCCGCTGGACCGGGCGACTTTACAGTAAAGTCTTCGGAGAACCCGATCGACACCTTTTTAATGTCGAGGGCATGAATGTGAGAGCCTGCGTGACCGTGACAGACCCTAAAATGGGGGATGGCTACCGCATGGTGTCGCGCGAGATCATGCTCTACCTTGACCCTGAGACGAACGAGGTTGTCGATACCTGGCAAAACCCGTGGACAGGACAAACCAACGAAGTCATTCACGTGCACAACGACCCAGTTAACAGCCGTGGCGCCAGCTTTGGCTACAATCGTGACGGTTCTCCCAAGAAATTTGAGCACATAAACATCAATGGCACTTACATGCTCAATATGGAAATCCCCCTGTTCTATCACAACCCCATGGGGGGCAACTACCAGAAATATATCGGCGGCACCTATCACGCCACCGAGATTTTCGATTTTAACGGATCGCTAGACACCCTGCTCGACGCCAGCCGTGATATTGAGTACCCCGTCGTATCATGGGTTCGCATGTCTAAGTGGCTACCCTGGATGGAAATGGGCGATCGGATCGGACTACTCTGGGTCAACGCTATGGGCAAAAAGCTCGAGAGCTATGAGCAACTTCCCGAGGTTCTGAAGGACACGATCGCGGAGCGCTTCCCGGAGTACCAGCACGCTCCCCCACTCGACGACACACGCCGCAACGAAACCACCTGGACCAAAACCAAGCTTATTCTCGATAGCCGCAATCAGGCTGACTCAAAAGCAGGTGGACACTAATGCGCCTCTTTAGTCGGTACATCGCATCAATTCTGTTCCTCGTGAGCTGTGGCGTGACAGCAGCTCCCGTTCCGAATGAGGACCGTGTCGACATAGACCTTCGCAGGACAACCCTGATTGTCAAAGATATCGAGAATTCGCTCGCTTTTTACCGAGACAGCTTGGGCCTTGAGGTGATTTACGATCAAATGATTGTAACACCGCGTGACGCAGACTTCGCATCCGCCGATAAGGTGCGTCGTTTGGTATTTTTACGAGCGAACGACACCTTTGTTGGCGTTCTGGGATTGCTAGAATATCAAAAACCCGTCAAGCCAACCCTCGATCTGGCAGGGCGCCACTTTGATACCGGTACGACTGTGCTGGTTTTCAATACGGAAAGGTTAGAGGAAAAACTGGCTAAGGCGATCGACGTACCTGGGGCAAGATTATTAGAGGGGCCCGAGTTAATAACCTACCCCTCATACGACGGATCTGGTGGAATAAGGGTCATGGTAACCAGTTTGACTGACCCCGATGGTTTTACCATCGAGCTCAATCAACTGCAGGATACACTCAATTAAAACCCAAGACCCCAGGGTTCATTATGCCCTGCGGGTCAAAATGCGCTTTGAGCACGTTAACGACCGCAGCCGCTTCCGGTTTTAACCCCTCTTGATACAGGTAAGCTTTGCCCAATTGAAAATGCGCCGATCCGAGATCCGATAGCGCCTGCACCAAGGTGGTCTTGACTTGCACTACCGCCTCAAAGGCGCCGGGCACGGCATCAAACTTATTTAGGCGAGCGAGATGATCGGGCTCCAAACTGTGCTTATGGAGATCATTTAGCTCATCTGGCCAGAAAAATACGGGCTCAAGCAAACTCACTTGTTGCCCCACTGTCGCAATTAGATATCCCGTATGAATGCTGAATTTCTGCATTACGGCCTCATGGGCTTTAAAAACAGACTCGATACATTCGATTCCAAGTTGCGCTTTCGAGTGCGGTAGCAGCGTGTGCACAGGCAACCAGCGCTCACCTTCGGGACCCACCATATTATTGACCGGACCAAAGGGATTGGCACTGATCAATCGCGGAATACTGTCAGGCAACTCATGCCCCTTGTACCGCTTACAGATCGAGCGTATCTCTGCGGCCTGAACATCGGCCTCCACTTGAGTGCGCCCTTCGCTAATCGTTGAGAAAGACCAGGCGACATCGTCCATAAAACTGCGGCCAGCGACAGCCACTTTGGTCGCTTGTTTTACTTTACCAAATAGACTTTTCTCGGCCTTTATAACGCCACCAAGTTGCTGAACATCCGCGGTCAAACTGGCTCGTTTCATGCGCTGTTTTTGCAGGTAAGGATCAAAACCAAAACACTCGCTCGCCAGCGCTCGTCGTGATATCTCTGACATTGCTAAAGTCATATCATCGGAGTTGTCGAATGCAAACGCGGTGAAAGCCTTTGCTTGCGCGGCCGGCAACAAAGGCAAGGTTGCGCTCACTTTGATTCCATAGGCGCCACCATCACCCACGAATAAACCCGTTAAATCAGGCCCAAAATAGGTGCTAAATGCCGTGCTATTGCGCTGACTTGCTGACCCCGTTTCAATGATCTCACCGCGGCCGGTAACAACACGCAGGCTCAGCACATTATCGCCAGCGGAACCGTGGTAGCCACTACCCCAAAACACGCCGTTCTGTGAAAGCCCACCGCCAACGGTGGCGTATCGACCGGACAGTGTGCCCCAAAAGGGTGTTCTAAGGCCTTTTTCGGCTAGGGCTTTATGGAGAGCCTCCCATGTCACTCCCGGCTCGACGGTGACGGTGGCGTGTGGCTCGAGGACGTCGGTTTCGACGACGCCTTCGTTCGCTCGCTCGAACACGTGTGGATCACCGCCTGTGGCACGGCGCTGCACGCAGGTCTCGTGGGTC
>JAUHWV010000008.1 GCA_030427335.1 Gammaproteobacteria bacterium | reverse complement strand
AGAGCGCGACTGGGGCTTCTACGCCACGGAAAACGGCGCCGTGTTCAACGCCGAGCAACTAGCCCTGTTCGATACGGTGATCTTCCTTAATGCTACCGGCGACATGCTGAGTAATGCGCAAGAGCTCGCGTTTCAAACTTGGATGGAAGCCGGGGGCGGCTGGTTGGGTGTACACGCGGCAGGCGACGGGTCACACAAGACCTGGGACTGGTACATGGAAAACTTTATCGGCGCGCCTTATGTCGCGCACATCCTAGACCCACAGTTTCAAGTTGCCAAAGTCGTGATGGAAGACCTAGATCACCCGGTAAACCGCAACATCCCCGCTACCTGGGATCATGAGGAGGAGTGGTACTCTTGGGCATCCAGCCCCCGTGAAACGGGCTTTAATATTCTCGCCACAGTAGACGAAAGCACCTACTCCCCTATTCAACGCTGGCGCGGTGAAGAGAACGATCTGTCCATGGGCGATCACCCCGTAGTTTGGTCTAACTGTGTCGGTGACGGCCGCAGCGTTTACGCCACTATGGGACATCGAGCCGCCGCATTCGAGCAAGCGCAGTACGCAACCATTTTAGAAAATGCCCTAGAGTGGACTCTGGGTGTGGTTGAAGATACCGCTTGTAAGAAAGGTAACGATAACGAACCTAACGGGGATTAAGTGAATAGCGAACCAGAAAAAACAGCACTAATGTACTGCTCCTCTGGTCTGTGGACGGCTATAAACAAGCTTAGCGCCCAAGCTCAAAAAGCGGGCGCCGCTCACAACGGCTAGCGGTGTTAAGCATGAAGCTGACACAGCCGTATCGCCAGCGTCGTAAACGGTCTAACCGGAGGTCGAATTAGAAGATGATACGTAAGAGTGTATTCGGTATCTTGATTGTGCTGGCAGCAGGCATCAGCTTGGCCGCGATCAAGTACAATCCGAGCGACACAGAGCAATGGGAGCCCGTTCCCAAAGTGATATCAGCGCTTCACGATATGCCGCCTTCGGATGCCCTTGTGCTGTTCGATGGTTCTTCTCTCGATGCTTGGACGGGTCGCGATGGCGCCTCTCCCGGATGGACGATTGAAGACGGAGCACTCGTGGTGAACCCGGGAACGGGTGATTTACTCTCCCGCGCAGAATTTTGCGACATTCAACTTCACCTGGAGTGGATGGTACCCACTCCCGCTCCAGACACGAGCGGCCAAAGTCGAAGCAACAGCGGCGTGTTCCTGCAAGATCGATACGAAGTGCAGGTGCTCGACTCGTATGACAACGAGACTTATGTGAACGGACAGGCCGGTGCGATCTACAAGCAAACGCCCCCACTTGTGAATGCGATGCGACCACCGAACCAATGGCAGAGCTATGACATTATTTTCACAGCACCTCGGTTTCACGGTGAGTCTCTCGAAACGCCCGGCCACATCACCGTGCTACACAACGGTGTACTGATTCAAAACCATACTGAGCTGCTGGGTAAAACTGTATTTATCGGCCAACCCAGCTACGAGGCGCACGGCTGCGCGCCGATACGACTGCAGGATCACCGCAATCGCGTTTTCTACCGCAACATTTGGGTTAGAGAACTGTAAGGCAAGCTAGCTCAACTTTGGTTTGCGATGCCGCCTACGCGGCCTCTGAGTTTTCCGCGCCGTATTATCTGCGGGACCTTCCTTCAAGTTGCCGCCCTCAAGCGAACCCCCTGCTCTTCGTCCCCCCTGCACCTTATCGCCGCGGGCACGATCGGTGCTTGGGGTTCCCAATCCGGTTTGCTGTCGAGGCTCACTCCGGCTATTGCCAGATCCAGCTCCTGTAGAGTGAGAGGTCGGCGTGCTCGTTTTTGGCTTCTTTGGTTTTTTAGGCTTTTTCGCAGGCGTCATAGGCGAACGCGACTCGGGCAGTTCATGCACCGGCTCATAACCATCAACATATTCCCTGGGAATCAGCTTTTTAATGAGCCGCTCAATGTCTTGAAGTTGCTTGATTTCATCTGCGCAGACGAGCGATACCGCTTCACCTGTAGCGCCAGCGCGCCCCGTTCGACCGATTCTATGGACGTAGTCTTCTGGTACGTTGGGCAAATCAAAATTCACCACGTAGGGCAATTGATCAATATCTAGCCCTCGCGCCGCTATATCGGTTGCCACCAACACCTGGACCTTGCCCTGTTTGAAATCGGCCAGAGCACGCGTTCGTGCACCTTGGCTCTTGTTTCCATGAATAGGAACCGCTTTGATACCCGATTCATCTAAATACTTCGCAAGTTTGTTAGCGCCATGTTTGGTTCTCGAAAACACGAGCACTTGGTCCCAACGATTCTGTGCAATCAAGTCCCGCAACAGGGGTGACTTCTGCTTTTTATCAACCGGACACAGCCACTGCTTGACCGCCTTTACCGTCGAGTTGGGCGGCGTTACCGAGATCTCCACGGGATCATTGACCAAACCCTTTGCAAGCTGGCGTATCTCGGTCGAGAAAGTGGCCGAAAAAAGCAAGTTTTGACGTTCAGGCGGCAGAAGCTTCAGGATGCGCTTGATGTCGTGAATAAACCCCATATCCAACATACGATCGGCTTCATCCAGCACCAGAATTTCAAGCCGGTCAAAGCGGATTGCGTTTTGGTTATACAAATCGAGCAAACGGCCAGGCGTTGCGACCACCACGTCGGCTCCGCCACGCAGTCGCATCATCTGCGGATTGATTTTTACGCCACCGAACACCACTTCGCACCGAAGCCGATGATTTACAGAATACGCTCGAAAGTTTTCATGCACCTGAGCCGCAAGTTCACGCGTTGGCGTCAATACCAACGATCTTATCTGATTCGATTTAGCTGCCGGGCCTGTGCTCAATAGCTCAATAATGGGTAAGGCAAACGCAGCGGTTTTACCCGTGCCTGTCTGTGCTGCGGCCATGATATCGCGCCCTTTTAGAACAGCAGGTATGGCTTGAGCTTGAATAGGGGATGGGCTGGTGTAGCCCGCATCAGTCACAGCGTCGAGGATGGGCTGAGATAGCCCGAGAGTAGAGAAAGACATTAAGGTTTTATCAGGAAAGCAAATTGGAGGCGAAGTCTACGTGTTTGAACCCAAGTTTGCTACGTTATTCTATGGCCGATCCTCTTTAAGGACTTCGCGAGAGGAATCCGTCTCAAAGCTGGGATGTGCGCGGCCGGGTCGCGTATGACTCAAATCAGACCGCCCTCACTGCCCTCTCTTAACTTTTGACTCAGAACGAATGGCTGATAGAAAGCCGCAGTGTTCTGGGTTCGAGCACATGAAAATGGGTATCCTCGATTCCATCCAGAGGCTCCCCCTCCAAACGTGAAGAATAGAGATACGTAATATCATGGTCAGAGCTATCGACCAAGTTCAGAAGGTCCGCTTTAACAACCCAATCGCCCATCTCTCGCCCTAACCTGGCGTTTACCAAAAAGCTGGAATCCGAGCGAACAGAGTTATCTTCAATCAGAGGCCTACCGCCAAAATAGCGGCCCCGTAATGCCCCGAACCAGCCAGCATTCGACGAAAAGCTTACGCCAGCTTGTAAGACATCTCTCACTGCGCCAGGGATATAGCGCCCATCTGTGTTCGTGTCGGCGAATCTGGCATGTGTCCAAGCGTATTCCATATCAAAGGTGAACGCCTGATTGAACCGGTAATATGCCGTTAGTTCAACGCCATAACGGTTTGATTTGCGACTCTCCTCAGTCGTACCCGCATCGCCAACAAACAAAAGCTCACTATCCAAATCAAGAGACCACGCAGCCATCGACACGTTAAGTTTCTCTTGCCACGACATACGAAGACCCGCTTCATACCCAAATGACCGAACGAGCGGATCAACTGGTTGTATATTTTCACCATCCGACGGATCGACTCGGGATACAACCCCTCGCGCATCATTAGAGTGAAAGCCCTGCCCCACCGCGGCATAGAGCTCGGATTGATCATTAACTTTGTAACTCAAACTGGCTTTGCCTGACCAAATGCTCTCGCTTGCGCGGCCCTGGTTTTGCGAGAGATCGATTCCGTTGACGTTGAGTAAGGTAAGAGGCTGCACCTCAAAATCGAAGTAATCGTGCCGAAGCCCCAACACCGCTGTTAGCGAATCGGACAGGGGAATATCTACATCGGCGAAAACGCCAACGCTCAGTTCTTCAGCCGCATCTCGCCGAACTGCGCCATGCCTTACTCGTTCTCGGCTACGGTACAAAGCGACTTCGGCAATGTCGTCTAAGCGCACGTCGATACCGAATCGATACGGTAGAGTCGAACCTCCGACTACAAATTCGTCACGAAACTCGCCGTGAGCGCCATAAATCCAACGCTCATCTACTTGCTGGAACTGGTCACCCATATTCGGATCATCAAGGAAATAGGTAAAGTTCGACCAAAGAGACAGATCATAGCGCACCGCATATGACGCCAATTGGAGCGCATCCGTTCGCCAACTTACGCTGATACTGGTGCGACTCGAGTCGCCCCCCAAGGAGTCATCGAGCGAACCCAATGCCGATATCAACTTTTGCGCTACCGCTCGGGAAGGGATCTGATCCGCGCTCTTCCAGTCATTCCCGTAAGACATAAGATTTATGGATAAATCGCCTTCTCGAAAGGTCCGCGTATGCTTGAGCATCAGGTTGTACTTGCGCATATCCTCGTTTATGTCGGACCAAGGGCCATCGTATCCATTCAATTCCAGAGCGGCCACCAGGTCACCCCCACCCATACTGAAGCTGTCTAAAGCGACCAACCGCGCAAAATCATCTTCCCCAAGAGTGAGTTCAACACGGCCTTCGGGAAGCCTTGAAAACGTGCTAATTTGCGCTCCACCTGCACCGCTAAAATCACCAACATGGGCATAATAAGCCCCTTTTTGATAATTAATGCGCTCGACCAATTCGGGTATCACTGGGTTCATATCCGTATACCCTTGCCCGTGCCCATGAGTCCTCATGTTCAGCGGCATGAAATCTATTGATGTCGAAAAATCCGTTCCGTGATCCAAATTAAACCCACGTAGAAAATACTGATTCGCTTTGCCTGTACCGCTGTGTTGAGTCACGACCATACCGGGGACCAACTCGAGAACCTCGCCGGTGCGAAGTAAAGGGCGAATTTCGATGTCTTGCTGGCCTACGACGCCTTCAGACGCGGAAACGCTCTCGCCGATCAGATTGAGAGCCTTGCCTGTGACGATGAGGGTCTCAAGTTTTTGCTGCTCTTCGTTCGCTCCGACAGAAGTCGTAACCAAAACTCCGATTCCCATTAAAACGGAAATTGATCTCTTAGCTAGTTTCACTCTTGATTCACCTGCAACTATCAACGATGCGGGATTTGTATCATAGGGGCCAAAGACCGATAATAGATCGGTCTAAAGAATATTAAAGATAATCATGGATTGGTTGGCAGGCTTCAAAAGTAAAACTCCATCGCTCGGAACTCGCGAACTATCCGTGCTTAACCTGCTATGGGCCAAAGCGCCACTCTCTGCCTCTGACGTCCACCAACATTTCCTCGCGTCTGGCATCGGTCTTAATACAATTCAGAGCACTTTAGAGCGCTTGCACAGAAAACAGATACTATCACGCTCTAAGTCAGGCCGAACCTTCCTCTACCAGCCCAGTCTCACCCAAACTGAGTTAACTAGTGCACTCATCGCTGAAATCCAGCATGAAATAGCCGAGGGAGATATGAACCTTGTTATTTCGGGCTTCGAAACGTATCTCGACAAATATAAAAACCAGTCGATCGACCGAAAAAGCGAGAAAATCGATTCATTAGATTCCAATCACCCAACCGATCAAAATACTCGATGCGATGACTGAGCTAGCAATCGGAGCACTGACTTTTTTGCTTGCATCGCAACTGACTGCCCTAGCAGCCCCTATGGTTTCGCGGGTCTCAGAAAAGCTTGGGTTATTAGAGCAATCCTACCTGCTTATTTCCTACCCTTGGATAAGCTTACTCACAGCGATTATCACCAGTACGGTTTTACTACGCCCTGACTGGTCCGTGCAGCTTATCCCTACACACTGCCACGCTGATATTTGCGGCCCTCACCTACCGGAAATCGGATACAACAGCCTAAGTTGGATGCTGCTTCAGACCAGCACAATTTTATTCATCCTGTTTTCGCTCCTCACTGTGCTCGTTTTCTTGGTTTCGAGTTTAAGCAAGCTAAAGGCGTTGCGAGCACTATCGATACAGAACACCAACTATCAAGTTCTCGATCACCCGAAACCCATCGCTTGGTGCGGTGGTCTGTTCAAGCAAACCATATTCATCTCAAGAGGCTTGTACGAGAAACTGGGCGAACATGAACTTAGCTACGTGTTGTGGCACGAGGCGATCCACAAGCGACGCTTCGATAATCTCCGAAAAGCCAGCACTAGACTAATCACACTCGTGTGGCCGCGCTCGATAAGCAAGCCCTATAACAGGTTGTTTTCCAATCGCTTAGAGGCTCTTTGCGAAAGCTTATGCCGAGCCGAATTTGACCTTACGGACAATCAGCCTAACGATTCAACTATTCGCACCCAGAGTAGGACACACACACAAGATTTGAATTCAGATGCCTTAGGTGTTCATTCTCTGGGAAATCTCGCGATCGTTCCCATAATCTTTTTAGCTGCCGGGGCCCTTGCCGCCTTACAGGTCACACTCTTATCGAGCCTCGGACACTTCGCTCTCGAGTGGATTATCCCGAGCTAAGAGGAGACCAATTTGAAAACGGGCGACCGAATACAAAATAGTATGTGGCTATGCCCCATTTGCCAGGCCGCCTTGCAAAGGCAGGCCAATAGCCTAATTTGTGAGTCCCGCCATAGCTTCGATATCGCCAAAGAAGGCTACGTAAATTTACTACCGCCCAACAAGAAGCGGACAGCCGAACCCGGAGACCGTGCGTCTATGGTGGCTGCACGCCGAGAAATTCACAATGCGGCCCTATACATGCCACTAGCTGATCAGCTGTGCTCTTTGGTGTCGGAAAACGCACCCCATGGTGAAGTGCTCGATATCGGTTGCGGCGAGGGCTATTACGATGGTCATATCAATACCCAGCTACCACACGTTAATTTAACCGGCATTGATATTGCTAAACCGGCTGTACGGTCGGCAGCCAAAAAATATAAAAGCAACAGCTACGCCGTAGCCAGCTCTAACGCCCTGCCTCTGCCAGCGCAATCGATCGATCTTTGCTTCAGCATCTTCGCGCCAACGAATTCGGATGAGCTATCTCGTGTACTCAAAGGCGGAGGAGCTTACATCGAGGTCGGCCCAGGACCTTCTCACCTTTATCAACTTCGAGAAGCACTCTACTCGAACGCCCACGAGCATAAACCCTTACGAACGGAGATTGCGGGTCTGCAATTAGTTGAGACCGGGGACCTAGATTACCTTAATGACCTGACCACACCTCTCGTACGCGCTATCATTGAAGCCACACCCATGGCGCATCGAGGCGATCCAAACATGAAATCGTCTCTGCTCGAACGGCCTTCGATGCAACTCACCTTCGCGTTTAGCTGGCGCCTGTACCAAAAACCACCAGATCAACCTGTCGAATAAGGAATACCAATGAACTACGACACACTCCTCTACGAGGTGAACGACCATATACTGACGCTTACACTCAATCGACCCGATCAGATGAACGCTTTTACGGTGACGATGGCCAATGAGCTCATCGATGCGTTCAACCGTGCAAGCGACGACGACGAAGTCCGAGCCATTGTGGTAACGGGGGCTGGACGCGCGTTTTGTGCCGGCATGGACCTGTCATCCGAAGGCAATGTATTTGGCCTCAATGAAGATCTTAGCCCCACCCTTTTCGATGTAAAAGAACGTCTCGAGGATTTAGAGATCATTGAAGGGGTCAGGGACACGGGAGGCCGAGTCACGCTCGCTATTTACGACTGTAATAAGCCGGTTATCGCCGCAATTAACGGTGCAGCAGTTGGCATTGGCGCCACTATGACCTGTGCAATGGACATTCGAATTGCCTCCGAGAAGGCGCGTATCGGCTTTGTATTTAACAAGATCGGCGTAGTGCCGGAAGCATGCTCCAGCTGGTTCCTACCTCGTATCGTAGGTGTATCACAAGCTCTGGAATGGTGTTACAGCGGCGACATATTCAGTGCCGAAGAGGCACTCGCGGGCCGACTAGTGAAGTCTGTTGTCTCCCCTGAAGAGTTGCTCGAAGAGGCCTATAAGATCGCGCGTCGCATTGCGCAGCATTCCTCTGTTGCCATTGCGATGACTCGCCAGATGCTCTATCGCAATGCCGCGGCCAAACACCCGATCGAAGCACATAAAATAGACTCCTTAGCCATGTTTTACACGAGCCTGGAGGATGGCAAAGAAGGTGTACAATCTTTTCTTGAGAAGCGCGCACCTGAGTTCAAAAGTAAAACGTCAACGGATCTTCCCGCATTCTTTGAAGACTGGAAGAGCGAGAATAGATCATAGTGTCGTTAGTGAAAGTAGGCAAAAGCCAATCACCCTCCCGTTACCGACATCCATAAAAAAAGGCGCCCTGAGGCGCCTTTCTCAATTTGAATCAGTCTTAGCAAGTCATAGATCTAGCGCTTAACACCGTTCTTTATCGTCGTTTCCGTCGCCTTACCGTAGGGCGGCAACATACCCGCAAGCTTACCGACATTTACTCGCGTAGGCTGGCTGTAGACGGATTTAGCGTGACTGAACGTTTTGAACCCTTCGTGCCCATGGTAATGACCCATTCCGCTGGGACCAATACCGCCAAAGGGCATGTCTTCCTGCATAATGTGCATGATAACGTCATTAATACAGACACCGCCCGACGTCGTTCGCGTCACAAAAGCGTTTTCCTCTGCCGCATCCTTACCGAAATAGTAAGCAGCGAGCGGACGCGGATTGGCATTGATGTGCGCAATGGTCTCGTCAAAATTCTTGTATGTACGAATGGGCAGCAGGGGACCAAAGATTTCCTCCTCCATGCACTTCGCAGTCACATCCGGATTGACGATCAGCGTTGGCGGAATTTTACCGGCACTGTTACCTTCAAAATTCTCATTAGCTGGGTTCAAAGGCACAATGCGATGCCCACGCTCCGCGGCGTCCTCCAAGTAACCCGTCAAACGTTTGACGTGGCGCTCGTTGATAACGGCGGTGTAATCGGGATTCGATAAAAGCGTTGGGTACATTTCGCCCACTGACTTAGTCGCAAGCTGAACGACTTCGTCGAGCTTCTCTTCGGGTACCAACAGATAATCAGGGGCCAAACAGATCTGACCCGCGTTAAGTGTTTTACCCAGCATGACGCGCTCAATCGCTTGTGGCAGATCGGCGCTGCGCGAAATCACCACAGGCGATTTACCACCCAATTCAAGGGTGCATGGGACTAAGTTGCGAGCCGCCGATGCGAGCACATGGCGCGCAATGCTCGTGGCACCCGTAAAGATCATGTGATCGAACGGCAGCGAGGTAAAGGCCTGCCCGACTTCCGGACCACCGACGACCGTCGTGACCTCACTAGGATCAAACGCCTCTGCAATCATCTCTGCGATCAGGTCTGAGGTAACCGGCGTAAACTCAGAGGGTTTCACCATAGCTCGGTTGCCCGCAGACAAAATACCCGCAAGGGGCTGAAACACCATAGATACGGGGAAATTCCAAGGTGCGACAATACCAACTACGCCCTTTGGTTGGTACTCAATGCGAGAGCGGCCGCCGAGTAAATTGAGAGGGAAAAGCGTGGGACGCTTCTCTGCCTTCATCCACTTTGCCATGTGTTTGCGACAATGCTTGAGAGAGCCTATTGAGCCTGCTACGTCGGTCATCATATTAACGCTTCTGGGGCGACAGACGAAGTCCTCGTTTAGCGCTTCGCTGATTCTCTCTGCATTCTTTACGAGGCTATCGATGGCTCGATCAATTCGGTCTTTTCTGACTTCGAGCGATACATGCCCTTCCGCAAGGTAACTCTCTCGCTGAAGTTTGAGCGCTTCTTGCATCTTCTGCTCTGCATCAGGGCTGATTACAACTTGTTGGGGTGCGTTCACGGTTTAGCTCCTTGATGGCGTCTGATTATTAGAATCCCTAGCAGTGTAGCTCGCCAAAACCGAATTAAACAGAGCTAGAGGGGGTTCAAAACGGACAGTATCGGTTAAAAAATCACAAAAAAGCCGGCTGAAGCCGGCTTTTTCTGAATCTCCAAAGCGCAATCACTTCGGAGGCATACGGATGCCGCCATCCAAACGAATCACTTCCGCATTCATGTAGGGGTTGGTAATGCAGTCCATAATTGCGAAAGCAAGCTCTTCGCCCTGACCCAAACGCTTTGGAAACAGTACCGATTGGCCCAAATGCGCTTTGAACTGCTCTGCGTGCTCGCCCTCACCGTAGATCGGGGTGTCGATCAGGCCTGGTGCCACTGTATTGACGCGGATACCAACCGCGCTGAGGTCGCGCGCGATCGGTAAGGTCATGCCTACCACACCGCCTTTGGATGCTGAGTAGGCCGCTTGACCGATCTGTCCGTCAAAAGCCGCACAAGATGCCAAGTTCACAATGGCGCCACGGCTGCCATCGGCATCCATGGGTTCCTGCTTGGCCATAGCCGCTGCTGCGCGACTCAAAACATTGAAAGTGCCGATTAGGTTAACGTTAATCACGAATGCGAAACGCCCCAGATCATGTGGGTTGTTGTCGCGATCAATCGTGCGGCCCGGGGCACCCAAGCCGGCAGAGTTAACGCAGGCGCGCAACGGAGCCATCGCCACCGCTGCAGCAACCGCCGCGTCTGCGTCTTCTGTTTTGGTTACATCGCACTTAACGAAAACGCCACCAATCTCTGCGGCGACCGCCTGGCCCTTCTCTTCGTTCAAGTCAGCAATAACCACCTTCGAGCCTGCAGCCGCAAGCTGACGAGCCGCCGCTTCACCAATGCCTGATGCACCACCAGTAACAATGGATGAACTTCCTTCTAGATTTACACGTGGCATAACTATTCCTCTATCAAAAAAAGTGAAGACGCATTGTTCTGGCTGCTAGCTAAGCTGTCAAGTCTGAAAAACTCAGCTCGATACACCTAAGTAGCCCACACAAAGCACACTTGCAACGTACGGCAGTTCGAATTTATTGGATCGCTCTGACAAAATTTGCTCTACTGGTCCGCTAAAATCAGAAACAAGCCGAGATCAGCGCATGACGAAGCAGAATGCTAATGTACAGATTCAAGGACATATCGAACCGGGATTTGAACGCGTTCGAACGCTCTTCGAGAAAAACATGCGGCAATGGGCTGAGGAGCACGCTCAACTTTGTGTCTATCACAAGGGCCGGAAAGTAGTCGATCTGTGGGGCTCAAAGGGTTCACCCGGATACTTTCACGCCAATTCGCTTGTAAACGTGTTTAGCAGCGGCAAAAGTCTAGAAGCGATTGCGCTGGCGCACCTCGCAGGACAAGGCCTGATCGATTACGAAACACCGATTTCAAAATACTGGCCCGAGTTTGCACAGAATGGCAAAGAGCAAGTTACCGTTGCAGACCTGATGCGTCACGAGGCTGGGCTCGCCAACTTTGACTTTTCGATACCACCGACCGATTTGCATACGCCGAATATCAAAGCCGATGCGATTGGGTCAAAAATTGCACCGCATCCCCAGCACTTCAGCAATAAAGAGCAGACGCGGCGTGAATATCACGCTCTTACCCGCGGCTGGATTGCAAACGAACTATTTCGCCGTGTCGAGCCCAATGGGCGAACCATTGGCGAATTTATTCGTGATGAGATAAGCACGCCTTTGGATGCTGACGTGGCCATTGGTGTCGATGAGGAACAATTTACAAAAAGGGTCCCCATAAAGCCGCTACCCGTTCTAAAACACCTACTCGCCACGCTCAGGCCACGCATTGTAGGACGACGCGTGTTACACAACACTATGCAGTTGTTTGCTAGGCTCTCCAAGCTGGTGCTGTCGTTGGTTACGAGACCACAGAAAAAATGGCCCGTCCCTTTCGAGGGCATGACCGGAATTGCATTTTTCAACGAAAAATCGGTGGCTATGGGCGAAACACCCTCTGCGAATACCAGCGCATCGGCACGCGGGCTCGCCAAAATAGCCGCTGCGATGGCATCGCGGGGAACGCTGGGGGGGCAAGTGATTCTGCCCAATAAGGGATGGGACCTGCTGCACCGCCATCCGATTAAAGACAATATGGGTGGGTTTTTGCCCTGTGAGTTCACGCAGGGCGGTGTTAACTACTACAGCCCGATTGGCAGTGACTCTTCCAACCTCGAGAAGGCATTTAACTCAGGCAGAGAAGGGTTCTACGGTTGGATGGGCCTTGGCGGTTCGCTCTTTCAGTGGCACCCCGAACACGAGATTGGTTTCGCCTTTGTGCCGACATCGCTACACATGCTGGATCTGCTAAATGAGCGAGGAAAAGAATATCAGGCTGAGGTTTTGCGTTGTGTCGCGGCCATAGAAAAATAACTTGGGTAAATGAGATAACAGAGGACCACGATGGTGTGCAGATCGAAACCAGTAACATTGTGAAACCTTAGAATTTATTCAATCTGTCGAATGAGTCGGAGTTGAGCTCGTATTAAGAGTTCGAGTCTAATCTAACCAACGGCATAAACGTAACCAGTTAGCTAGAATTGAGAGCAAAAATCGAAGGCTACAAGGGTAGCGGGGCAAAATTGAGAGAGCCACATAACGATGCAAACAACGCCAAAATATAGAAACTACGTACTCTTTATCTTGTTCATCACATATATCCTGAACTACGTCGACAGGCAGCTGATGACCATTCTGCTTGAACCGATAAAAGAAGAATTCGGCGCTAGCGATACGGCAATGGGCTTTCTTACCGGCTTCGCTTTTGCGCTCTTCTACGCCACGCTCGGCATACCCGTCGCACGCCTTGCCGATCGCTGGTCGCGCCGGAATGTAATCGCCATCTCGATCACAATCTGGAGCGGTATGACCGCGCTATGTGCTGCAGCCAGCACCTTTACGCAGCTTGCGCTGTTGCGAATCGGGGTAGGTGTTGGCGAGGCCGGGGGCACGCCACCATCTCACTCCCTTATTTCTTCTTATTTTCCGCCAGAAAAGCGTTCAACGGCTCTCAGTCTGCATGCGACCGGTACGCATTTTGGCATACTTATCGGCATGCTAGGTGGGGCCATGATCGCCGATGCCTTTGGTTGGCGTATGGCATTTATCGTATTTGGTCTACCAGGAGTTCTAGTCGGTCTGCTTCTAGCTCTAACCGTTAAAGAACCACCAAAACCCAATGTCCTGCCCACCAGCCGGTTTACTGACGACCTTAAGTCGCTCATCGGACTGCCTGCCTTTACACTGATTGCGATGGCCGGGGCGCTGACCGGGCTATCAGGTTATGGGCTTGGCGCATGGTCGCCTAGTCTGCTGATCCGAATTCACGAGCTCAGTCTTGTGGAAGCAGGGCTACTGCTCGGTGGCGTCGGCACTATAGCCGGGATCATCGGGGCCGTCGCAGGCGGGCTTCTATGTGATCGATTGGTACAAAGAGACCACCGCTGGCAACTTTGGCTCCCCGCTCTAGGGGCTCTAGCGTCAGCTCCCATGATGCTGGCTTTTGTGATGTGGCCCGAAAGCCAATTTTGGTCTATCGGCGGTGTAAAAGTACCGGTCGCGATGGTATTTATGTTCTTAGGCGGTATTCTTTCGTCGCTCTGGATAGGCCCGACCTACTCCGCCATTCAAACGGCAGCGCCCGGACATCTTCGCACACAGGCTTCAGCGCTGTTCTTGTTTGCATTCAACCTGATCGGGCTTGGACTGGGTCCTTTGGTTGTAGGTATGGCGAGTGATTATTTTCAAGCGAGCTTCGGTATCTTCGGTTTACGCTACGCGCTCGCGTTGTCGATGATCGGGGTGTTGATTGGCAGCGTATTATTCTGGATGGCTGCCAAAAGCTACCGACCTCAACCAGACTAGCTTGAAACAGATCGTCAGTGACCAGAGTGGCTTAGAACAGACCATCCATAACGGAGGCACATTTGGGTAGTGTAAAGAATGGGCTCAAGAACACGTTGGCGTGGTGGTTCTTTGTGTCATTTTGCTCGCATGCCGCTGCTCAGCCCTACGGCGCTCGGGATGCGCTCGTTGTTGTCGAACCAATCCAATACGCGAAAGAAGAAAACCGCGTTGAAGCCGTCGGCACAGGTGAAGCACGGCGCTCCGTGACGCTCTATCCTGCCGTGTCTGAAAAAGTAACCAAAGTAAACTTCAAATCGGGAGACTTCGTTAAAACGGGCGCCGTCTTGCTCAATCTTGACGATCGTCGGCAACGAGTCGCCCTGCAACAAGCAAAGCTTAATCTCGAAGATGCCGAGCGCACACTGGAGCGGATCCGCAGAAGTTTTGAGCAAAACGCGGTACCCAGGTCAGATCTAGATCGCGCTGTCTTATCGCGCGATTTGGCATTAGTAGAAAAAGACCGCGCTCAGATTGAAGTAGATGACCGAATGGTTACAGCGCCATTTGATGGCGTCGTCGGCCTATCGGATATCGAGCCCGGCGATCGCATTACCAGCCAGACCCCAGTGGCAACATTGGATGATCGACAAATACTGATCATTGATTTCAAAATCCCCGAAGCCGCCGTTAACTTGTTGCAGGCGGGTGCTACCCTCACCGTGCAGCCTTGGCGTTACAGTGGTGCACCCGTCTCTGCACGTATCATAGAGAAAGACTCACGCATCAACCCACAAACACGGCTATTTCGCGTCCGAGCAGAGCTGGATAACCGAGAGGATGACTTTCTACCCGGAACGAGCTTCCGCACCACCATCGAAACCGACGGGGAAGAATTCGTCGCGGTTCCCGAGGCGGCATTATCATGGGGGCCAAACGCGCCCTATGTTTGGCTGGCGCGAGAGGGCAAGGCCCAGCGTATCTCAGTGCAGATAGAGCAGCGACAAAATGATCGAGTACTGGTTTCTGGAGACATCGAATACAAAGACCTGCTGGTAACAGAAGGGGTTCAGAACATTCGCCAAGGCCAAGCGCTCAGATTCAAAACAGCAGCCCCATCTCAAATAGAGTCGTCTGAGTGATGGCGAATTCAATAGCTAAAGATACGCCCTCATCAAACGATCTTCCCTCGGTGTCGATTCGACGACCCATATTGATTGTTGTACTGAATATTCTGGTTGCGCTGGCGGGTATCGCGGCACTTATGGGCGTAGAAGTTCGAGAACTGCCTGACGTCGATCGACCCGTAGTCACAGTTCGCGCCAACCTGCCTGGCGGTGCTCCGGAAACGGTCGATGCCGAAGTCACAAGTATCCTAGAGGGGGCGGCTGCGCGCGTATCTGGGGTTAAGTCAATTCGATCGCAATCAGAGGAGAATTCCGCCCGAACCGTGGTTGAATTCCAGCCTGGGGTCGATCTAGACGTTGCCGCAAGTGAGGTCCGCGAGTCGGTTAATCAGATTCGCCGCCGGCTTCCCAATGAAGTAGAGCAAGTCAACATCGTCAAAGCAGATGACGACGCACGCGCGGTACTTGATGTCGCCGTGAGTAGCGACACGCTGAGCCTTGAGGCGCTGTCGCGTCGATTGGAAACCGATATTGCACCGGAGTTTTTGTCCATCGATGGGGTCGCGGATGTGCGATTGAACGGGGCTCGGGAGCGCGTGCTCCGTGTAGCACTCGACCCATTAAAGCTCGCTAGCTTCGGGCTCTCTATCACTCAGGTTGCCAACGCGCTTCGTCAAGCGCCTTTCGATGTACCTGCTGGGAGTCTCATCTCAACAGACCAAAGATTAATCGTACGAGCTGATGCCACTTCGGTCACGGCAGAGCAAATTGAAAATATCATTGTTGACGGCAACACGCGGATCGGCGATTTAGCTCAAGCTTATTTTGGCCCGGCAGACGCTGGCAGCTTTGTTCGACTCAACGGCAAGCCCGTGGTGGGTTTGGGCGTAATTCGCCAAGCTGGATCGAACACCATTGAAATCTCAGATCAAGCACTGGCAATGCTCGACAGACTGAGAGAGCGCTTCCCCGATTTGGAAATGACAGTAACCAATGACGACGCACTCTTCATACGTAAATCGGTGAGCGAAGTCATCACCACGCTCGCTATTACCGTGGTGCTAGTGATCACGACTCTGTGGGTCTTCATCGGTTCATTTCGAGCGACCATTGTGCCAGCCTTTTCCATACCTATCGCCCTATTCGGGGCCATAGCGGCTATTTGGCTGATGGGCTTTTCGATCAATATTCTGACCTTGCTGGCTCTCGTGTTAGCGACAGGTCTCATTGTCGATGACGCGATCGTGGTAACCGAGAACATTCAACGGCGCAGAAGCTTGGGGCTGGGGCCGCGTGCTGCAGCCGTACTCGGAACCCGAGAAGTCTTCTTCGCCGTTATCGCTACTACCGCCGTTTTAGTAGCGGTTTTCGTGCCCATAGCCTTTCTGCCTTCGACTGCGGGCCGCCTGTTCCGAGAGTTTGGTGGCGTTTTGGCAGCGGCCGTTATTATATCGAGCTTCGTTGCACTCTCGCTCGTACCCGCCTTCACCGCAAAACTCCCGAAAACGGCGGGCCAAAGCAATCGTTTCGCTCCCATTGGTTCCGCATTCGCCAAGGCTTATGAGACCACCTTGCGCTGGGCTTTAAACAAAGCTTGGCTTGTTGCGCTGGTTGCTCTCTTATCGGGAGTCGGAGCCCTGGCTCTGTACGATGAAGTCGCCAGTGAATTACTGCCCAGTGAAGATCGTGGCACCGTTCGCGTGTTTTCCAGAGGCCCCGATGGAGTGGGCTTAGACTTTATGGACAGACAAAGCCGCCAGCTTGAAGAAATTCTGATTCGTTATCAGGATCAGGGCGTCTTTGATTCTATTTATACCGTGGTCGGGCAATGGGACGTCAACCTGAGTTTCATTACCGCTAATATGAAGCCCTGGGAGGAGCGAAGCATTTCACAACAGGAAGTCATTCAAGAAGTGCGTCCGCTGCTCGCGGAGATTCCGGGTGCGCCAGGACGCGCCTTCGGGTCAAATTCCCTGAATGTACGCGGCGGTCGAGGCGGTGGCGCTGTCGAGATGGCTATCACCGGCGAAAGCTACAGCGATATTTTTGCAGCAGCTCAACAATTCACTGCTGAGGTCGTCAAACGAAACCCAAATTTCCGTCGCCCCGATATTTCATATCGACCGACGCAGCCGCAACTTCGGTTTAAGATAGACCGTCGACGAGCGGCCGATCTGGGTGTCGAGCTTTCCGATATTTCCTCGACACTCAGAGCCGCCATTAACGGGGTCGACGTAACCGACTTAAATGTCGGAGATCAGCAAATACCGGTCTATCTGCAGACGCGCTTAAATACCGTTCGCTCGCCTCAAGACATGCAGAACCTCTACGTTCCTGCTCGCGGCGGCGAACTAGTACCCATCTCGAGCATAGCCGACATTGTAGAGGAAGGCGTCTCTGCCGAGCTGGAAAGACATGGTCAGCGGCGAGCCATCGAGGTTCAGTTTGAGGTCGACGAAAGCTTGCCTCTATCAGAAGCTACCACCGAGCTCAGAGTAATAGCGCAGGAGATATTACCCGACAGCATGGGCCTATTGTTTTTAGGTGAAGCACAGACGTTTGAAGATACGAATCGGGAAGTCATCATGACTTACGTACTCGCTTTCTTAATCGTACTGCTGGTGCTTGCAGCACAGTTCGAGAGTGTGAATAGTGCGGTTGTGGTCATGTTGACCGTCCCGTTTGGCCTAGCAGCTGCCATATACGCCCTGTTTTTGACCGGAATATCCCTGAATATTTACTCCCAGATTGGTCTGGTCATGCTGATAGGGCTGCTCGCGAAAAATTCCGTGTTACTTGTTGAGTTTGCAAACCAGCTTCGAGATCGCGGTGAATCCGTGCGTGACGCCATAGAGCACGCAGCGTCAATTCGACTGCGCCCCATTATGATGACGCTGGTATCAACTATCCTGGGTGGTCTGCCACTTATTTTGTCTACCGGTGCAGGGGCAGAAGCGCGAAATTCGATCGGTTGGGTTGTATTCGGCGGGTTGGGCCTGGCCACGCTGTTCACGCTCTATCTAACGCCTGTTTTGTATTTATGGCTGGCGCGATTTGCTAAGCCTCGGGCGGATGAATCTGCTCGACTATCCCGTGAACTGCTCGAGGCTGAGCAACCCTGATTTTGGTCGCATCAACTCGAAGAGACGTAAAGCGCCGTCAAGGGGGCGGACTCTCGGACTCTCGGACTCTCGGACTCTCGGACTCTCGGACTCTCAGCGGAAGAATCTAACAGAGCCCAAGTCAACCCGCTTGCCGCAAATGAACGCTGCTAATACTTGGGACGAGTTCACGTTCAATTGCGCTGCTTTACTGAGTGAGCTCTCGTTCGAGCAGACCAAAAAAATCACTGACAGAAGATCGGCACTTCTGCTGACCATGAACATCAAATTGCACCAGTTTGCCGTCTAAATCCGGGTTGGCAAAATACACAATTCCACTGCGAACCGAATCCGACGCCTTTTGGCTCAAAACGCGATGGCGCACCGCGCTGACGCACCTATCTGAAAATGCTGTAATGTAACGAAGCGCCTCTCCAAAGTGAATCGCTAAGCAACCAGGCCGCACCGGAACATCAATAAACGCGCCGTTTACCTCAACCTGTAAACCAGGCTTGGTAGCGTCTAGTATCGTGACGAAACCGTAATCCGTGTGTGGCCGTAAGCCTTCGCAAGAGGTGCGTGTATCGTAATGCACAAAATTCAAGAAGGCCGTGCCCTCACCTACCGCATAACCGCCTGAAGCTTGGCCCCAGCACGACTGTGGAATACCCGATTGCGCAAGCACCTCTCGAATAATCGCCACACCGATAATATCGAGCGATCGGCCAAACGTCGCGATTTCAGCGGGGTAATATTGATCCCAGCGGCAGCGACGCAACGCGAGTTTGGTTTGTTGATTATTCTGAAGCGCTATAAACCCCTCTAGGTCGCCAAATTGAGGGATTTTCCGGTACGGGCTACCTGGCTCTAGCAGTGTTTGGCCGAAGCTGCGAGCAGACTCCAGATCGAGACTTTCAGGGAACTCTAAATAGAAAATACCGAGAGCCCACGCCCTATCAAGCCCATTTTCCTCCGTGAACTTCAGGCCTCCGCACTCTGAGATAACGGCTAGTGGAAAGTCACCGCTATCAGCATGCCGCTCGATGCTCAGACTTTTCATTAGTTGCCTAGTGACAGGTCGCAGTAAGCGCTATTCGTAAGTACACAAATAAGCGGTATCCACACGCACGATAAGCTGGAACTTCTGATTCGCGTCCACTTCAAAGCTCTGATCTGCAGGGTAGCTCGAATACTCTGAGTCACCGGGCAACTTCACCTCAAGAACACCGCTTACGACCGTCATCGTTTCTTTCTGCGAAGTTCCGAATTCATACTCACCCGGCGCCATCACACCCACAGTCGCTGGAAGCGTCTCCGTCTGAAAACCAATTGACTTAACTTTACCCTCAAAATATTCGTTCACATTGAACATGTTGCATCCTTTCCCTTGTGTTGTGTTGTGCTCTTTTTTGCAGCGCGCCCTTCCTAGAAAAGCCTTACACCGATACAAAACTCGCACTAAAACCTAATACTGTCACGGTCCTCACAAAATTCGCCCTCGAACTAAGCTGAAGCCAGCACAAGCACGTTATCAAGGCGTCTTATGGGGCGATCAAGCGTTAATTGCATGGTTGCCGCCCCCTCGCATCGCTGCATTAGCTCGTTCCAGCGCAACTGAGCACTACCAGTCAGCTGGCGAGCCTCGGCCGCGACCCTCTCGAAATGCCAAAGCGCATGGGGAAAGCACTGACGCGTAACTTCAACGCCGCGGTAGGGATAACTGATACTACCAAGGCTTGGATGAACTTGACGTTGATCCGACAGTGATACGAGATGCCCATCGGGCAGGTCTTGATTAGCGCTCACCCACTCGTTATAGCGCGTGTTGAACGCGTGTAGCTCTGGAGACCAGGTATTAAAAACCACCCTCAGCACAGTCTCTAGCGTCACCGGCACAGCATCGTCAGAAAGAAATGCATCGGCCGCATCGGGGAATTCTCCGTCATCGATATTGGCGCAATTCATCCGCTCACACCATCTGTACACATTGGGCGCACGCGCTTTCATCAAGGCTGTGGGCACCGGATCTCGAGACAGGTGCGCATAAAGGCCCACCATAAAACCAAAATCGGCCATAGAGGGGCGCCCACCGAGTAAATAAGGGTGGTGCATAAAATGTGTTTCCAGCGCATCGAGCAACTCGATATACGCCGCTTCGATTGCCGGTATGGTTGTTTCGTTGATACCCAGGTGAACCAGGTGAGCCGCCATCATCGCCATCGAGGGTTCCGCCATGGCATCGCGCTCAGCGGGATCGCGTGATTGACTCATAGCGCGACCAAATTCGGCACGGATGTAGTCGCCGTGCTGCTCTAGAAACGACCAACGGTAGTGCATTGACGGCTGTAACATTCCCTCTGAACCAAACGCACAAAGCAGATTAGCCAGCGTTTTTTGGACGGGTGTTTCAGGAACGAAGCGGGGTTCGGGAAAGCGCGCTTCTAGGAAATCAATAATGTCAGTGGAGTCCTGCACGATCTCGCCCTCAGGCGTCTCCAATACGGGAATAACAAACAAGCCAATAGCTGGGAGAACTCGCTGCCCGAAATCGGGATGTGACGGATACAGTTCTCGATAGGGAATGCCTTTCTTAATAAGATAGGAGCGTACTTTCGCAGAAAACGCCGACAAAGGCCCGCCCCAAAGAGTGTAACGATCATCGATTTTCGTTGTTTTTGTCATTGAATCAGATCCGCAAAGACGGCCGGTTGGCGACGTATTGAGTTAAGCTCACCCCTTTCTCAAGCGAGTGCTGGGTTCGGCATTAGCGGCGGTTAATGTACTACCTTTATTTAACTGATGCCAATGGTGAGGCGATGTGAAGTAAGCAATAGCGTCAGAGCGTTTCAAACACGTTAATCGTAATAGCCCCAGGGAGCATTCGGCGTAGCGACCGGTGCTGACAAGTCAAAATCGACTCTAAACTCTCTGCCCTCTCGGATAAGACGATAACTGAATGACTCTGGATAAATGAACATCTGCCAGATATTAGTTACAGACTGAGGTATACCGCTACGTACAAACAACTCTTTTGAATATTGATCCGCTGGAAAAGACTGAACTTCACTGAAACCGGCGTCAAGGGTATGCCCACCATACATGGTCAACTCCTCCATCGAACCATCATCGTGCCGATGATCGTGTTTCAAAGACAATCCCGAACCCGTTTTCTTGATAATCCAAGTACGAGATGCGTCCTCACCGACATAGAACGGAATCTGAAGCTCTGAGTCGCTGCAACGACGGACGAACATCACCAAGGCCTTGTTGGCGAAGGCATCGCCCGGCGCATTGTCAACCACTACCTTTCCAGCGTAGGCCTTGCCACAATGATCTCGAATTGCCTCAAAGAACTGGTCGTGTGTCGGTATTGATACGAGGGGTGCAGGTCGAAACTCACTACCCGCGCTATCCGTCGCGGCTGTTCCAATAGATGCGGACAAAAGGGCGGATAAGGTAATCAAGCCCAGTGAACACGGCATAAACATCGAGCTAACTTTAAATTTGATTCTCATTTTTGCGCCCTGCTCCCAAACCAATACATCGCCATAACAGACATTACAACAATGAGTGCGGTATTGGAAAAACTCGTTCTAACCTCTTTTAGGTGGCTATTTTTCAATACGCAGCGCGGCAGTCAATCGAGACTAGCTCGGGTCAAACAGCAGCAACTCGAAGCTGAGTTTAAGCGATGCAACATTACACCCGCAAAGATCGGCATCCCAGGTGTATTTTGGCTCAACTTCGAACCATAAATAATCGCTAACCAGGGGACCTCGCAAGGTCACCCCTACGTCTTTAGAGATATCATCAAACCCGCCTGAGTTCTCTCCAGACATTCCCATAAACCACTGTCTGCCCGACCCACCGGAGCCGCCATGAGGTACGTAGCGCGACTGCAAAACAGTACGCCAGCTAATTTCATCGCTGTCTAACACTGAATCAACACTCGATCGCCAACGCACTAAACGAGTCGATGAGATGCGTCGGTCTAACAATAGATCAGAAGTGCTTTCCCAACCGTATTTGCCGTAATAGAGCTTTTGATAAAAGCCTACAGAGGTTTGCCTATTCAGTGGGGTGCGCAGATGAAAGCGTACGCCCGGGCGGACGCCCGAGTCTTTCCATTGAGCTGTTAGGTCAAATGAGGCCTGTTGGCGCTGAAGCAGCCTCCATTGGGCGCCAACACTATTGTCTTGTCGGCTCGGACTAAACGATCTGTCTTCTTGTTGCTGTTCGGAATCTTCACCCACAAGGAGCGAGAAACGCTCATTAATCCTGGGTAAATAGAGCGTACCCCGCAGCTTAGCTTCATAGTCTAAATCATCTCGGTCGAACCAAACGGACTCTTGAATAACGCGAACATAACTCTTTGCAAGGGTGTCTGCCTCGTACTGAGCGTCGCCAAAATAACCGTCCAGCCATATAGCCAAATCGTCGACACCTGATTCAGCCGAACTGCGTGCTCGATCAAGCCAAGAATCTTGCGCGCGAACACCGCTCGCGTGAGACGTTAGAATCAGGCAAAGAATCCATGATGCCAAAAACGTCGCAAAATTATTCATAGAAATTCAGCCTTAAGCTTGATTTGTCTGCACCTTACCATCAAACACCGAAATATTAACATATCACAAAAAAATTTATTTTAAATGCTAATGCTGCGACGGTCGAATATGTTGCGAATATCCGCACGCGCAGATAAATGGGTTCCAACCGCACTGTTTGGAGTTGCTTATATTGGAGTTACTCATGACGTCGCATTAGTCGAAGTCGTTGGGGTAGTTATGCAAACAGTGGCCGGAGAGCCAGAGCCAGAGCCATAGCCATAGCCATAGCCATAGCCATAGACGATACCGTTGAAGCGTTGGCTTGCCCTCAAACGATATCTTGATGATGGCGTAAGCCCCATCGATAACAACTGATCAGTGTGATCATTCCCACTCTATTATCAATAAGCCATTTTTATCCTTTATTATCAATAGCTTATTTTCTTGCTAAACGGGAATACCATGAAAAATACCATGCTTAGAAATTTCTTGAAAATATTTCTGACTTTTTATCCGAGGGCTCCAGCCTACAAGGACGAGAGCCAAACGAGTCAGGGTTCACATTCAGCTATCAAATGATCGAAAGAGTATATTTCCAGACCCAGCTCATGTATACCGCGACCCGACGATGATGATGGTCATACCCACCAGGCATACTCCAACGCCCACTATGTCTGTAAGAGTTGGCCGAACACCATCCACCACCCATAGCCATAGCAAAGCCACACTAACATAGACCCCGCCATACGCAGCGTAGACACGCCCGACGGACGTTGGGTGCAGCGTCAACAGCCATGCAAACAGCACCAGACTTGCTGCCGCTGGCAACAGAACCCTGGCAGAAGCAGATTTTTTCAACCATAGATAAGGCAGATAACAGCCAACAATTTCCGCGATGGCAGTGATAACAAATAGACCGAAGGTCATCAGAATTTGCATTGCGCCCCCTCTTTAGCGTGTGCCTGCTCACTACAACCCTGAGCATTATTCATCCCGACAGGGTTCTTCATTCAACTCGATTTCAATCGTCGTATGTGCCAGATCCTGAGACGCGAGCGCCGAGTTAATCGTCGCTTTCAAGCGTGAATATTCTGTAATATCCTTAAGGGGCTCAACTCTGACATGAGCGGTCAATACATGATGCTCACCATCGAGCGACCAAAGATGCAAATGGTGTACGTCGTCGATTTCCTTGAGTGACATCAAGGACTCGCGGACGCACGTCAGCAAATCTGGATCCGGCACTGCCTGAAAAAACAACCGCCCTGTTACCCACAGGTTACGCAGTACATTGATCAGAATAAACAAGGTGAAGCCGATCGACAGCAGTGGGTCGAGAATGGGCCAGTCAATGATTTGCATGACCGTCGCCACAATCAGCACAGCCACCCAACCCAGCACGTCTTCCAGCAAATGCCAGTTGAGTACTTTTTCGTTCAAGGTTTTTCCCTGGCTAAGGCGATAGGCGGCGTAGCCATTCACCGCCACACCCAGCACGGCAAGGGCCAACATGCCTTCGGTATGTGGCATGACGGGGTCTGCCAAGCGGGGAATGGCCGTGACCAGTACCCAGGCCGATCCCGCGATTAACACTAGACCATTAATCAGGGCGCCGAACAGCGACAACCGCCGATAGCCGTAGGTGTACTCAGGATTGGCGGATTTCCGGCCCAGGCGGTTCAGCAGCCAGGCGCTGCCAATGGACAGGCTGTCACCCAAATCGTGCACCGCATCGGCCATGATGGCGGTGCTATTGGTCAACCAGCCACCAACGAATTCGATAACGGTAAAAATCAGGTTTAACCAAAAAGCCAAGCCCATTCGCTTGGAGCTATCATCGTGTGAATGTTGATGCATACGTTATTTCTCCAGTCGATGATTGGCTTGGCGTTGGGTAGCTAAACGATTAATGATCCTCAGTGCCGCCGATGGGCAGGGCTTGTTCGATTGGGCTAACATAGACCCAGCCGGATATGTCAGGTCCGATTTTCCCGGTTTTTCGAATGATCGAGGTCACCTCATCCACCTGATTGTCTTCACATACCAGCGACAATTGGACTTCTGAAATAACCACACCAGCTTCTGACGAATAGGCCAACTCCTGCTCGCCTAAGGGCTTTAAAGTCCCCTTGATGTCGAGTAGTGATATGTTTTTGTAACCTGCGTCACGCAGTGCGTCGATGACATCGGCGGATCGAACGTGGTGGATAAAGGCGGTAATTTGTTTCATATGAATACTCCAAAAAAATTCGCTATTACTGTTAGATGGATCGCGGCAAGGGAATACTTGCCGCGATCCAGCGGGTATTACTCAGCGATCGGTTCGCCATTGTTATCAATCGCTTTTGGCCTTCGCCAAGCCAATCGATACAGACCGGGGAGCACCAATAACGTAAGTAACGTGGAAGAGATAATGCCGCCGATAACCACCGTGGCCAGTGGCCGCTGGACTTCCGCCCCGGTGCTGGTATTGAGTGCCATCGGCAGGAAGCCTAATGCGGCCACCAGAGCGACCATCAATATCGGCCGCAATCTCAACATGGCGCCGCCCAGAATCGCCTGCTCGACGGATTCACCGCGATTGAGCTCATCCCGAAAGGCCGACACCATCATGACCCCGGTCAGTACCGATACACCGCATAAAGTAATAAACCCAACACCGGCGGTAATCGAGAGGGGGATGTCCCGTAACCACAAGGCGATAACGCCACCGGTCAGCGCCAGCGGTACGCCACTAAAGACCAATGCCGCATCTTTTGCTGAGCCAAAGGTCATCATCAACAGTGCAAAAATCATCACTAGGGTAACGGGGACAAGCAGGCTTAACCGCTGCGTGGCCGATTGCAATTGCTCAAAAGTACCGCCGTACTCCAGCCAATAGCCAGGTGGCAATTTCACTTGTTGCGCCACTTTGCCCTGAACTTCGGCCACAAAGCCACCCAAATCGCGACCGCGAACATTGGCGCTGACCACCAGTCGCCGCTTGCCGTTTTCACGAGAGATCTGATTAGGTCCAGGCGCCAGGGTGAGACTAGCCACTTCCCGCAGTGGCACGTATCCGCCGTCTGGCAGCGGTATCGGCAAACGCTCCAACGCGCGCAAGTCACCCCTGACGCGCTCGGCTACCCGCACCACTATCGAGAAACGCTGATCGCCCTCAAAGATCAGGCCGGCTTCCTCACCACCCGTGGCGGCGGCGACCACGTCCTGTACATCGGCGACATTCAAACCATAACGATACAGGGCTGAACGATCCGCATTAATGGACAGAATAGGTAACCCAGACACCTGCTCGACCTTAACCCCTTCGGCGCCCTCGATACCGTTCAATACCGCCGCGATTTCGCCGCCCGATTTCAGCAGTTGCGTCAAATCGTCGCCAAACACCTTGATCCCGAGATCGGATCGCACACCCGATATTAACTCGTTAAAACGCAGCTGGATCGGCTGACTGATCTCGAAGGCATTACCCGGCAATAATGATAACTTCTCACCGATTTCCTCCAGCAACTGCGCTTTGGTTTTGTCAGGGTCAGGCCATTCACTGTGATCCTTGAGCATGACATAACCATCGGAAATGTTCGGCCCCATGGGGTCACTGGCGACTTCAGCCGTGCCGACGCGCGAGAAGTAGGTTTTGACTTCAGGGATTTCCAGCACCGCTTTTTCCAATTGAAACTGCATATCCAGGGATTGAGTGAGACTGGTACCCGGTATTCGTAGCGCCTGGATGGCAATATCGCCCTCATCCAGATTCGGGATAAATTCCGTACCCATCCGCGTTGCCAGTGCGCCGACCAAAACCACAAAGATCAGGGCCGCAGACAATACGAGTACGCGAAATTTGAGTGCCCACGCCAAAACCGGGGCGTAAAACCGTTTGGAGTGGCGAACAATGAAATTGTCCTTCTCCTCAATATGCCCCGTCATAAACAGCGCCACGGCGGCAGGCACAAAGGTGAGTGACAGCACCAGCGCAGACAGCAAGGCCATGATTACCGCCATGGCCATGGGCGTAAACATTTTTCCTTCCACGCCGGTTAGCGCCAGGATGGGTAAGTTCACCAGAATCACTACCAATACGCTGATCAAACTCGGTGTAAATACCTCGCGGGTGGCCGCAAACACCGTTTGAAAACGTTCGTCCAGCTTTAAGGTGCGCCCAAGGTGGTGCTGGCGTCCGGCCAGACGCAAAATGCAGTTTTCGACAATGATCACCGCGCCATCCACAATCAAGCCAAAATCGAGCGCACCCAAACTCATCAGATTGGCGCTGACCTTGGTCTGCACCATGCCTGTCATCAACATCAACATGGATAAAGGGATCACCATTGCGGTGAGTAAGGCCGCCCGGACATTGCCCAGCATGACCAGGAGCACGACAACAACCAATATCGCGCCTTCGGCCAGGTTGGCTTGTACCGTGGCAATGGTTTTATCAACCAATACCGTGCGGTCGTAAACCGGTTCCGCGATCACGCCTTCGGGCAGCGTTTTGTTGACTTCCACAAGTTTGGCCGACACCGCCTGGGAAACCGTGCGACTATTGCCTCCTAGCAACATGACGGCGGTACCCAATACTGTCTCCTCGCCATCGAGTGTGGCAGCACCGGTGCGCAACTCTTTGCCGAATCCAACCTCGGCGACATCAGCCACGGTTATGGGTAGGCCGTCACGACGGGCGACGATGATTTTTTCGATCGCCGGGATGTCAGCTACCTGTCCGGGGGCACGAATCAGATATTGTTCGCCATTTTTTTCAATATAGCCCGCACCGATGTTGGCGTTGTTTTTCTCCAATGCCGCCACTAAATTATCGAAGCTAAGCTGGTAGGCTAGCAGCCTTGCAGGTTCAGGGGTGATGTGGAACTGCTTCTCGAAACCGCCAATGGTATTGACTTCGGTGACGCCGGGAACCAGACGCAACTGCGGACGGATCACCCAATCCTGCAAGGTGCGTAAGGCCGTTGCATCATAGGGCTCACCGTTTTCTTGCAAGGCGCCCGGTTTTGCATGCACCGCATAGTGAAAGATTTCACCAAGGCCTGTGGCAACAGGCCCCATTACCGGCTCAATCCCGGAAGGCATCTCGCTTTTCGCCTGCTGCAAGCGCTCATTGATGAGGTTACGGGCAAAATAGATGTCCGTGCCTTTTTCAAACACCACGGTCACCTGAGACAGGGCGTAGCGTGATAACGAACGGGTGCTCTCCACATAGGGTAACCCCGTGATCGCCAGTTCCACCAGGTAGGTAATGCGTTGCTCCACTTCCAGCGGTGAATAACCGGGAGCTTCGGTATTGATTTGCACTTGGACGTTGGTGATATCGGGTACCGCGTCAATGGGCAGGTGCTGGTAGTTCCAGACACCCAAGGCCCCAATTACCAGTACCAGAAACATCACCAGCCAGCGGCGCGCGATGGAAAATTGAATGAGTTTATCGATCATGGTGAACTCCTATTGTGGGTTCATATGACCGGTTAAAGCCGTGCAGATGGTTCGGCGTCGTAAATGGTGCCAAAAATACTTTTTTAGTGTCCATGTTCAGCATCCTCCTTGCCCATCTCCGATTTCAGAATAAAGCTGTTTTTGCTGACATACACTTCATCTGCGGACAGACCTACCACGACTTCGCTTAGCTCACCGTCGGTGCGCCCCAAGGTCACTGTACGTGGTTCAAAACCTTCCTCACCCCGAACAAAAACAACAGGGTTATCCTCGACGATTTGCAAGGCTTCGTTGCGGATCACCACCGGAGCAGCTATTTCGGCACGGGTGATTTGCGCGTTGACAAAGAGACCGGGTTTCCAAATGCCATTCGGGTTGTCGATCAAAGCGCGCGCTGTAATGGCCTGATTACCAGCTTGGCCAAGCGGCGCAATATAGATGATTTTCCCCTCGGTAATTTGGGTTGAATCGAGACTGAGAACGCGAACCTGCTGGCCTAATTCAACCTGAGCAACATCTTTAGGAAAAATCGACAGTTCCACCCAAACCGTTGAGAAATCCTGTACCACCAACAAGGGAGTATCGGTAGTCTGCTCACCAGGGTTAGCATTACGTTGCGTAATAACACCATTGAGCGCTGAAACTATCGAATAGGTTTTCAGACTTTCATTCGCTTCCACAGTCACCAGGGTTTCGCCTTTGCGAACCGGATCACCAACACTTTTTTTAACTTCCCGAATAACGCCGTCGAAGCGTGCCGTCACCGACTGTACACGCTCTGCGTTGGTGGCGACGACGCCATATACTGGCAAAACATCGCGGATGGTGCCCGAAGTCGCGGTTACCAGGGTAATGCCTGAATGTTGGATCTGCTCTTGGGTCAGTTCAATATGACCTTCTTCGCCGTGCTCTGCTTCCTCCCCATGACCTGTTTCGGCAAGCGCTTGCCCGGATAGCAGCGCAATCGCGAAGCAACTGAACAGAAGCTGGATGATAGATTTGTTAACGTGGTTTTTTGATTTCATTGTTCTGATCCTGAAAATGTGTTGTCTTCGCCATACTGAGTCAAGGCCAGGGGCTCTGCTGTCAGCTGCTCAATTTCCGCACCATAGGTTAAGGCGGCTGCGGCCGCTTCGATCTGGGTGCGCCTGGCGCTCAATAATTCCTGCCGCGCGCTGACATAGTCGAGATACCCGTAGCGACCGCGTTGATAGGCCGCCTGAGTGTCTATCAGGGCCTGCTCAAGGGCGGGAATGATGGCGGTGTGCAGTGTCTCTACCGCGACAATGGCTTGTTTGCGGTTGTGATAGGCGCGGAACAGCTGGGTGTGTAAATCCAGCAGCATTACGTCGCGCTCTGCCAACACCTGATTTTTTTCGGCCAACGCGGTCGAAACGGCGCCGACATTTCGCTTACCGGAAAACAACGGCATGCTGAAACCCGCTACCAACGCGGTATCATCGGTTTCCTGCAAGCGACGAACACCCACCGACCAGCTGATATCGGCACTGGATTGGGTTTGAGCAAGGCGTATTTCCGCTTCTTTGAGGCGGGACTCTGCTGCGAATATTTCTATCGCAGGATTTTTTTCAACTTTGGCGTACAACATGTCGAATGCCACGTCCTCGCCAAACTGGAATAGATCACCTTCCACCTTGTTAAAGTCCGGCGAGGTTACCCCCCACAATGCAGACAACGACACTTTCAAATAAGCGAGCCGTTGCTGCTCCGAAAGCAAAGCGAGCTTGGCTTGCTCGGCAGCAGCCTGTGCCCGTTTGACCTCCGCCTCGGGTGTCGCCCCCGCCGTAGCCCGCTTTTTCACAATGCGTAAGCTCTCGCTCGCCAATTGGGCGGCCTCGCCAGCCAGGGTGACCTGCTCCTGTGCCGCTAGCACATCGACGTAACGGCGGGTGACTTCGCCCAATAAGGCCAGGGATTCCACCTGTCGGCTGGCATTGAGCACCGACCGACTGTGGGATACCACGCCTTGCCGTGCCGCGCGCTTATCCCCCATTTCGATGACTGAAGACAGCGCAATGGTTAGCTCAGCACTATCTGCGCCGCTGAAATCCCCAGTGCCACCAACATTTTCAGCATCAAAACCCAGCTCATACGCCGGCCGTAACCGGGCCGTTTCTGCCTGACCTTGAAGGGCGGCATAGCGGTAGGGAAAAATGTTTAGAGAAGGGTTTTGCGACAAGGAACGCTGCACTGCATTGGTCAGCGTGATTGTTAGGTCACCAGGAGCCGCATTAAGCCCCGAAGAAAAAATAAAAAATAGTAAACTGAACAGAATGCAGCGGTTTCTGATATTCCGCCGCTCCCATGCGCCAGAACCAGGCGCAGAACGTATTGGTAACATGTGGTAGATCCTACTTATTTAAGATAATTCGAACCGCGCATTGCAGCGATAACGGCAACACAGGAAAAACTTAATCAGTAAAATCAGGCGATTGGAGGGCGGTACAGCGACGAGGATGGGGCCTCGGGGATGATGGCATGATAGTCGTTGTGCAACGAAAGTTTGTGCAAAAAGTTTGAGTGAGTCAGGTTGCCGGATAAATAGACATGGCAATGGCAGCCATGGTGATGACAATGAAACAGGTCGTCAGGCGGGGTATTTTGCTCTGCGGGATCAGCGATCGAGCTATCCAGTATTCCCGATGATGAGCCATCGGTGAAATCAGAGGAAAACTGGACGGAGTCTGAATAATCAACGGGATGCACATCTGCCATAGCTGTCACTGATTGCAATGCAATCAAGACTAACAGCAGATAAGACAGTGCTTTTCGACTCATAAACCGAATATAAACCCAATGACAATGGAATAAGTGGAATATGTTAGCATTTTGGGTTAAGGCGCGCAAAATCCTGTATCAGCCGAACTAACCTGACATGGCGAGTATCTGAAAACCCACTGTTAAAATGCTTATTCATGTTAAATGTGCTTTCGCCTGAATGAACTGGATAGTACCTAAAGGCGTTGCTACACAATCTTTACTACCAACCACAACAAAGCCCGCTTCCTCTATCAAAAAGGGTAACACACCCTTGACATTGTCTCGTGTGGTTTCAAAACCATCAAGGCACTGAACCAGCAGAAATAGCATTCGTTGAATCGATGACGAAGGCTTTCCCCAATCAGCAATGTGTAATCTCCCACCTGGTTTAAGGACCCTATGGATTTGTTTTAAGACATCGAGCTTCTGCAGTCGTGTCAAGTGGTGAAAAAACAAGCTCGACACTGCAACGTCAAAAGTCGCTGTTTCGAAGGGCATATCTTGTGCGAAACCCTGCCACAAACTCACACGCTGATCCATTGAAGCAAACTTGGTTTTGGCTAGTTCGAGTGCTCCAGAGTCTGCATCCAGACCAGTAATAGTCAGCGACGGTTCTCTTTCGGCAAACATTTGAGTCAGGGTTCCCGTGCCGCAGCCCACATCGAGTAAGTGCTGTCCTGCTAACGGAGCAGCTTGGTTGACCAACGCAGTTTTAAAGATTTGTTCTCGTGTAGTCAAGGAAACCACCCAGTCGTAATAACGGGTTAGGGCACGATACTTCAAGGCAGGAATATAGGTGGGCCGGGAACTCTTCATCGCATTTCCTCAATCAGAACTTTAGCTGCAAAATACGGCGCGCACCATTTAACACAATCAAACCGATGATAAGGCCAATCACCAAATCTGGATAACGTGAGCCCGTCCAGGCCACCAATCCACCGGCAAGGATGACACCTAGATTGGCGATCACATCATTGGCGGAGAAAATCCAGCTGGCTTTCATATGCGCGCCGCTATTACGGCTTTTGGCAATCAACAGCAGACACACTACATTTGCCGCCAGGGCCACGAGCCCGAAGCCCATCATCAGACTGGAAATAGGCTCACTTCCGAACAATAGCCGCCTTACCACTTCACTCAAAGCACCGAGGGCGAGAATGATCTGAAGCCAGCCAGATAAATGTGCCGCGCGCAGCTTCATCCGGACACTGTGTCCAACGGCATACAGTGCCACGCCGTAGACGGCGGCATCAGCAAACATGTCCAAAGAATCCGCGATCAAGCCGGTGGATTGCGCCAGCCAGCCTACTGTCAGTTCAACCACGAACATAACGCCGTTGATGGCCAGCAACCACTTCAGTATACCGGCTTCGACCTGGGCGGTTGCCTCTTCCTTCTCCTTGGCCAGGACTAAATCCTCTTCCCCCACCGGGGTGGTTTTTTCGAGCGTGGCACCCAGCCCCAGGGAGCGCATCCTCTCCTCGATGGCAGCCCCATTGTCGCCATGGAATACCCGCACCTTCCGATTCGGTGTATCGAACTCCAGTAAAACCCGGGGCTCAATACTGTCCAAGGCCATGCGGATCATCCCCTCTTCCGACGGGCAGTCCATTTTTGGCACCCGGTAGTCACTGACATAGCCATGTTGAAAAGCCGTATCAGTATTCGCTATCCCAGAGGCGGGGACATTGGCAACCTTCGCGCTCTGGCAGCCGTCATTGCACGGGTCAGACATTGAAAAGCCCTTGTGGATGTACAGACGGTCACTATAAACTCTATAATAACTATAGAGTCAATCGGAATATTGAGAGATGATAAAAATCGGCGAACTGTCGAAAGTGACTGGCTGCTCCGTGCAAACCATCCGGCATTATGAAAAGGAACAATTGATTGCCTCCGCAGAACGCAGTGAAGGTAATTTTCGTCTGTATGATGAAGCGGCCGTTGAGCAATTGCTGTTCATCAAGCACTGCCGCAGCCTGGATCTCAGTTTGCCGGAGATCCGGCAGCTTTTGGCTTTAAACCGTTCTCCAGGCGCGCAATGTGATGATGTGAATCGGATGATGGATAGGCATATCGAGCAGGTGGAGGCGCGTATCCAGGAGCTCACCAAGCTAAACGAGCAACTGAGAAAGCTGCGCCGCAGTTGCTCAAACCGTCGGACAGTGAAGCAGTGCGGCATATTGCGGAATTTGTCGGCTACTCCGGTTTCGAGCGGGTGACACCCGGTTCCAAAAACTCTCCTGAACGTTCTGCAACAGGGGCATTTTTCCGCTGCCTTCTCGCCAACCCCAGAAAGACCAGGAAAACCACCAGTACCGACAATTGCGCCAGGATCCCCTGCCAGGTGGATTTGACGCCGGCCCAATCGAATTCAAAACTGACAGGCAATGGGGTAATACCGATAAGATCCGCTTCCTGAAGTGCCGACATCGCCTTACCCATGAGGATAAACGCCAGGGCCAGCAACAGGTAGGTGGTGACGGAAAA
>JAUHWV010000135.1 GCA_030427335.1 Gammaproteobacteria bacterium | reverse complement strand
ATCCCGAATCCCGAATCCCGGTTCCCGACTCTGTTACCTTATTTTTAGGCGCGATATTGCTCGAGTGTAAAAGACCTATATTAGCGACGCACTTTGCTCTAAGCCCTACCCGACCCTAATGTCTACGCATATGGCTTCTAATTTCACGGCGGTGTCGTAAAATGGTATGGCAATTGTCGCAAAATGATAAACTCCTGTTGGGCTGGATCTCTATATTCTCGGCATTAAGTAAAAGCTTTGAACCTTGTTCATGAGACTCGGTTTGTTAGCGACATAAAAAAGGAGAGCAGGGAATGCAGGTAAATCAGTTGAAAAAGTGCGCGTTAGCGTTGGCCTTGTCTAATGTAATTTTGGGTGCGCATGCGCAGACACTTGAGGAAGTGGTGGTTACAGCACAGCATCGCGAGGAAAATTTGCAAGATGTGCCGATCGCGATCACGGCAATAGGTTCGGAAGAGTTGCGCACGGCCGACATAAGCGATTTGAACGCCATTTCGGTTCGTACCCCCGGGTTTAGCATGGGTACCTTTACCCCAGCGCAACCGCAGTTGTTTATTCGTGGCGTGGGCTCCAATGCGGATGGCGCGGCGGAAGATCAGTCGGTCGTTCTGTTCTTGGATGGCGTTTACGTCGGCCGCACAGCGGGTCAGGCCTTTGACCTGTTTGATCTTGAGCGCATTGAAATATTGAGAGGACCTCAGGGTACTCTGTACGGCAAAAATGCGGCAGGCGGTGCGATCAATGTGGTAAGTCAAAAGCCCAGTGAAACCCTGACCGGCGCGGTAGAATTGTCTGCAGGTGATATGGGCTATTTTTCGACCCGGGGTAAGGTTTCAGGCCCTTTATCTGACACCCTGTTTGGTAAAATTTCGTTTAGCTACAAAGAGCGTGACGGATACGTTGATTCGCTGGTTGCGAATATCGATGACTACAACGCGTTTGAGACCCAAGGTATTCGTGCGCAACTCATGGGTAGGCCATCGGATACGATGGAGTGGTTATTGACGGTGGATTATTCCGACGACTCGCGAACTGGCCCTGGTCGTAGCGTGGGTTCTGAGTTTTTGCAGGCCACCATCGCTGGTTTAGGCGGCTTCAAGCCCGGTTTCTACCAAAATATGCTCGAAAAAACTCCGAATTCAGAGGTCGATAGCCAGGGTATATCTCTGCAAATGGATTGGGATCTCGGCGGCGGTACGCTGACCTCAATCACAGCATATCGCGAGGCGAATGCACAGGTGTTGGATATCTCGTTCGGAGTGGCTTTTCCCTACCTGGGTTTGGGTAGCTTGGACAATGCGGTTGATGAAAGCAGCCAACAGTTCAGTCAGGAATTGCGTTACGCTACGGATATAGGTGACAACGTGTTCTTGCAAACGGGCTTCTACTTTTTAAATGAAGACGTCGATCGTTTGGAGAGTCTGGACATTGTGTGCGGTAATTTGTGCGCGGGATTCAGCAATAATTTCTTCAATGCAAACAACCCATTGCCCTTGTTTGGTAGCGCGGATCAGACCAACGAAACGAACAGCTATGGCATTTTCGCACAGGCGGTCTGGAGCGCGAATGATCGGACTGATGTCACTGTGGGGGCTCGATACACGCGAGAGAGAAAAGAGGCGACTAACGTCGGTATCCCCGATGGCGCTTTTGCGATTTTGGCCCCCTACGATGTCAAAATAGACGAGAGCTGGGGGGCTTTTACCCCGAAGGCAGCGGTTAACTATCAGTTGACCGACGATTTGATGGCTTATGCATCGGTATCGACTGGCTTCAAGAGTGGCGGTTTCCAAGGCTTGGCGCCGACGGGTATTGCGGCATCAACTGCGTTCGATGAAGAAACGGTCACGACCTATGAGCTGGGATTAAAAGGTACCTTGCTCGAGAATTCGTTGCGCTTTAATGCGGCGGCTTTTAGCTCGCAATACGACGATCTGCAGGTTTTGGTGTTGACGGTTCAGCCCAGCGGTTTGCCGGGTCCTCAGCTAACGGCTAATGCGGGTGAAGCCGAGATTCAAGGCCTTGAGCTGGAAGCGCAGTGGCAGGTCAATAGTGTGCTACAACTTGCAGCAACTTATGCCTACCTAGATACGGAGTACACTCAACTCGACAACGACTTAGCGGTTAACGAGGGTAATGTCCTCAGGAATGCTCCAGAGAATGCCTATTCGTTGAGTGCCATCGTGAACTACCCCTTGGCGTCAGGTGCTGCAATCAATGCTCGAGCAGACTTCAGTCACAAAGACGATGCCTACCAAGATATTCCCAATCAAGAGGCCGCCAAAATGATTGAGTATGACGTGCTTAACCTTCGTGCGTCTTATGTTGCTCCTGGTGCACAATGGGAAGTCGCTGCGTGGGTGAAGAACGCCACGGACGAAGAGTACTTACTGCATAACTCGGTTTTGAATCCTGGGCTTGCTCAGTTACCTTTACCGGCAGCGCCGCGGACAGCCGGTATAACGGCTACGTGGAATTTTGGAGACTAATAAGAATACATAGGTACGCACATGAATATGAGGAAAATCTTAACCTACGGTGTATGGAGTGTGGGCTGCTTATTGGCCCACATATCTTATGCTTCAAGCCAAGGTCAATCGGTACCAGAGGGTGATGAAATCATTGCCACGATTCACCAAATGGGCTTTCCTGAGTCGCCCATAGCCCCCCCAAGTGGTGATGAGAAAATCGGCCGGTTTGAGCATCTGGTCATTAAAAATGCCATGGTGATCGACGGCACGGGAGCGCCTCCTCAGGGGCCTCTAACGATTCACGTCAAAAACGATCGAATCGACAAAATCGAAGGTATAGGTGTTAGCTCAATGCATCTTGACGGCTCGGAGTATGGTGATGACGTCAAAGTGATCGATGTAAAAGGTGGGTATGTACTTCCGGGTTTCGTCGACTCTCATGTGCACTATGGTACGCCCATTCACGCCTTCGGTGGGCAGCTTACCGACTCAGACTATGTCGGCAAACTGTTGCTCGCACACGGTATAACCAGTATTCGTGATGCCGGTTCCATTATGGGCTTGAGCTGGACTTTAAAGCACAAGGAATTGAGTGAAAAAGGTATTATCTCGGCTCCTCGCATCAATGCTTATGCACTTTTTCCGGAGACTCAGGGTGACCCGGAGGCGGCTCGCGAGTGGGTACGCGCGGTAAAAAAACGCGGGGCAGATGGCATGAAGTTGGTGGGGGCTCCCCCTTTGGCTGCGCGGGCGGCTATTCAAGAAGCCACCAAGTTAGGTATGCGCACGATGTACCACCATTCGCAAATTTCGGTAACCCGAACCACGGTATTTGATAGTGCCGAAGCCGGTTTGACGTCTATGGAGCATTGGTACAGTTTGCCCGAGGTGATGTTTGAGGATCGTCGAGTTCAGCACTATCCTCTCGATTACAACTACAACAATGAGTCAGACCGATTTGGTGAGGCTGGAAAACTCTGGGCTCAGAGTGCTAAGCCCGGCTCTGATACCTGGAACTCAACAATTGATAAGCTGATGTCTTACGATTTGACTTTGGTGCCGACGTTCAATGTATACGAAGTAAACAGAGACTTTGAGCGCTCCAGAACCTTGGAATGGCACGATGAATACACCATGCCGTACATGCTTCGCGCGTTCACCCCGAATCCTAAGATTCATGGTTCATATCATTTCGATTGGACAAGCCAGCACGAGATCGATTGGAAAGACAACTACCGTTACTGGATGCAATTTGTAAATGATTTCAAAAACGCAGGCGGTCGCGTTGCTGTGGGCGGTGATTCTGGCTTCATGTACTCGATTTATGGCTTTGGCTATGTTCGTGAGTTAGAAATGCTTCAGGAGGCCGGCTTTCACCCGCTTGAGGTGATTCAAGCGGCGACGATGAACGGTGCGCAAGTATTGGGTTTAGAGTCTGAGATTGGAACGATTGAGCCGGGTAAAAAAGCGGATTTAGTGATCCTCTCTGAAAATCCCTTGCCCAATTTCAAAGTCCTGTACGGTAATGGTCATTATCGTTTCAACGAGATTACTGGGAAAATGGATCGTGTACAGGGCATCCAATACACCGTCAAAGACGGCATCGTCTATGACTCGCAGCGTTTATTGGAAGAGGTTCGCGAAATGGTTGCGGAGCAAAAAGCCAGAGAAGCGGCTCGCTAACTTAACTCCGAGCACGCGCGACTATTCGTCTGGAGCGAGGTAGATATGAAACGGTTTTCTAAAGCGATGTTCTTATGTGCGGGCCTGGTGTCCGCATTTTTTTGTGCGGCGTCGAATGCCAAATCGCTTGATGCATTAGCGCAAGATTTTATTGATTTGGGGTTGAGATTCCAAAACTACGATAAGTCCCAATTTTTATTTCTTGGAGATCCTCTTAGAGCGCGTAAGGCCAAGATGGATCCTGCCACGTTGTCAGACGTACTTGCTTCTCTGGACATCTTGATCGATGACCTTGAGCAAAGTGAGCGCTTGGCTAAAACGGAAGCCGAACAATCTCGAGCGCGGGCACTGTTAGGGCGAACCCTAGCGATGCACACTCGCGGTCGCATTCTTCAAGGCGAAGCGCTAGATAGCTTTGATCGTGAGTCTTACCTAACCTTTGGAGTACAGGTTCCGAAGCTCTCAGACGCGCATTTCGTGGAGCTCGCCGCCAAGCTTGAGCACGTCGTTCCCGGTGATGGAGCCTTAGTTGAGCGGATGGAGCGCTTTAGAGATCAGTTTGTTATTCCAGTTGATCAGTTGGAGGCCGTTCTGGGTGCGGCTATGAGTGAATGCCGACAAAGAACCAAGGCTGTTTTCGATTTGCCCTTGAACGAAGCGACGCGATTTACGATTGTTGATGAGGCTCCATGGGTTGGTTTTACGCATTTTGAAGGGAATGCGCAAAGCAATATTTTACTCAATCGAAGCGTTCCGATTCACATCGAGCGCGCATTAGAGTTGGGTTGCCATGAAGGCTACCCAGGGCACCATGCGCACGCGTCGATGTTGGAGCAAAACATCATTGTTGAACGCGGCTGGAAAGAGTATGAGTTGATCCAATTGCTGGGCCCTATGGCTGTGATCAACGAAGGCGCAGCCAGTTACGCGGTTGAATTAGCATTCTCTCGTAATGACCGTTTGTCCTTCGAGCGCAATACCTTACTCCCATTAGCCGGGTTGTCTGCTGATCACTTGGAGACGTACTACCACTTTATCGATTTGATTAACGACTTAAGCTGGGCGCGAACCGAGGCCGCTCGACGTTATTTATATGAAGGTTATTCACGAGAGCAAACAATTCGGTGGTTAATGGAATTTGGGCTTGAGACGCGCGGCACGGCAACACAGAAAATGAACCTTATTGAGGCACAGCGAGCTTATATCCTGACCTACAATCATGGCTATAAATTGGTTAGCGAGTATATCGAGCGACATGCCGATTCAGATCTGGCTCGATGGGCGCTGTTTAGAGATATCCTGCTGAAACCGATGTCGCCTGCTGATTTGGCGCTGTGAACCAATGGGGCAGACTCTGCGAATTTGACCCGCGCAATGGGCGAACCGTGGCGTTTGGGCACTCGGTTTCTGTCCCGAATTCGGGATGAACCATCGCGAGATGAGCCATAAGAATATTCCTTGTGACCTGTTGACTTTTCAACAGATGTTGAATTATCTTTGGTTGCAAGATTCAACAACTGTTGAAAATCTGTCATAACCATAAACAACGAGGATGTCGTCATGAGCACGCGAATGAAAATGTCGGTATTAGCCACAGCGGTCGCATTGGCCGTTACAGGCCAAGTAACCCAGGCCCAAAATGCACCTGAGAAGAAACGGCAAGCAACCCTCGAGGTTGTTGAGGTAACTGCACGTCGTACAACTGAAAACCTACAAGAGGTTCCAGTATCAGTCACGTCTTTGGGCGCAGAGGCTCTAAGCGATGCCGGCGTATCTGTCCTGACAGAGATTCAGCAATTTTCGCCAAACACCACATTGCAGAATAGTCGGGGTACGAACTCAACACTCACAGCGTTTATTCGTGGTGTAGGTCAACAAGATCCCTTGTGGGGTTATGAGCCAGGCGTTGGTATCTATATGGATGACGTTTATGTAGCTCGCCCTCAAGGTGCCGTTTTAGATTTGCTCAACGTTGAGCGAATAGAGGTGCTTCGCGGTCCTCAGGGCACGCTGTATGGTAAGAACACCATCGGTGGCGCAGTGAAGTACGTTACAAAACGTATGTCTGGTGACGCGAATGCCCAA
>JAUHWV010000134.1 GCA_030427335.1 Gammaproteobacteria bacterium | reverse complement strand
GCCGTGGCTGAGTGCGGATCCATAGTGCGAGCCATCGCAATGGTGCCGAACTCGTTTTTAAGACCATTGTCGGCCTCGTTATCGATCGGTGCTTTGGTGGCTTTTTGCTGCATGTTAGTGTCAAAACCGCCGCCTTGCACCATGAAGTTGTTAATGACGCGGTGGAAAATGGTACCGTCGTAAAACCCTTCGCGAACATACTCAAGAAAGTTAGCTACCGTCTTGGGTGCTTTGTCGGCGTCGAGTTCGAGGGTCATTTCGCCAAAGGTGGTAGAAATTTTGATCATAATACGGCTCTTTTCGAGTGAGGTTTTAAGAGAGGCGCAATGATACTGACTTTCCCTGTTCGGGGCAAAAAAACCGCGCAAGGTGTGTAGAGTTTGGTGATATTGGCAGAAGCGCTATCTGTAAGAGAAGTGGGCAGGTATAATCCGCCGTTTTAAATCTGAGCGGAATTCTCTTGTGTCTGAATCGTCTAGACCCTTTCATTTTTTAGAAACGCGCGTAGCGAACGATCTTGCCGAAGGTAAAATTGCGAAGGTCGTCACGCGTTTTCCACCCGAACCCAACGGTTATTTGCACGTAGGGCACGCAAAATCTATCTGCTTAAACTTTGGGTTGGCCGAGCGTTTTCAGGGCGACTGCCACTTGCGTTTTGACGATACGAACCCCGAAAAAGAGAGCGACGAGTTTATTCAGGCGATTCAGGCCGATATTCGGTGGCTGGGTTTTTCGTGGGCGGGGGAGGTCCGCTATGCCTCTTCCTACTTCGAACAGCTCTATCAGTGGGCCTGCTACCTAATCGATCAGGGATTGGCCTACGTGTGTGATTTATCGGCCGATCAGGCGCGAGAGTATCGAGGCACACTGACTGAGCCTGGCCGAAATAGCCCCTATCGTGAGCGCTCGCGCGAAGAGAATCGGGCTTTGTTTGAGGCGATGCGCGCGGGTGAATTTGTCGATGGCGCTAAAGTCTTGCGGGCTAAGATTGATATGGCGAGCCCCAACATGAATTTGCGTGACCCGATCCTGTACCGCATACGTCGCGTTACGCATCACCAGACCGGTGACGCTTGGCTGATTTACCCGACTTATGATTTTGCGCACGGACAGGGTGATGCCATCGAGGGCATTACGCACTCAATTTGCTCGTTGGAGTTTGAAGATCACCGCCCGCTGTACGACTGGTTTATCCAAAATCTGCCTGTGCCAAGCGAGCCGCACCAGCACGAGTTTGGTCGTCTTAACCTGAACTACACCGTAACGAGCAAGCGAAAACTCAAGCAGTTAGTTGACGAGGGTGTGGTAGCCGGTTGGGATGACCCACGTATGCCGACGATTGCTGGCATGCGACGTCGGGGGTACTCCGCCGCTGCTATTCGGACGTTTTGCGATATGATCGGCGTAACGCGTAGCGACGGTACTGTCGATGTGGCGATGCTCGAGCATGCCGTTCGCGACGATCTGAACAACAATGCACCCCGAGCGATGGCGGTTATGAATCCGCTGCTGGTGACCTTGACCAATGTGGGCGCAGATCACCGAGAGGTGGTTATGGCGCCAAATCATCCGCAGAAACCGGAGTTGGGTGAGCGAGAATTGGTGATTACGCAGCAAGTGGTGATTGATGCGGATGACTTCAGAGAAGAGGCCAACAAAAAATTCAAGCGCTTGGTATTAGGAAAGCGGGTCCGATTGCGCAATGCCTACGTTATCGAGGCACACGGTGTGGTGAAAAACGACGCGGGTGAGGTGATCGAAGTTCTCGCTGAGGTGATACCGAATACGATAGGCACAGATCCTGAAGACGGCGTGAAGCCAAAAGGGGTTATCCAGTGGGTATCGAAATCGGAAGGAGGACGTGCGGAAATACGCCTCTACGACCGTTTGTTCACTGAGGCCGAGCCCGAAGCAGGCGGTGATTTCCTGAGCGTCGTTAACCCCAACTCGTTGGTTGTTGTAAGTGATGCGTATGTTGAGCCGAGTTTACTGCGCGCTGAGCCTGAATCCGCGTATCAGTTCGAGCGCGAGGGCTACTTTGTTGCAGATCGCTTCGATCACAGCGCGGAGAAACCCGTATTCAACCGCACGATCGGTCTGCGCGACAGCTGGCAGGAGTCGTAATCGTGTCTGAGATTCAGCTGTATAACACGCTCGCGCGGGAGAAGCAGAAATTCGTACCCCGGGATCCTCGGCAAATCACGATGTATGTGTGTGGTCCGACGGTCTACAACTTGGCTCATATCGGCAATGCGCGCCCAGTGGTGGTATTCGATATTTTATTTCGCCTGCTGCAGACGCAGTACCCCGATGTGCGCTATGCCCGAAACATAACGGATATCGACGATAAAATTATTGCCGCAGCGGCTGAGCGTGGCACAAGTATCGATTCGGTCACCGAAGAGTTTGCACAAAAGTTCCGTGAGGATGTCGCTCAACTCAATACACTGCCTCCCACGATAGAGCCACACGCCACCGAAAATTTGGGGCCTATGGTGGCGATGGTGGAGGCACTCTTAGCCAAGGGGCACGCTTACGAGTCTCAGCAGCACGTCTTATTTGATGTCACTAGCATGCCGGATTACGGCAAATTGAGTGGCCGAGATTTAGACGACATGCTCGCAGGTGCGCGAGTTGAAGTAGCCGACTACAAACGCCACCCTGGCGATTTTGTCTTGTGGAAGCCGGCACTGGCGACTGAGCCTGGCTGGGACAGCCCCTGGGGGCGCGGCCGACCCGGCTGGCATTTGGAATGCTCCGCCATGATTCGAGAACACCTGGGGCTTGAAATCGATATCCACGGCGGTGGCCGCGATTTGATTTTCCCCCACCACGAGAACGAAATCGCGCAAAGCTGCTGTGCTTACGGTGGCGATTATGTTCGCTACTGGATGCACAATGCCTACATTGATATCGATGGCGAGAAGATGTCTAAGTCTTTGGGCAATTTCCGAACGATTCGAGAGTTACTTGGTCTGTATCGCGGCGAAGTTCTTCGCTTTGCCTTGCTTAGCGCGCATTACCGGTCGAACTTGAACTTTTCGAAAGATCTGCTCGATCAATCAGAGAACGCGCTGGCGAACTTGTATAACAGTCTTCGCAAAGTGGAGGATACGGCTCCAGTTGAGTGCAATGATTCTCAATCCGAAGCCTGGTATGCGGCACTGTGCGATGACCTTAATACACCGCTTGCGATATCGGAGCTTCACGCTTTGGTCGGTGAGCTCAACAAGGCCGATGACGCTCAGAAGCCGCGGCTAAAGGCCCGCATATTGGCCTGCGGGAATGCACTGGGTATTCTGCAGGAGAGCCCGTCTCAGTGGCTTCAAGAGGGTGGCGATGACGCTGGCTTGACCGCGGCGGAAATTGATGCGCTGGTGACTGAGCGAACGGGGGCCAAATTAGCTAAGAACTACCAGCGGGCAGACGAGCTTCGTGCCTTACTGACGGACGCGGGCGTTATTCTTGAGGATTCGCCGAATGGTACTCAGTGGCGACGCTCTTAAAACAAGGATGAGCTGTTAGTTTCTCAGCCTAGCCTAGCCTAGGCTGAGTTTGGAAATCGCGTCGTGGCAACTGATGTGGGCGCCATGCTCAAGGATTCGTCATAGATTAAGCAGCGGCAACGCGCTCAAAAGAACGCGATACCACTAGGAATCAATTTTAACCGAGGCTACTGGGGCTCAATCTTGGCCTAGGCTACGCTCGCCTGATATTACGGTCTGTTGAATTAGGGTGTTGATGGTCATCGGGCCCACGCCGCCGGGTACGGGGGTGTAGGCTGCAACGCGCTCGACGAGTGGGGCTAGCTCAATATCACCCACGCCACCGGGGTGGTAGCCTGCATCGACTACGACAGCACCGTTTTTGATCCACTCAGCGCGAATGAACTCAGGTCGCCCGACTGCGCCCACAATGATGTCGGCTTGTTTAATTAGATCGGGCAGATTTTGGGTGCGCGAGTGACAGATGGTGACGGTGGCATCTTTGCCCAAGAGCATCATCGCCATGGGTTTACCTAGAATAGGGGAGCGCCCAACCACCACCGCGTGTTTGCCCGAAATCGGAATGTCATAGGCTTCCAGTAAGCGCATAATGCCTTGAGGCGTCGCACAACCGTACGCTTCTTCACCCATTGCCATGCGTCCAAAGCCCAAGCAGGTGACGCCATCCACGTCTTTTTCTAGCGCGATTTGATCAAAGCACGCGCGTTCATCGATCTGCGATGGTACTGGGTGCTGCAATAAGATGCCGTGCACATCGGGATTTTGATTCAGTTCATCTATTGTGCCGAGCAGTTGGCGTGTCGTGGTGGATGCCGGTAGCTCAATCGCCAAGGATTCCATGCCAATTCGGCGACAGGCGTTGCCTTTCATTTTTACGTAGGTGGCGGAAGCCGGGTCGTCGCCCACGAGAATGGTTGCCAGAATGGGCGTTTGCCCCGTTTTAGCCTTAATTACCGCAACGCGCTCACTGAGCTCTGCTTCCGTGCGCGCAGCAACCGCCTTGCCGTCGAGTAGAGTGGCCGACATAAAGATCTCCCCAAAACCGCTATTGTCGCACGATGAGATTCGCCAGTAAAAGTGTAATGAAACCGTTGACGCGCTCGGTATCGATGCGTATCATTCGCGGCCTGAAATGCAGCGGTTCATGCCGTTGAATATCACGATTCGGGGTATAGCGCAGTCTGGTAGCGCGCCTGCTTTGGGAGCAGGATGTCGGGAGTTCGAATCTCTCTACCCCGACCACTTTTCCACAAAAAAGTGGGTGATGCATTCGTGTTCGATGGTGACCGTAGCTCATCGGGTAGAGCACCGGATTGTGGCTCCGGAGGTGGTGGGTTCGAGACCCATCGGTCACCCCATCTTGATGTACTCTCATTCAAAGCTATACTAGACCCCAAGCTATCTTGGAGCGGGTGTGTTGCTTTGGTTTAAAACAAACGCAATCAAAAGCCTGAGGCAAGCCGTTCGTTAGCACTTACGCGCGGGTACGTATTCCCGCACATGCAAGGCGGATATCATGATACTCGAAAAACATCAGGTGATTGCAGTTTTACGCGAGTGTTTGCCTGAGCTCAAGGATCGTTTTGGTGTCGCTCGACTTGCCTTGTTCGGGTCTACTGTCCGTGAAGAGCGCCGTGCAGATAGTGATATAGATGTGCTTGTCTCGTTCGATGGACCGGCGACATCTGCGCAATACTTCGGTTTACAATTTTTTTTAGAAGATACACTGAATCAGTCGATCGATTTGGTCACTGATAAGGCACTGAGGCCTGAGCTCAAGCCTTATGTCGAGAGAGTGTGTTTATGTCTAAAATGCCCTCGAGAGAATGGCGCTTCTATTTAGAGGACATGATTCGATTTTCAGAGAAAGTCGTAACCTATACCCACGGTATGGATCAAGACGCCTTCGTTGGAAGCGGACTTACGTACGATGCGACGTTGCGCAATCTTGAGCTGATTGGCGAAGCCGCTACTCATGTCCCAGACGAAGTGCGAGCTGCTCACCCAGATATTCCTTGGAGGATGGTAGTGGCGTTAAGAAACCGGTTGATACATGGCTATCTTGGCGTCGATGACGACACGGTTTAGAGTGTCATTCAAGATGACGTGCCGTTCCTTATTTAGAGATTAGTTTTCGTTCGCGATAGTTGAATTGATGTGTTGTTTCCCTTTGCGTCACGCGTTGAAAAATACAAAAGCCTTCGACACCAAATTCAAGGCGAGCAGAGTTAATATTCCCTTCAATAGTTTGACCGCGAGGGCTTGATTGATTAGCGGTCGGATAGCGGTACCGATGTAGGTTCCGATCAGCGCGCCTGCAACTAGAGCCCCTAACTCTCGCCACCACTCGGCAAACGAAAAGCCCAGAATGAAGAAAGCAGCGACTCTGCAGGTGTGGCTGATTGACATGTACAGGGCCGTGTTGATGACCAAATACTCTCGATCCTGCCTGTGACGCATGAGTAGGGCGGTTCCGAGTGGCCCTGTTGCGCCCAACGCCATACTGATCGCGCTTTGATAAAACCCCAGAAAGGTGAAGGTGAATCGCTGGGGGATAGTAAAGCGCGGTTTTGGCCCCCAGGTGAGCCACAAAATCCAGACGCCTAAAATAGGCGGCAAGATTTCGAGTGGAAGCGAACGATACAGCAGTGCGCCGACCAAGGCGCCAGCGACAGCGCCAGTGAACAGCGGTTTTATCAGGGATGTATCGACTTCGCGGTATTTCATACCCAAACGCGACGCATTACTGAACCACTGGCTCACCGCATGCAGAGGGATCAGTGCGCTTGCAGGCAGGAAGGCAGGAAGTATGCTTAACAGCATGAGGCCGCCACCCAGACCGGCTGCACCGGCAAAAGTGGATGTGAATATGGCGGCGAGAGCCATAAGGGCAAGG
>JAUHWV010000133.1 GCA_030427335.1 Gammaproteobacteria bacterium | reverse complement strand
TTCGCCCAAGGGCTCGGGCTCATCGGTTACCAGCTGTCCAAATTCGCCAAAATCGACAACAAATCGGAAGCCGTCTAGCAGTTGAAGGTCTACCGAAAAACTTGGGTTTTCTGAATCGCTCATGTGGTGCTCCTGTGTCAAACGTCTTCATTATCGAGTCTGTGGCGATGATCTGCCTTGACACCAATCAAAGCGGCGCTGATGCCGCTTTGGTTATCGCCTTGAGCGATGCCTTAGATTACTTGATATTAATGTTTCTTATGTTGGTAACTTGTTAAAGTTGGCATGTTGATATCGGCAGAGTATTAATCTAAGTGACTGCAGAGATTTTAGATCACTCGATTTTGAACGAGCAGACGGTGATCCTGAGCTCAGGTCTTACGTTCTTGGTTTTGCCGGTCTTTATGATTTTATACCGTGCCACACGTGAGACCTATCCCGGCTTTGGCTTGTGGATAGCGGCCTTTGTTTTGAACGGAGTCGGATCGACACTGCTCGGTTCACAGTTCTACATTCCGACCTGGGTGTCTTTGTGGTTGGGGAACATACTGATCCTTTCCTTCCCTTTATTCATGTGCGTCGGTCTGATGGTGTTTTTAGAGCGAAAGATTTCGTGGCGGCTGTTTGGTGCCAGCATAGTTTTATACGCTGCCCTACAGTTTTACTTGTTGTTGCTACCCAACACCGTAGCAGCGCGTTCTATTGTCTTCAGCGTATTTGCAATTGGCTACATGGCTGCATTTGGCTGGGGTGTGTATCGATACTTGCCCAAGTTATTAGGTAAACCCGACCGACTCACCTTGACTGTTGTGGCTATAAAAATCTCTATTCCAACCCTGAGAATACTTAATTTCGGTCTCGAAGGTGCTTACGAGAGTCCGTTATTGTTTAGAGATGTCGATAATTTTCTGATACTTATGATGGTTATGAGTTCTGTGGCCATGGCGATCGCGGTGTTGTCAATGAACGCGCAGCGTCTAGAACGGGACCTTAGGCTGGCCAGCGAGCAGTTGGTCGAAAAAACCGATCAGCTTGAGGCGCTAAACGAAGAACTTGCGCGAAGAGCGAACACCGATTTTCTTACCGGTTTGAGCAACCGGCGCCATTTTGACGAATTGTTTAAGGCGGCATGGGACAAGACGTTCGATCCGGATAAACCACTATCGCTCTTGGTTATTGATGTCGACTGTTTCAAAGATTACAAGAGCACTTTGGGGTACGTGGCCGGCGAGACGTGCTTGCAGAGGGTTGCTCATCTCCTGCTTGATTACCAACATTTCCGAGACTGTCCGAAAGCGCGTCTCGGTAGCGAAGAATTTGTCGTCTTGCTGAGAGACCCGCTAGGTGTTGCGCTGTCAAAGGCAGAGAAATTGGTTCAGACGGTTCAGCACATCGCGATACCGCATCCATCTTCTGATATCGCGCCCGCGGTAACCATCAGCGTGGGGGTTGCAACGCGTCGCCCTGAAGACGACAATCGATCGAGGCTTTTATCGAGGGCTGATCGCGCTTTGAACATCGCCAAAGATACGGGCCATAATCGCGCGCTCGCTGCCTAGTTCAGTTCGGTATTTTCTATGACTTTGTTTTACCTGCACGAAGTGCTTGAGCAGAGCGCTGCTCATCACCCTGATATCCCTGCTTTGTACTCTGCGGATGTTGTCCTGAGTTACGCGCAATTGTGGGCGAGAGTGCAAGCATGTGCGAGTCAGCTATCCGTGCGATTTGACGTGGGTGAGCGAGTGGGTGTCTTGGCTTGGAACTCACCAGACTATCTGACATTGATCTATGCTGCCTCTCTGGCGCGGTTGGTTTTGGTGCCCTTGAATACGCGTTTGGCGAAAGCCGAGTGGGAATACCAATTAGGTTCGACTGACGTCAGTGCTCTATTTTTAGATCATGTATTTGCAGAACAATTTGAAGATCAGGAGCGGCACAGTTCGCTACTTCTAGTCTGTTTATCTGATTTTTGCGAAACCTCTATTGACATGGTAGGTGCGGATACGGCTTTGACTAGGCCTGCCTTTACTCAGAACCCGGAGTCTGATGAACCGCGACATCAATCCCATGAATCGCTCAATTCTGATCTGCCGGTTTGGATACTGCATACTTCTGGTTCAACCGGCAAACCGAAGGGAGCGATCCTAACGCATCGCTCTTTTCTCGCGGGCTTGGAATCGGCCGAGAAGGGCAGACCCGTGCGACAGGGCGATGGTTACTTATACCCGTTTCCACTCTTTCACGTATCGGCTCACAATGTGTTTTTGCAGCACAAACACGGTGCGTGTGTTTATCTCTTGCGATCATTTGATGCAGATACTGTGCTTGATTTGTGTCGCTCCGGTAAGATTTCGAGTATGTCATTGGCACCCACTATGCTGTCGATGTTGGTTGCCCGCCCTGACTTTGACTACGCGGCTTTTGGTAGTGTTAGAGCGATCGGCTACGGTGCCGCAGCTATGCCGATCGATTTGATGCGAGAATTACTGGAAAACACAGAGCTTGAACTCTCTCAAAGCTACGGGATGACGGAACTGTCGGGTAGCGTCTCATTTTTGTTGCCCGAAGATCATCGCGCCGGCTTAACGAACCCCGGCCTCATGAGATCAGTAGGGCGTCCGGTAAATGGAGTTGACCTTTCGATTCGTGACGAGGAAGGCAAGAGATTACCCGCACTGCATTCGGGCGAAGTGTGCGTTCGCGCGGATCAGATGATGTTGGGTTATTGGAATAATGAGATCGAGACCAGCAAAGCCGTGGGGGCGGGCTACTTAAGAACGGGCGATATAGGCTTTCTAGATAAACGAGGCTATCTCACGCTCGTAGATCGTAAAAAAGACATGATCATCAGCGGAGGCGAGAACGTCGCATCACGAGAAGTCGAAGATGTGCTCCAGTGCCATGAAGGCGTTGCCCAGTGCGCCGTTGTAGGCTCGCCCCATGAGCGTTGGGGCGAGATTGTGTGCGCCTTTGTCGTGCCTAAAAGGCCGGTTGAAGCAGCGGAGCTCGATGATCATTGCAGGCGGTTATTAGCGGGTTTTAAGTGCCCCAAGCGTTATTTTACGCTGACCGAATTGCCGGTGAATGCGGCCGGTAAGATCGATAAGCCCGCCTTGCGCTTGTTGATTGAGGAGGGTGCATAGCACTACTCTGCATTTTATGTAATCGAAACTGAGAGCCCAGAGCCCAGAGCCCAGAGCCCAGAGCCCAGAGCCCAGAGCAGACTCTGTTTTTGGCGCTCGGGCATTTCAATGGCCGCTCCGGTTAGCTAGTGTGCGATGAAACGCTGAAAATCTGCCCAGAGCGCGTTTGCCGTAACTTCAATCAATTGTTCACCGGCTTTTACGGTGGCCTGGGTTGGATCCGATCCTATGCGTCCGTCTGGGAAGTTCGCCCGGTAATGGTCTGCGTCCGTGAAACCCCCTATTGGGGCGATTCTGGGTTCGAGCTTTTGCGTGCGAACTTGGTCAGGGTAGGCCGCGTAAGTAACGGCTACTTCGGATGCAGTGGCGTGCATACCGTCACCTTGGGGGTGTAATTCTTTGCACTTGGCCATCACGCTTGGTAGCTCCCACCAATTACGCGAGGTCATTCGGATGGCAGGCTGCTTGGCCGGTGGCGTTTCTAAACTTCGACCAGCATAGACTTCGGCGAAGGCGGCTTGAATCGTCGCGGTATTGCCGCCGTGGCCATTAAACCAGTAGAGTTGCGTAAAGCCGTGTCGCGCTAGCGATATGCACCAATCATGGATCGCCGCAATCATGGTGCTGGGGCGCAGTGTCATTGTGCCGGGAAAGCCCAAGTGGTGTTGTGCGCAACCCACATTGAAAGTAGGGCCAATGAGTACTTCGTGTTCATCGCCAACGACTCTCGCGATCACCTCAGGGCATATAGCATCGGTTCCGATTAACCCAGTGGGGCCATGTTGTTCCATCGAGCCAATGGGGATGATGATTGCTTTTGAGCGAGTTAAATAAGATTCGACTTCGGGCCAAGTACTCAATGCCAGCTGCATGGATTTACTCCAATAATGAATTTAGGAAAGCGATAAATATACGCTCAAAAAAAAGCCACCGCGAGGGTGGCATTCGTAGGTGCGACCAATGTGTGGCGGCCTGGGTCTTTGCATAAGATACGAATCGTCAAGGTATGCACCGTATGTTTTGATATATGCGTTCTAACTCAATTGTCTGGCTTCAAACGGATGATTCCCATTGCTTTAAGAACGTATTTTTCATAGATGGGTTCTGTGCGCCCCGTGCGCATTTTTCGCATGAAATATTTTTCGAACGCAATTTTGGCTAGATGAACCCATTTTCCTTTCTTCGCCCACGTGACATTCCTTGGTGGAATTTGCGGCAAAGCCACAAAGGCTACGCCGTCGTCGCCCAGATCGGCTAGGCACAATGCGTTCCAAGTGGCTTTATGCGAGGGTTCTTTGCCATCAAGTTCTTCGGCAATATTCTCGACAATAGCTGTAACCATAGATTCGATCATGTAACCCGTTTTTGGAGCACCCGTTGGAACCGGCGTTTGCTCCACCGGCGGAATGGCTACGCAAACGCCGGCTGAGTAAATATTCTTGTACGTGGGATTACGTTGATGTTCATCGATCACCACAAAACCCCGGGGATTGCAAAGCCCTTCGACGTTCGCCACGGCATCCACGCCCTTGAATGCTGGGATGAAGAGCGAAAACTTGGATTCGAGCTCCTGCTCTTTGATTACTTCGCCTTGGTCATTGTGCTCGGCGATCTTAACGGAGGATTCGTTCGCCTCAAGAATTTTTGCGTTGGTGATCCACTTGATGTGACGCTGACGCATTTCCGATTCGAGCAGTGTTTTCGAATCGCCCACGCCACCTAAACCCATATGGCCAATATAGGGTTCACTGGTCACGAATGTCATTGGGACCTTATCACGTATTTTACGCTTGCGTAGATCCGCTTCTACGATCATGGCGAACTCATAGGCGGGTCCAAAGCAGCTTGCGCCCTGCGCTGCTCCAACGACAATGGGGCCTGGGTTTTGTAAGAATTTCTCGTAAGCTTCTGCAGCAGCGTGAGAATGTGGCGTACTGCAAACGCTGTGCGTGTTGGCATGCGGGCCAGTTCCGGGGATTTCATCGAACGCGAGTTTGGGGCCGGTCGCGATGATCAGATAGTCGTAGGCCACTTGCTCTCCGTCATCAAGCACTAAGCGGTTTGCACTGGGCTCGATTGTTTCTACGGCCTTAGCAATAAACTTAATGCCGCGGCGTTCAACGTGTTTGCGAATAGGAACCAGCACCTGTTCTTGATCACGCCAACCGACCACGACCCAAGGGTTGCTGGGTGTGAATTGGAAGTGTTCGCTGGGGTTGATTAAGGTGACTTCGTGTTTGTTACCAAAATGCGCCTTTAAGTCATACGCTGCCGGCATACCGCCCAAACCGGCTCCCATTACTACAATGTGTGCCATCACTTTTCTCCTCTATGAGTGCGCCTAATCTTGAGGGTAAGAGGCGCGAGCAGCGTTGATGTGAATCAAAAGAGCATGGGAAAACAGTGTTGTGGCCACGGTAACGGTGAGCTGTGACAATACGCGGGACCGTTACCATTGGCCGAAGCGGAAAGGGGGATCGGCCGTTTGGTCTGAATGGAACGCTTGGTTAATTATTCTACACTGAGCATTGACCGCACCGCGCCCCTAGCATACCATGCCACCGGTGGCAGAAATATTTCCGCCGTCTGAATAAAGTAGATAACACTATGACGCTAACAATGCCTTCTTCGCTGGTCAAGCTCTTTACTTCCTTGTGTCTCGTCTCGCTTCTAACTGCATGTAGTTCGCGAACTGATACCCAGATCATCCGTGTGGGTCACACGCTGGATCCCTCACACACCGTTCACAAAGCCATGTTGGTGATGGCGGATCGTCTGCAAGAGCTGTCCGGTGGCACTATGGAAATTGAGCTCTACCCGAGCGGACAGCTCGGTTCAGAACGCGAAATGATCGAACTGTTGCAGATTGGTAGTCTGGCAATGACTAAGGTTTCCGCAAGCCCTTTAGAGGGGTTTGTGAGCACCATGAAAATCTTTAACGTACCGTATTTGTTCAGAGACCAGGCGCATTTTTATAAAGTGTTGGATTCTGAAATAGGGCGCGAAATTCTGGCTTCCTTAGAGCCAGCTCAGCTCTTGGGCTTGGGCTACTACGATGCGGGAAGCCGCAGTTTCTATACGACAAAAAAGCCGGTCGAGAGCCCTGCTGATCTCGCCAACTTAAAGATTCGGGTACAGGAAAGTCAGGCGGCAATGAGTATGATCCGAGCCCTCGGCGGCAACCCGACGCCGATTGCGTGGGGTGAGCTATACACGGCGTTACAGCAAGGGGTCGTAGAAGGCGCCGAGAACAACCCGCCGAGCTTTTATCTTTCGCGGCACTACGAGGTCTCGCCTTAC
>JAUHWV010000132.1 GCA_030427335.1 Gammaproteobacteria bacterium | reverse complement strand
GGCACACGGCACACGGCACACGGCACACGGCACACGGCACACGGCACACGGCACACGGCACACGGCACACGGCACACGGCACACGGCACACGGCACACGTTCGCGAATGTATCTAATAAATCAAGACGTTTTTGCTAAGAACTGCTGGTAAGCCGTGTTGTTGGTCTCTTCCCAGTACCGGTAGCCAAGCGCATCAAATGCCGCGCGCAGCTTATTGTTGTCACCCTTAACCACCTGAAATCCAACCAATACGCGACCGTAGGCTGCACCATGATTGCGGTAGTGAAACAAACTGATATTCCAGCGCTGCCCTAATACCGATAAAAATTTAGCCAATGCACCTGGGCGCTCCGGGAATTCAAATCGATAAACCACCTCTTTCTGAACGCCAGCAGGAACGTGCCCACCCACCATAAAGCGCACGTGCAGCTTCGCCATTTCGTTATCAGTGAGGTCTTCCACCGAATAGCCTTTTTCGGCCAAGTCGGTTAACAAATGCGCTAGATCATTACCTGCAGGATTGACGGAAAGCCCCACGAAAACGCGAGCTTGCTCAGCATCAGAGTAACGATAGTTAAATTCGGTGATATTGCGTTTACCAATAGCCTGGCAGAACGTCTTAAACGCACCGGGCCGCTCCGGAATCACCGCACTAAGAACCGCTTCGCGTTTTTCACCGATTTCCGTGCGCTCCGATATGTAACGCAATCGGTCAAAATTGGTATTCGCGCCGCTCACGATCGTAAGCAAAGTCTGGTCACTGACACCGGTTTCCTCAACGTATTTCTTTAGGCCGGCCAAGGCCAGAGCGCCCGCAGGCTCGGCAATACTTCGAGTATCTTCAAAAATATCTTTTATCGCTGCGCACATTTCATCGCTGCTGACGGTGATTACACCGTCGATCACGTCTTTGATGACACGAAAGGTTTCTTTACCGATTTGAGCTACAGCACAGCCTTCAGCGAATAAGCCCACTTCTTTCAAAGTGGCTCGCCGCCCCGTACGCATGGCCAAATCCAAACAGGCCGCATCATCTGGCTCAACACCGTAGATCTTTGTTTCCGGCCATATATAACGAATAAAAGCGGCTACGCCTGCCAGCAAACCACCCCCGCCAACGGGCACAAAAATGGCGTCAGGCGCCTCGCCCAACTGCCGCACAATCTCGACCCCCACAGTCCCTTGCCCCGCAATCACATCGGGGTCGTCATAGGGTGGAATGTAAATCAAACCGTGTGTCTCGACCAGTTTCTGGGCGTGCGCAGCTGCCTCTTCAAAGGTATCGCCGTGCAGTACGGTTTTTGCTCCGCGACTTCGCACCGCTTCAACTTTAATTAACGGCGTGGTTTTCGGCATCACAATCGTGGCTTTGACTTTCATAGTGGCCGCGGCCAAGGCTAGACCTTGGGCGTGATTACCAGCCGAAGCCGCCACAACACCGCGCTTCAACTCTGCTTCCGATAACTGAGCCATCTTATTAAAGGCACCGCGACACTTGAACGAAAACACAGGCTGCATATCTTCGCGTTTCAGTAAAACGGTGTTGCCCAAGCGCTGCGTCAACAGACGGGCTTGATCGATCGGGGTCTCTTTCGCGACATCATAAACGCGCGCGTTTAGGATTCGTTTTATGTATGATTGCGGCATGGGTAAGGCTAGGTCTGATTTCGGCCCCTAGCGTATCAAAGAGCGACTCAAATTGCACTGAACGGGCGCAATAATGCGTACTTTAGGGCCACTAACGGTCGCAGCTCAAAGTAGTCACGGTAAGCGGGGAAATATGAGTAAAACACAAGACGAATTGAAAATTGAAGTCGCTCAAGCAGCACTCGATTATATTGCCCCGCACGTGCGTCCCAACAGTATCTTGGGTATCGGTACGGGCTCGACCGCCAACCACTTCATCAACCTGCTAGGTGAGAGCAAACTCGCGTTCTCGGGCACGGTTGCCTCATCAGAAGCTTCAGCGCAACGCCTACGAGATTGGGGCATCACGGTATTGGAATTGAGCTCCGTTGACTCACTTCAGTTTTATATCGACGGCGCGGATGAAGCCAACGATGCTCTCGAACTCATCAAGGGCGGCGGCGCGGCGCTGACGCGCGAGAAGATCGTAGCCGCGGCCAGTGAGACCTTTGTTTGCATTGCAGATGAATCCAAGGCAGTTAGCACCCTTGGCTCATTCCCACTGCCCGTAGAAGTTATTCCCATGGCAGAGCGCGTTGTAATGAAGGCGCTCAAGGCGCTGGGTGGTCGCCCTCAGGTTCGAGAAGGGGTGATGACCGATAACCGCAATATCATTATCGACGTTCACGATTTCATGATTAGCGACCCGAAGGCGACTGAGACGGCCATAAACCAGATCACAGGCGTTGTTTGTAACGGCTTGTTTGCGCACCGTGGAGCCGATATCTTGTTGCTGTCGGGCCAAAACGGCGTTGTCACCAAAACAGCTTAATGACGCGCTATCGAGAAACAACGCTGAGCGGTTTAATGAAACAACCTGAAGCGGTATCGCAGAACGACGCTGAGCGGTTTAACGAACAACCTGAAGCGGTATCGCGAGACGGTTTGGCAGAACAACGCTGAGCGCTATCGCCATCGATATTGATCGGCATCGTGCACTGGTGGAGCGGTGCGCGGCAAAGCGCAACGACACGAGACCGTATAAGTTTAGTGCACACGCCGACAAAATACGGCATACCATGCGCTAGCGGCACGGATAGGCGCTTGAGCCTGGCGACGTTGCTGTACTTTACATCCAAGTGACGTTACCGCAATCTAAAACCCCAAGGATAAACCGAGATGGATCCATTTACCGCCTTTATTACCCTCGCTTTAGTGATGGACCCATTGGGTAACGTCCCCCTCTTCCTATCGGTATTGAAAGACGTCTCACCGGAGCGCCGAACTCGCATCATTTTGCGTGAGCTCGCTATTGCACTGGTGGTCATGATTCTATTCCTGTACTTGGGCGAGCAGCTGCTCAGCCTGCTCAACTTGCAGCAGGAAGCCATAGCCATCGGCGGCGCCATTATTCTGTTCCTGATTGCCATTCGTATGATCTTCCCCTCACCGCACGGTATCATGGGGGAGACACCCGAAGGGGAGCCGTTTATCGTGCCGCTCGCCATACCTGCCGTAGCAGGGCCTTCTGTGTTGGCTATTTCGATGCTTTTGGTTAGCAACAACCCCGATCAAATGCTGGAGTGGACCATTGCCTTGGTGGCCGCTTGGTTTGTGAGCGCATTGGTTCTGCTGGCATCACCGCTACTGCTCAAGCTTATGGGCAACCGAGGCTTGATAGCGAGCGAGCGCTTGATGGGCATGATTCTGGTCATCATCAGCGTGCAGATGATGCTGGATGCTCTAAAAGCCTTCAATGCGTGACTTAGACCTATAGAAAATCCGCTTTGGCTCGAGGCTGAAGTATTGGGGCTTTTCAGAGGTCGCATTCTTTCTTACGATCTCGCAGCATCTGAATCCTATGGTATTCTCATGGCGCGAGCAAAAGCCATGAGGCTCACGATCGGCACTGCAGATGGAAATATTGCCGCTATCGCTAAGAGTAATGTAATGAAAATAGCGACTCGGAATACGAGTCCATTTATCGCGAGTGGGATTGAGGTTATTAACCCTTGGCAGTAATCGGCTCGCCGCAACGCAACAGCTAGAATCCAGAACCCAGAACGCAGAACGCAGAAGCGGGAAGCGGGAAGCGGGAAGCGGGAAGCGGGAAGCGGGAAGCGGGAAGCGGGAAGCGGGAAGCGGGAAGCGGGAAGCCAGTCTACTCGAAGGAGCTGTACTACAACTCCTACCCTACTCTGGCTCGGCGAGATTAGGCGGGCCATAATGACTGCGTGATCAGACGCTGTCGAGAATCGACGAATCAAGCCATGAAGCCAGTAGAATCTGCAGATTGACCAGTCTATGAAACCAGAAGAACCTACAAGGGCTCGTGAATGGGTTCTCCTATGTGTTTATCCTCGGAATCTACGGCGCCGCCAATAATATCGAGGGGGCCATAGGCTGACAGGTCTGGCCCAATGTGCAGGGGCTCAATATCATCCTCCGCTATGTATTCCGTAGGGTCATACGCACTGAGATCCTTACCTATGTGGATCGCCTCATCTTCAGTCAAATATATTGGTGCATCAGGATCTAAAAATTCGCCGATGTGCAGCGGCTCACCGCCTTGAAGCGTACGAAGGTCATCAGGATCTATAAACTCCCCAATGTGAACCGGGGCATCCTCATCGGGCGCATCGGCGACTGGCCCAGCTTGATCAGCACCAACCGTTTCTTGGGAGCGAATAACATCAGAAGCGATATCATGGTTACCGCTTGCTGGTAACTCGAGGTCGACAGCCTTATCAGGGGAAGGCGTCTCTACGCCGTCATCCTGCGACGCGTACAACAAAAATCCTGCTGCAGTGAGTAGCAAAGCGGCAACAACGAGCGTTCGTGTCACAATCTGTACCTCCGGTCTGAGTCTTGTTTTAGGTTATAACAGCGATACCCAAAAACAAAGTGGCCTATATTTCGCTCGCAACACGGGGACAAATCAGAAATCCATATCGCTACAAGCAGCCCCGTATTTCGTGCGCGACACGGGCACAAATCAGGAGCTTATATCGCTATAAGCAGCCCGTATTTCGAGCGCCACACGGATACAAATCAGAAGCCCAGATCTCTATAAACCGCGCATATTTCAAGCGCGAAACGCGCACAAATCTATATCTCTAACAGAAAAGTCACAGGGCCATCGTTCACCAAACTCACCTGCATGTCCGCCCCGAACCGCCCCGTCTCAACACTCAGACCACTTGCTGTCACCTGCTCAACAAACTGGTTGAAAAGCGCCAGAGCCTCATCCGGCGGCATCGCCGAAGAAAAGCTGGGGCGCAGCCCTTTCTTCGTATCGGCAGCCAGCGTGAACTGCGAAACCAGTAAGATCTCACCCTCTATATCGCGAACCGACAAATTCGTATGCCCATTTTTATCAGAGAACAAGCGGTATTTCGTGAGCTTTTCCGCAGCTCTCGCGCAATGAGCAATCGTGTCGTGCTTTTCCACGCCGACGAGAACCAGCATGCCCTTTTCTATATTGGCAATCGGCTCACCAGAAACGCTAACACCGGCAGACAACACGCGCTGAATCAGTAATTTCATAGGCTCCTGTTTATCTTAAGAACGTGTCAAAGCGGTAACTAATCGGTGGGGATCGCCAAATACCCCTACCTGGCCCAGTGAAATCTACCCAGCCCTAGCGATAACTAGCTAGTCCTAGAGACACCTACATAGCCCCAGTGAAATCTATCTAGCCCCAATGACACCTTTTGCAGCGTAATGATCCATCAAGACGAATAAGGGAATCAAATGAAATCGACAAGGTACTGGAATATCTGTCAACGTAATAGTGAAACAAACAGGGCTAACAATTAGATATTCTGTCGAAACCCAAGTAGACTAAGTTTATTAAACTAAGCTATTAGACCAAACTGGAGCCAATCATGGAATCGGTCAATATGCATGAAGCAAAGACGCACTTATCCAAGCTGGTGTCGCGTGCAGAGAAAGGAGAAGGCTTTATTATAGCTAAGGCAGGCAAACCTCTAGTGCGCGTTACGGCGATTGATAGCCCAGAGCCCGGCCAACTAAAAAGAACGGGGTTTATGTCAGGGCAATTCACGATACCTGATGATTTTGATCGAATGGGCGAGAAAGCGATTGCAAAACTGTTTGAAGGTGGATCGTGAACCTTCTACTGGACACACATGTTCTGCTTTGGGCCGCAACAGGGTCTGATAGGTTACCAACCCAAGCATTCGACTTGATTAATGATTCCTCTGACCGGCTCTATTTCAGCGCGGCTAGTATCTGGGAGGTGGTGATCAAAAACGGACTGGATCGTGAGGATTTTTATGTCGATCCGCATCTATTGAGAAGAGGGCTTATTGATAATGGATATGAAGAGTTAGCGATTAGTGCCATGCATACCATAGGAGTGGCGCAGTTACCCCCAATACATAAGGACCCTTTCGATAGGCTACTCGTTGCCCAATCTATTGCAGAAGGCTTTTTACTGCTTACCGCCGACACGCTGGTAGCAAAATACGCCGGACCGATTCAACTGATCTAGATCGTCAGAGATCTGACGCAGGAAGCAGGAAGCAGGAAGCGTCTCGCTCTACAACACCTCGCATTGAACTCGCTGCCTTCTGCTCACATCATGCAGAAGGCAGCTTGGGCCCCGTAAGACCGAGTTGCCTACAAAAAAACCGCCCAACGTATGATTGACTTCGTATTAAGCCGCATCCGATTGCCGTGAGGCACGCTTACGTTCGTGCTCGAGCAACAATTTCTTACGCAAGCGGATCGCATTGGGCGTTACCTCGACCAGCTCGTCGTCCTCAATAAACTCGAGGGCCTGCTCCAGCGAATGTCGAATCGGCGGTGTCAGCAGCAGGTTTTCGTCGGTGCCGGCGGCACGGATATTGG
>JAUHWV010000131.1 GCA_030427335.1 Gammaproteobacteria bacterium | reverse complement strand
CATTTGCTGCAATAGCCGCATCGACCGCCGAGCCACCCTGCTTCAAAATATCGATCGCGATCTGTGAGGCCAGTGGCTGCGCCGTAGCGGCCATCCCTTTAGCGCCGAATACGGGGCTACGAGAATAATCAAGCCCAACCGGACGGGCTCCAGGCCCCAGATCCTGCGCAAGCGAAGACGCAGAAATCACGAGCCCGATCAGAACAACTAAAGCGTTTTTCATTGGTTTTCCTCAGCCGTATCGCCAATTACGCGATCATTATAGGGATCTAAGTTTCGGTCTGCCTACTTTCGAGACCGTAATAGTCTGGTAAGCCTTGCTGATACTGGGCACCAGAGGCTGGTAACAGTATGACACTGGGCATAAGCAGCACGGACTGCTACCCGAATTCCTCATCATCACGCCGCTAAACGAACAGAGGTCGCAGAGCCAAAAATCGGTGTAAGGTTGAAGATGCGCGTTCGTTGCGAGATACAATTGCCTTCATAGCCCTATCAGACCTCTCGCAGCACACGCACGGCTTTAGAAAAGAATTCTCTCTGAGCCAGGGTGGCTATCACCAAAGAGCCTGCGATCAGAAGTACCCAGACATTGACTAGCCAGCCCAGTAGTGCCAAGGCGAAGTAGTAGGCGCGCAGCCCATGATTAAAATCGTGATTTGCCAAGTCAGACATCTTGGCTGCTCGAACCGCGAACCCTTCCAGTTCATCGCTCAAGGGCAAAGCCGGTACCTCACCACGAATAATCGGTGCCCCACCCAGTAAGATCGCGCACATGATGTATTGGCGAACCGCCCAAGTGAACTTAAAAAATGCGTAGACAAAGATTAATGCCAAGAAGAACAGCTTCACCCGAATCGACTGAACGGAAGCCGCATCGGCCAAATGCATCGAATTAATCACTTCAACCAGACGATCGGCTGACATAATGGCGGTTAAAGTACCGGCCAACAAGAGGATAGTGGTCGATGCAAAAAAGGTAACGACTCGCTCGAGGTTTCCCAGAATCGTCGCATCGCTCACCCGCTGTTCGCGCAACATGACTTGCCGCATCCAGTCTTCTCGGTGCGCGCGCATGATTGAGGAAAGGGTGTGCTGGCGTTTTGCTCGAAACTTGGCAAGCCGCGCATAGGCGAACCATGTCAGAAAGAAGATGCTGATTGCCAACCAGTCGCGCACCGGCAAGGGCGATTCGATTCCCCCCATAATCAGCACCCCTTGACTCACTAGGCAGCCAAGTGACTGCTCATGAAGGCCTGCACGGCCGCCATATCGTTATCAATCACATCGTAACGTTCTTCTCGCTCAAACAGGTCCGCCAGATGTTGTGGCAACGCGGGCTCAAACGGCAATCCCGCTTGCGCTATGGCACCGGGAAATTTAGCGGCATGTGCGGTCGCCAAGGTCACCATAGGCGTTTGGGCTCGCCCATGGACTCGCGCGGCCACAGTACCAATAGCAGAGTGAGGATCTGCCAGGTATGCGCAGTCGGCCCACAGCTTGGCAATCTCAGAGCAGGTCTCGCCATCGCTTACCCTGTGGCTCGCAAAAAGGCTACGAGTTCGGGTCATTGCTTGTTCCGAAAACTGAATGGGCTCTGTTTTAAATTGCTCAAACAAAGCCGCTATTTGAGCGCCATCACGATCGTAGACGTCAAAGAGTAAGCGTTCAAAATTGCTCGATACCGTAATGTCCATGCTCGGCGACAAAGATGCTTCCAGTGACATTTTGTCATACACACCAGTCGACATCATTTTATGTAGAACATCGTTCTTGTTGGTCGCGATCACAAGCTGTTCGATCGGGAGCCCCATTTGCTTTGCTAAATAGCCGGCAAAAATATCGCCGAAGTTGCCCGTTGGAACAGAGAAACTGACAGGCCGATCGGGGCCACCGAGCGCCAGCGCCGCGTAGAAGTAATAGACAATCTGAGCCATGATTCGTGCCCAGTTGATTGAATTTACAGCCACCAAACCTCGATCACTCGGTAGGCCTGAACGATTATTGAAGGTGGCTTTTACAATCGCTTGGCAGTCGTCGAAATTCCCTTTAACTGCCAAATTATGAATGTTTTCGCCCAGCACCGTCGTCATTTGTTTGCGCTGCACGTCCGAAACGCGGTTATGCGGATGCAGAATAAAAATATCGATGTTGTCGCAGCGGCGGCATCCTTCAATAGCGGCGGAGCCAGTGTCACCGGAAGTCGCACCCAGAATCATAATCTTCTGCTGACGACGCTTTAAAACCTCATCGAGCAGACGGCCAAGCAGCTGCAGGGCAAAATCTTTGAACGCTAAGGTGGGGCCGTGAAACAATTCCAAGACCCACTGGTTCGGCGCAATCTGCACCATGGGTGCTACCGCATCATGCCGAAATACGGAGTAGGTATCGACTAGAATCGCGTCCAATTCTTCGCGAGTAAAAGTCTCACTCACGAAAGGAAACAGAATTTCACCTGCCAAAGCCGGGTAGCTTAGCGAACGCCATGAGCGAATTTGCTCTTGAGAAAACGTAGGCAAACGATCAGGGACATAGAGCCCACCGTCCGATGCAAGCCCCGTCAGAAGAACATCTTCAAAATTAAGCGCCGGCGCCTGGCCGCGAGTACTAATGTATTTCATGATCCCCCCTACTCGAATCAGGCTTTAAAGTTTTCGACGCGGATACACATGATATCCGCTGTCGTAGATTCAAGCGCTTCCATTTGCGCAACTGCGCTCATTAAATTGGCTTGCTGTGCTGGGTTAGTCAAAATCACGACCGCTACGGTTGCCTCTCCGCGTACCGGTGGTTTCTGAATAAGTGCTTCAATGCTGATACCATGGTCACTCAAAATGCTCGATAAACGCGACATCACGCCGGCCTTGTCATAGACGTTGAGGCGCAAGTACCATGGTGTCACGACCTCATCCATGGAAACCAATTCCAGGGGCCGAATGGATTCTGGATCCACGCCCAGCGCAGGAACCTGTGGCAACTGATCTGCCACGAGCTCACGCGCGATATCGACAACATCCGCAACAACAGCCGAGGCCGTCGGTGCGGCGCCAGCTCCCGCGCCACAGTAAAGCGTTGGCCCCACAGCAGAGCCATCGATTAAAACTGCGTTTTCAACACCGTCAACTCGCGATAAAAGCTGACTCTGCGGTACCAGTGTGGGGTGCACGCGCAAATTCACACCCGATTCAGTCAGTTTCGCTATGCCGAGATGCTTGATTCGATACCCGAGTTCTTCAGCAAAGGCCAGATCAGCTGGCGTAATGCGTGTCACGCCTTCGGTGTAGACTGCGTTTTTGTTAAGTGGGATACCAAAAGCGATGGCGGCCAATATCACCAGCTTGTGCGCTGCATCAATACCTTCCACATCGAAGGTGGGATCGGCTTCGGCGTATCCTAATGCTTGAGCCTCGGCTAGCACATCAGCAAAGGCTCGCTTGGCGCTGCCCATCTCCGTCAAAATGAAATTGGTCGTGCCGTTGATAATACCCGCGAGCCAATTAATCTCATTCCCCGCCAAACCCTCTCGCAACGCTTTGATGATCGGGATGCCGCCAGCTACGGCTGCCTCATAGCGCAGTGCAACGCCATGCTCTGAAGCCAATTCGAACAGCTCTGTACCAAATTCTGCAATTAACGCTTTATTGGCAGTAACAACGTGTTTGCCTGCGCGAATAGCACGCTCTACGATTTCCTTGGCGACTGTGGTTCCACCAACAAGCTCCATTACTATGTCGATTTCGGGGTCATCCACCACCGCAAATATATCGCGACTCACACGAATATTGGAGGTGTCGCAAAGGGGGTTATCGCGACGCGCACCGATGTGCGCGATCTCAAGCGTAGCACCCGCCCGACGGTTCACCGCCCCACCCGACTGAGCGAATAAATTAACGGTACCGCTGCCCACGGTCCCTAAACCACACATACCCAATTTGATCGTTTTCATTGCCTCTATCCCACTCATCCGATCAAACCGTCTGACTTGAACATTTTTTTGATGTTGCGAATCGCTTGACGCGTGCGGTGCTCATTCTCAATTAAACCGAAGCGTACGTAACCCTCACCGTATTCACCGAAGCCGATACCGGGAGCCACTGCCACTTTGGCGTCTTTCAACAGCTTTTTACTGAACTCAAGCGAGCCCATTTCGCGATAGGCCTCGGGTATTTGCGCCCATACGAACATGGTTGCTTTGGGCGGCACTACTGGCCAACCCGCATTATTCAGGCCGCTACACAGCACATCTCGTCGGCTCTTGTAGAGTGCCACAATGTCGCTAACGCACGACTGATCGCCCTCAAGAGCGGCAATCGCAGCCACCTGAATGGGCGTAAACATGCCGTAATCCAAGTAACTTTTAACGCGTGCCAAGGCACCTACGAGCGTTTTGTTACCCACACAGAATCCGACTCGCCATCCAGGCATGTTGTAGCTCTTGGACATCGTAAAAAATTCAACAGCGATGTCTTTGGCCCCTTCAACTTGCATAATTGAGGGCGCGACATAGCCGTCGAAGCACAAATCAGCGTACGCGAGATCTTGTACTACCCAGATTCCATACTCTTTCGCGATCGCGATTACGCGCTCGAAGAATCCTAATTGAACGCATTGTGTGGTGGGGTTGGATGGAAAACTGAGCACCAACATTTTAGGGCGCGGCCAAGAATTTCGAATGGCATTCTCAAGCTCACCAAAAAAGGATTCCTCATCGCCCATCGGCACATGGCGAATGTCCGCGCCGGAAATCACGAAACCATAAGGGTGAATGGGGTAGCTCGGGTTGGGAACCAAAATCGCATCGCCCGGGCCCGTCGTGGCCAAGGCCAAATGCGCCAGACCCTCTTTTGAGCCCAATGTAACAATCGCTTCGGAATCCGGGTCCAGATCCACATCGTAACGGTTTTTGTACCATGTACAAATGGCCCGTCTAAGCCGAGGAATACCTTTCGATTGCGAATAGCGATGCGTGTCCCCGCGCTGTGCGGTTTCAACCAGTTTGTCTACAATGTGCTGTGGCGTCGGTTGGTCTGGGTTTCCCATACCGAAATCAATAATGTCCTCACCCGCGGCCCTCGCTTTCTGCTTGAGTTCGCCTGTGATGTTGAAAACGTAGGGGGGGAGTCGATCGATACGGGGAAAATGGTCGTTCACAATGGTTCCAAGTAGGTGCGCTAGGCACAGTCAGTTTAGTTTAGGCTGAGTTTTATCGAAAAAATTTGTTCGTTAGTCTGCAATACCGAGAGCACGAGCAATGTCATTCGCTGGCTTATATCCAGGAATCATTTCTCCCGTCTCAAGTACGATTGCAGGCGTGCCGCGGATACCCAGCGCCTGTCCCAGAGCGAATTGATCGGCCACCGGGTTGGGATCACAGAACTTGGAGTCTACCGCCTGATCCGCTTTCAGCGCGGTTAGCGTGCCTTGTCGGTCGTCCGCACACCAAGCTGAAACCATATCCAAGTACGATTGCGTTTTCTGGCCATCGCGCCCCGTAACCCCGGAACGCGGGTAGGCTAAGTAGCGTACCTCAATACCCAAGGCGTTCAATTGAGGCACTTCTTGATGCAACTTACGGCAGTAGAAGCAGGTGGTATCCGTGAACACCGAAATCACACCTTTTGTTTCACCTTTAGCTGGAAAGACAATCGTATCCGATCGTTTCACATCCATTATTTGCGCGGCTCTGACTCCGTTGCGTTGTATTTCGGAAAGATTCACAAAGCCTTGTTCAACGACTTTGAACATATCACCCAACAAAAAAAACTCGCCGGATTCATGCGCAATGACAAGGGGGCCATCCTCAAACTGAACCTGATACATACCGGGCATTTCAGTAGGTTCAATCGTTTCGATGGTCATACCCGCGCCTTCAACTTCTAGGGATGCACGAAGCTTTGCCTCAACGGCATCATCGACTGCAAAAGCAAGGCCATTTGATACCACAAAAAAAACCGCTATGAAGCGACGAAAAAACGCGAGTCTCATACTTCAACCTCTGACTGCATCGGTCAGTTCAAAAACGCAGTATTGTAACCCGAGAACCCGCTTTAGTGGAAAAAATCTAGCCGCGAGGGTGATGCGCAGAATGCAAATCTTGCAATCGCTGTTGCGCGACGTGCGTGTATATTTGCGTCGTTGAGAGATCTGCATGCCCGAGCAACATTTGTACCACCCTCAGATCCGCACCGTGGTTCAACAGATGCGTCGCGAACGCATGTCTCAAGGTGTGGGGCGACAAAGGGGAGCGGATCTCTGCGCGCTTAGCGTAGAGCTTGATCCGGTGCCAAAACGTTTGTCTCGTCATTTGCTGTCCCCGCAAACTTGGGAACAGAAAGTCATTGGATTTTTTGGCGACCAATTCCGGGCGCGCCTCTGCAAGATAACGTTGCAACCAAAGCAAGGCCTCCTCCCCCATCGGCACCAAGCGTTCCTTTGACCCTTTACCAACCACTCGCACAATACCTTGGTTAATACTCACACTGAGCAGGGTGAGCCCAACCAATTCAGAAACTCG
>JAUHWV010000130.1 GCA_030427335.1 Gammaproteobacteria bacterium | reverse complement strand
CACCGGCTTTCAGTTTGCCCAGTAGCATGTGCACAACGCAGCCGTCTGCGTTTAAACGCTCCATTGCCATACGGCACAGCTCTTCGTGCGCGCGGTGCATGGGATTTCGTGTCTGGAACGCCACGACGGTCTCCCAACCGCGCTGCTTGATCTCATCACGGATTTCGCGCGCGGTTTGGAAAGTCTCGGGGAAGTCCGTTTTAAAGTAGCTGTAGCTCAGCACTTGCACAGGGCCTGAAAGCAGGGTGTTGCCCAAGTTCATGAAGGTGGCGACACCGGGGTGCTCAGGGTCAAGCGTGCCAAAAATCTGCTGTGCCATGGCTGTAAGCTGCTCGTTGCTAACGGCCTCGACAGTCTCAACGATCATGGTGGCCATGATGGGATTGCCTTCGACGTTGGGGTCACGTAGAGCGATTTCGTTACCCACCTTGATACCGGCTGCTTCATTCGTGAGGTTCATTACCGGCACGGGCCAAAACAGCCCCGCTTTGGTGTGCATTGTTTCTGCGACACTCAAGGCATCATCTAAATTCATATAGCCGGTAAGTGGGTTAAAGTAGCCTGCGCCCAACATAACCGCGTTAGCGGCGGCAGCAGAGTTGAGGAGCAGACTTGGCAATTTCTCTGCGCGCTTGAGTTCCGCTTTACGAGCCGAGGCGTCTTCCACGAACAGGTTGTTCAATTTGGTGGAACCATGCGGTTTGATCATGATAGTGCCTTATTTATTCGCTGATGAGACCGTTTTGAACCAAGTAGTTGAGGATAATTTCAACTTCTTGATCGAGCGGTGTGGTGTTGGTGTTCAAATGAATTTCGGGTGCGTTTGGTGCCTCATAAGGTGAGTCAATCCCGGTAAAGTTCTTAATTTCGCCGGCACGAGCTTTCACGTAAAGACCCTTAGGATCGCGTTTTTCGGCTTCATCAAGCGAGCAGTCTACGAATACCTCGATGAAGGGGTAGCCGGCTTCTTCATGCAGACGGCGTACTTGATCGCGATCCTCGCGGAAGGGGCTGATAAAGCTCGACAGTGTGATAATTCCGGCATCGACAAAGAGCTTAGACACTTCGCCGATACGTCGAATGTTCTCTGTGCGGTCTTCATCCGAAAAGCCCAAATTCTTGTTGATACCCATACGGATGTTGTCGCCATCCAAACGGTAGCTTAGCTTGCCACGCTCGAACAGGGCTTCTTCGAGCGCCACTGCGATCGTGCTTTTACCGCTACCCGACAAGCCGGTGAACCACAAGGTTGCGCCTTTCTGATTCAGTAAACGGTTGCGGTCTTCTCGCGAAATCTCGCCGTCGTGCCAGTGTACGTTGGTTGCTTTTTGCTCTGCCATGGTGGGCTCCTTTTGGTGAGACGCGAATCTTACGAAACTTTTTTAACTTAAAAAAACGGTATTTATTGATTGATTAACTTGTTTATATGGTTAATATCGCTTGCGTGCTTCACGTAACGAGAGCCCTTAATTGAAGTTAACGCTCAAACAGCTCCAGGTCTTTTTGGCTTTGGCGCAAGATCAGAATACGGCGATCGCCGCTCGCGCTCTTAATTTGTCGCAGTCGGCTGTGAGTGCAGCACTTAATACCCTAGAACAGCATTACGACGTGCAACTGTTTGATCGCGTCGGTAAGCGGCTCGTACTCAATAAACTGGGGCATGATCTGCGCTTGGAGGCTCAGCAAATTTTGGTTTCCGCAGAGACGCTCGAGGCCAACTTGGCGGGCTTCAAAGATTATGGACACATTCGGATAGGCGCAAGTTTTACCATTGCGAATCACCTGGCGATCAATTTTTACACGGATTATTTGTCGGTGTTCCCTCAAGCTCAAATCGATTTGGTCTCAGGTAACTCCCCCGAGATTATTCGGCGCCTAACCAACTTTGAAGTGGATCTCGCGATGGTGGAGGCAAAGCAGGATAGTACAGCGGTCAACTTTGAACCCTGGGTAGAAGACGAGTTGGTGGCTTTTTGCAGCGCGACGCATCCTCTCGCTCGCATTGGCACGCTAACCGATGGCGATTTAGTTCAGCAGCGATGGATACTCCGCGAGCGAGATTCTGGCGCACGACAGTTGTTCGATCGCACGTTCAAGTCGATGTTGTCTGAAATGCCAATTTACTTAGAGTTTCGTCACAACGAGCAAATCAAAAAGGCGGTAGAGGCGGGGCTCGGAATCGGCTGTCTGTCAGAGAAAGTATTAGCAGCCAATTTTGAGAGCGGGTCGCTCGTGCCGCTTCGCCTACCCTCTGATTTTAGTTTGCGCCGCCAATTTTACTTGGCGACGCTGCAAGAGCAGTATTTGTCGCCCGGAGCGTCGCATTGGCTGAGTCTTTGTGCGGATTCGATTAGTCGAGCTGATCCGTAAAATTTTTGTGGTCTTGCAGTTTACGAATTAAGTTACCGCGTATCAAAAGTCTGCGCGACTGAATTAGTTCGGTGCTGATCAATCGCAACCGCTGTCTTTTGACGATCAAAAATACCACGCAAACTGCGCTTGGACCTGGGCGTCCACACGATCTGAGCCGAACAGGCCGGTGTACTCCTTATCGCTTGGGCCAAGGGGTATGGTTACGGTAAGCGTAAAACGAGTACTTTCGCTACTGTCAAAGCTGTTGTGCCAAAACAGCAGGGCGCTGTGATCGCGCAGGTTGTACAGATGGCTCAGTCGCGTTTGCCAAAGCGGATGTGGGTCGAATCCGATAGATACGGCCGTGTAGTCTCGCCCAAGCGTGAAGAGCTCACCCGCCGCCAGTCGATTTGCCAACTCGGGTTTCTTCAGCAGATCAAAAGGTGAAGTGGGCGTTTCTGCCAGCCCAAACCCGTTGTGGAAATACTCAGCAACTAGGCTCAAGGTGTGATCACCGACACCCACCCAATGCTGAATGTTGACTACTCCCGAGCTGACTGCATCACCCTCTCTGGTACGTGTATGCAGTACATCACTGCTGAGTAAAGCACCACCTATAGGCAGATTAAAGCTCCAGGCTGCGAGCTCGCCCTGGCGATGTGAAGCTAGGGTGGCGCTCCAATCTAGGGCACCGTCTACGCTGTGGTAGCGGATGGCCGATGAATTTTGCCCGTCTTTGCGTACACCAAGTAACTGCCAGTCATTTCCGGTTGCGGTGCTGTGCTGCCAATACAGCATGTCGACACCGGGTTTGTATTCGGTATCTAAGGCCACTGGGCTAAACGGATTAAAGAAATCGAGAGGGTTAAAGACGAGCCCGTTACCCCAACTGATGATGCTCCGCCCCGCTACGAACAGGGTGTCGGAATTTCGGTAGCTGAGAGCTAAGCGGTCGACGTTTTGATCACTTGATTGCAGCGCTGTTTCGAACGCAAAGCGCCCGTTTTCGTATTCGGCGTTTAGGCGAAGATTGTTAAAACCCCGGTAGTCAGAGTTATCGCCCAAATGCGTTTGTTGCGCCCCCAGCTTCAGGTGCCCCGAATAATTAAATGCGTCGTTTGATAGAGCGTGGCAAGAGGTAAAAGCAAGCACGCATAGTAGCAAGCGTAAACACTGCGACCACACAAAGTGCCGGGCGCCACCGATCTTTAAGCGCCGGCCCCGTTCGACCTTTAGCTCGGTTTGGCGATCTGTGTCTTTAGTCGCGACGGTCACTTTCGATTCGACCATCTTGCATCCGTATGTGGCGGTTAGTATAGGCTTCGATTCGCGTGTCGTGCGTGGCAATAACGAAAGTGGTTCCAAAATCTTTATTCAGGGATTGGAACAACTCCATGAGCTGTAAGGCCGTTTGAGAATCGAGATTAGCCGTGGGTTCATCCGCCAAAACAAGCGTTGGTTCGCTGACAATGGCGCGGGCAACAGCCACCCTTTGCTGCTGGCCGCCAGAGAGTTGGGCCGGGCGGCGGTCATACAGGCCAGAGAGGCCCACGCGGTCCAACATGGCCTTGGCTTTAGATTCAATTTCGGGCTTCGGGCGACCCTGCATTTCCATAATGAATCCGACGTTCTCGAGTGCCGATAGCACCGGTACCAAGTTGTAGGATTGAAACACAAAGCCAATATCGCGGAGGCGCAGATTGGCAAGCTCGCTGGCTTTCATGTCGGATAAATTCTGCTCACCAATTAGAACCTGACCGCTGTCTGGGCTGAGTAATCCCCCCATCACGTTGAGGAGGGTAGTTTTACCTGAGCCCGGTGGGCCAGATAGGCAAATGGAGTCACCGGAGTGAATTTCGAGACTGACATGGTCTAAACCTTTGATGGCGGCGCCGCCCTGATAAAACGTGAGGTTGAGGTCGCGGCAGCAAACAGCGAGTTCGTTCGGCTTATTCATAGTTCTCTGCCCTTGGGTGTCGGTTTGATCATTACGCCTCCAATTGGTGTGGGTGTATTGTCAGGAGGCTGCCTTTTGGTGCCGGTGATCATGAGGTGTCCAGTTGGTATGGGTTGGATTATGAGCCTTCCGATTGATGTGGGCTTGATCGAGCGGCGTGCATTTACTGGTGACTTAATCATGAGGCATGCAAAGCCTTGATTGGATCGAGTTGGGTCGCTTTGCGCGCGGGTAGCACACTGGTTGTGAGCCCTAGAAAGAAGACCAGTGCATTGGTGATGGCCCAGTCATGGAACGATAGGTCGGCGCTGAGATAGGGCGATGCGCCCATCATGGCAAGACCTTCGGCGACACCGCTTAGGTCGATGCCATCCCCCATCAGGTAAAGGTTGGCCAGTGCCAGTGCGTTGCCCATGAGCATGCCCAGCGTAATCAGCCACATGCTCTCGATACTTAAGCAAGCGAGTATAGATCTGGGCTTGAGCCCAAGTGCGAGCAGCAAGCCAATCTCGGGGGTGCGCTCATAAATGGCCATTACCAAGGTGTTCACCAGCGCAAATGACAGGGTTAGAAATACCACACCGACGATAATGTAGATGAACTGATCCATGGTCTTCATCGTGGCGCCAAGGTACTCGTTGATTTCGTCCCAGCGCAGAGCCTCTAAGCTTGGTGCAAGGTCTGCCGTTAAGTTTGCTTGGGTGGCTTCGAGCATGGAGGTGTTGTTGACAAACAAGGCAATTTCACTCACCTCAGAAGTAAGGCCAAGCAGTTTTTGCGCTGTCTGGAGCGAGATGTAGACCTCGGTCTCTTCTCTCGCTGTGAGGGCACTATGGTAGATGCCGGTAACGCGAATCCCTCGCTCGGCCAGGCCGCCGGCGGCGGATTGAGTCATCAGAACCACGCGTTTGCCCAGGCGGGTCTCCAGCTTGTCTGCCAGCGCCTGACCCAGCACGATGCCGTCGCCGTTTGAGTGCAAAGCCGCATCATCGCCTTCAATCAAGGTGTAACCATGGCGGGGGTGTTGAGGCTCCTTGTCTGCCTCAATGCCCAATAGGGTGATGCCGCGACTTTCGTATTCGCTGCTTATGACCGCTGGAACTTTGATGCGTGCCGACCAGCGCTCGATCTCGGGTGCTTCGAGTAATTTGGTTAGGGTATGGTCGTTGGGATCAAAGCGGTGGTCGACAACGGGGTCGTCTAAATAGCTTGGGTGATGAATTTGGATGTGTCCTGGTAGCGCTTCGATACCTGAATCGTACAGGCTCAGCATGAAGCCGCGCGTCATTGCCACCAAAAACAGCATGGCGCAGACGGCGATGCCGATGGCGCTGATCATGAGGGCGCTTCGTTCTTTATTGCGCCACAGGTTGCGCCAAGCCAATTGAATGATCATGCGCCGCCCCGGCCAGCGAGAATTGGCAAGAAGCGGGCCTTCAGGCTGGGCCAGACTGAGGCGAGCATGGAACCCATGAATATGATTGCGGGGCCGGCTAGCGTCGTGAACCACGATATCTCGGGATACATTCGAGGGGGTAGGTTGAACTTAGCCGCCATTTCGTCCATGCCGTCAAACTGTAGGCCAACCGAGCCTAAGTATAAATTGAGGGCCAACCCCGCGGCCACGCCCAGTGTTAAGCCTAGCAAGCCGAGTAAGGCCGTTTCGATTACTACCAGTTGACTGAGTTGTCCGGGTCTTACGCCTAAGGCGAGCAGGGTGCCGAACTCCCGGCGGCGCTCCACCACGGCCATTAATTGCGTATTCAATACGGAAAATACAATCACGACGGCAAGAATGAGGTAGATGAACAAGGCGCTGACGACGTCTGAGACAATGGCTTGCTTGAGGCCCGGCATAAGTGCGTCCCAGTCACGTAATACCAGGTCGTCTCTTGCTTCAACCAAGGGCGTTAGGGCGCTGATTGCCTGATTGGTTTGCTCCCAAGAGGGCAAGCGCACGGCAATGACATGTATTTGATCCTGTGCGCTGAAGGTAAACTGAAATTCTTGGAGAGGCATGATGGCTAATGAGCGGCTGAGCTCCGGCGCACTTGCGCTCACGATGCCAACAACTTCAACTACGTTGGCGGCAAAGGAGCCATCAACTCCACCGCCTAGGAGTGTCAGTTCGTCGCCTAGCCCGACATTCAGATTTTTGGCGAGTTTTTCACCAAGAAGGATTTCAGGGCCCGATTCCAACCATCGGCCTTGATTTATCGCTCCTGCGAGCGTG
>JAUHWV010000129.1 GCA_030427335.1 Gammaproteobacteria bacterium | reverse complement strand
AAACGACGAATCAATATCAACCTTCGACCCACCCGTTGGTACGTATGTCGATGACGTGTATATCACGCGACAAAACGCCAACAACTTTGCATTATTCGATGTAGAGCGTATCGAAGTGCTTCGCGGTCCACAGGGTACCCTTTACGGCCGCAACACAACCGGCGGGGCAATCAGCGTTGTAATGAAAAAACCGGGAGAGACCACCAAAGGCTTTGTTGAAGTAGGCGCCGGCAGCTTCGGCAAGCACCTTATTCGTGCGAGCCTCGATATGCCACTGGGCGATAAAGTGTTGAGCAAAATTTCCGTTTTCGACACCGCGGACGATGGCTACCTTAAAAATTTAGCCAACGGCAAAAAATACAACAATGCTGATATGACAGGCTTACGAGTCGCGTTCCGAGTACTCCCAACGGACACCGTAACGTGGGACATCGCGCTTGACACTACCGACATCGAGGCAACGGCGATCCATGGCTTTATCGACGGTGACGACCGTATCAGCACCTCTAAGATCACAGGAGGCTTACCGGCTAACTTTGATCAGAAGTCTGATTACGGCAACGAGGTCAAAACGCTGAATATCACATCGAATTTGGCATGGGATGTGGCGGGCGGTACCGCCAACTTAATTATCGGCAACCGGGAAATCGAGCAAGACTTCTTGCTGAACTTTCCTATCGCGCCGCCCTTCCCCGACTTTTTCCTAATCGACAACAATGGCGAACACGACATGTTCTCGGCGGAATTGAAATGGTCTGGCAACATCATGAACGACCGCGTGTACCTCTCGACGGGCTTGTACTACATGGATGAAGACAACACGGTCGATTTTGCCGATTATTTGGATCTCGCCGCTGTAGGTGTGCCTGTTCCGCCGTCCACGGTGTTTACCGCGCTCGCTGATCGAGTATTGAGCAACGGCACTGAAAGCTTCGCTGTGTATGCCCAGGCGGACATCAAGATCGGCGACAAGGGCACGCTAACACTCGGTGCACGCTATACCGACGAAGAGAAGACTTTCGGCTACAGCGGTAGCATCACCAATGCCGATCTAGATGCGGCGGGCGTACCACGCTCTCAGGACGAGCAAAAAGTGACTCCTCGTATCGCATACTCGCATGCCGTCAATGACGACATGATGATCTATGCGTCGATCACCAACGGTTTCAAATCGGGTGGCTGGAACGCGCGCGAGTCCGTTGCAGCAACTGCCTTACCGTTCGGTCCTGAAGAAATCTGGGCTTACGAGGCGGGCATTAGAGCCGATTGGATGGACGGACGTTTGCGAACCAATGTAACGGCGTTCTACTCGGACCTAGACGATCTTCAAACCACCTCGGCTTATGCAGGTGATTTCTTAACCACCAACGCAGGTGGTCTGGAAGTAAGCGGTCTCGAGGCTGAAATCACCGCCGTACCAACCGACAATTGGCAAGTATTTGCGGCTATTGGTTTGCAAAATCCTAAGTACGTCGATCTTCCCGGAGGGTGTGTGACACCCAATGCTGATTTGGCCGCCTACGATGTCAACTGTAATGCCGCAGAGCCCAAGCGGAGCCCTGAAGAAACCTACACGTTGGGTACAGCATTCGGCATTCAGATGGGCGGCTTAACAGTAACGCCTACCGCCATGATGCGCTATATCGGTGAAAACGTGACCGGCTCGCGAAGCACCGGGGCTAATGATGCCGTGACTCTGGTCAATGCCGGAATCAAAGTAACCGATGCCTCTGACAAGTGGCAACTCAACTTGGAGTGCAAAAACTGCACCGATAAAGAGTACGTAACGTCTCAGCTATTCGTAGACTACTACAATGCGCCAAGAACCTACATGGCAACTCTGAAGTACAGCTTTGGGGAATAAACCTGACGGTGCGTGACTCACGCACCTGTCATACCCCGCCACAGCCTATAATCTGCGGCGGGGGTTTTATTTACGCATGATTCCCTTGGCTTAATGCATTTCCTCACCACCACTCACATTAATCGCCTCACCCGTTATAAAACTGGCTTCATCTGACGCCAAATAAGCAACCATATTGGCCGTATCGGCCGCAGTGCCAATTCGCTTCACCGGTATCCGCTCTGCCATGTCGGCTAGATAGGCTTCAACGCTCATTCCACGGAACTTCGAGAAATAGTCATTTTGAGCGGCACCTAGACCCGTTGTTACGTGATTAGGGCAAACTGCGTTTACAGTGATACCGTAGGCGCCGTAGTCGATTGCTTGCGTGCGAGTTAATCCCAGCACACCGTGTTTGGCCGCGCAGTAGGGGGCCATATGTGGAAAACCGGACTTAGCCGCCTGACTCGCAACGTTAACAATTCGACCTTTGATATTTCGCTCAATCATCAGCTTGGCGGCGGCTTGGCTACACAAAAATACACCCGAGAGCGTGACATCGAGCACCCACTGCCATTCATCGAAAGCAATATCATTACTGTGCTTCATAACAAAGCCAATACCCGCGTTGTTGACGAGCACATCGAGCCGACCGAAACGCTCATCAATCGCAGCAAATAACGCAGCCACAGACTCAGGTGATCGAGCGTCGCAGGGAATCGCCGTGACTTCGGCGCCTAGGCCCTGCAAATGCTGCACCACTTCGAGCATATCGTCACTGGAGGCCAAACCGAGTTCACTTTGTGCTGAAACCCCCAAATCACTCACAACGACCCGGTAGCCTTGAACGGCAAATTTCTCGAGTATGCCCGCGCCCAGGCCTCCCATGCGACCCGAACCCGTACAAACAACCACTTTTCCTTCTGATTTAGTCATATTGCCCTCTTACTAATACACACATAGCCAATGCGAAATTCAAGGCTACTTCGGGAATTTTGATACCACTCTACTGATTTTGATCACTCGAATAGAATTGAATGATGGCGCCATCAGGCGACTGCGTCGTTAACAACGCTACTTTGCCCAAGCCGCCCAAATCAACCTCTGAGCGTTGCTCGTAGGAGACTGCGGCTTTGTCTAGTCGTGTCGCGATCAGTTCTAGGTCGGGCGCTGGGAAACGAACCGCCAAAATACCTAAGTTTGGCGCCCTGCAGCGATCACGATAATCTTGTCCATCTAAGCCGTGTACTTGAATCATTTCCATGCGCCCATACTCGCCCGGCGTCGGGTATACGATACCGGCCTGATACCCCACTTCCGTTGTCATAGACCAGGGGATTCCGATTGGCGATACGACAGGCTTAGGCGCCTTTACCGGGGGGCCAGTATAGAAACTCTCGAAACCCAGCACCTCAGTAAAGAACTGATACGCTCGACCGTGATCTTCGACCATCTGCATGATATTGAACGGGCGCGTCATTCGATCGAAGGGGCCCACCGCCTCAGGTAAAGCGGGCGATAGCCGCTCGTACGATTGAATCTGAATACCGTCTGGGCCTTTGAAAATGACAATGCGCAAATCGGAATCACCAAATTGCAGCGGAGCTATCGGCGTCTCGGTCCACCAGCCTAACTCAATAGCTTGGCGGTAAAGCGATTCAATTCCTTTTACCCGCACCATCAAGCTGAAATAACAGCCGGTATCCCAAGCTCGGGCTCCCGGACGCATGGGCTCTTGCAAACCCGCATCATCAAAATCGATCAGGCGAACTAGACCACTGGTAGCACCCACCGGACCGATTACTCGGTAGCGCCCTTTCGACGGCACACTCAGCCCCCAGCTCTCGAGCTCAGAATCCGATAGCGCTCCCTCATCGAGGGTCACGTAGTGACCCAGTTTCTCAAAAAAGACGGCTGTTTTATCGATATCTGTGACGCTAAATATTACCTCACGCCAAGGTGACGAGGTGACGGGCTCCGTAAAGCCAGATAGCGGCAACCAAGCCAACAAGATGCCGAAAATAGTACCTTTATAGCGAATTCGTGAACCCATAGTTTCCTCCTACCTCTCTCTCGCCAGATACCAGGATAGTCCAACACCAATACCAGCTGCAGAGATGACCATCACCAAAATAAGCGGGCTTACCTCATACGCTCTACCTCCCAAAACGGTAAACATAGCGCCCGTTCCCATTCCAATAGCACTCGACAAACCTGCGGCAGTGCCGCTGTAGTCAGGATTGACGTTAACCGCGCCCAACATCACTGTAGGCGTAAGTAAACCCGATATGAACATCATGCACGAGAGCGGTATTAGTAAAGTCCATAAGCTAAAGCCCCAAAAAGCAATGGCAGTGGGTGCCAATACGGCCACCGCGACCAAAAACCAAACGATACGAACTTGAGTCAAAGGTCGGGCTAAATAAGAGAAACGATTCAACGAGAAAGATCCGACAATATAGACACCCGCCAAAGCGCTCCACAGTATACTGAACCCGTTTACCCCTATACGAAATTGCTCCCAAAAAAGTAGAGCACCTATACCCAATAGAGAGAAAAACAAGCCCTGCAAAAATCCATAGGCCCCCGCGTATCCCCAAAAGCGCACTGATCTCAGCAAGACACCGTAGGCTTGCAGTGTATCGCGCCAAGCAATAGGGTGTGCACCTCGCTGTCGTGTCTCCGGAATGACTCGCAGGCACCAGAACCAAAGCGCAAGGCCTAGAGCAGTTAACATAATAAACACACTGGGAACGCCAAATTGCGTGGCAAGTATTCCCGCCGCGATAGGCGATACAATAGGGCTAAAACCCATGGCCGCCGAAATGAGCGCGAAGGCCTTGAGTGCTTCCTCTGGTGGTAGCACATCGCGCACAATACCGCGTGCCACAACCGTTCCAACACTCACCCCCACCGCCTGTAAAAAGCGGAGCGCTATCATCGCAGGCAATGGCAGTTCTAGAGTCAGTAAAGCGCTGACGCCCACGAACAGAGCGAAGCCGGCAAGCAATACCGGCCTTCTTCCGTAGTGATCTGAAATGAGACCCGCAATGGGTTGCGTAACAGCAATCCCCATTACGTAGGCGGATATCAAATACTGGAGCTCGGTGGCACTGGCGTTTAAGTTGATGCTCAAAAGCGGAATCAAGGGCGCCATTGCCGTCACCCCAAACGGGGATAGACAACTCATTGCAGCAAGCAACCAGCGCGATACTGTGGGTTGAGATAAAGTCATAAAATTACAATTACCCCTATAATTATGCTTTTATATCATTTATAAATGAATCCTGCATTGTTAAGAGGTGAGGCATGTCAAAAACTATCAGAGGCCGCATTCTATACACGAGCAATAAGACTGGGCGTGAGGGTCAGCCCAGAGGGATGGAGCATTTTGCGATTACCGTAAACCGGGATGGCACTCGATCCCTGCGAAGCCATTGCGTCATTCAGGATCCACCGATGGTTGAACGCGATGTTGTACTTTCAGTTGATGCGAACTTTCATCCAAAAGCGGCCAATGTGCGCATTCGCGTGGGCGATGAGCAAGAGGGGATGACTCGCTTTTTCTTCAATGATCGGACCATTGAAGCGCGGGGGCACACGCTTGATGGCAAGCCCTATGCCGAAGACAGAGTACTCGACAAGCCCGCCACTTTCTTTGTTACCCATCCAATTCAAGCCGACGCCTGGCTTTTGGCGGGTCTTGGCGTGGGTGAGGATCCAGCGATTTATCCTGTCGGGAACTTTCCGACCTCATCAAATGATCACCGAGGCGCGACAGGGCCACGCATCGAAATTCACGAACGCAGTATCGATATTTACTTTTTAGGCCGAGAGCCGATCTCCGTCGCCGCTGGCGAATTCGAGGCGTTTCACTTCTGCTACGGTGACCCCAATGAAAATCCGGAGGGCAGCAACGAAACGGGTGTACATCCTCGTTATCACGTATGGACGAGTACCGATGGCAACTTCGTTTTGCTGCGCGCGCGGGTAGACGGCTATATGCAAACGCATTACGAACTGCAAACGCTCTCCGTAGGCGACACAGGATCTATCTAGTCGCCCACACACGGGGGCAAGCTATAGTCCAATCAAGCGAACCCCCACTGCCGTATTCAAAAATAAACCAAACCAGATCATCCACACATAGCGCCGACAAACGGCCATGTGGGTATTCAGCGCCTGGTTTACCTCGACACTGGCACCTTCGGTCACCAACTTAACCCAGGCTTGCGCGAAGGGCTTAAGAGCGAAACGAACAGCGATTCCGCACAACACCAAAACCGCGAAGACCGTCACTTTGGTCAGCAACCACACTGGTAGCTCATTAGATGAAGCCCAAATTACAAAACCAATCAACGCGCCAACAACACTCAAGCGGAGGGCCAGATCAATGTTAGATAACATCGGAATTTTAGCGTTGAGCGAGGAATGCTGGGCTAAAATTAGAGCTAACCAAAGACCGACTACAGACCAGCTTACGAAAGGCAGCCATGCTGGGATCTGCGCACTCCAAAGCAAGGTTGACAAGTGCAAGCCCGCTCCGACGATAACCGGCATGGCAAGTTTAGGGCCCATGTCGCAGGCGAGCAAAATACCAAAAGCAGTCTGACGTGCCTCCACAGATAGATCATCGCGTAAAGCGTACCGGCTCGAAAGATAGGTACCCAAATCGCCCCCGAGCCAATAGACCAAGGCCAACACATGCACAAAAATTAAAACGGTATAC
>JAUHWV010000007.1 GCA_030427335.1 Gammaproteobacteria bacterium | reverse complement strand
GTGGTAGCTTTGGCCAAGCGGGCGCGATTCGTCATGGTATCACTCGCGCGCTGATGGAATACGATGAGGCGCTTCGCGGTGCTCTGCGTAAAGCGGGTTACGTGACGCGAGACGCTCGCGAAGTAGAACGTAAGAAAGTTGGTTTACGCAAAGCGCGTAAGCGTCCACAGTTCTCTAAGCGTTAATCGCTTCTTTCCGAAGAACCCGGGGTTCTTGCCTCGGGTTTTTTTGTGCCTGAAAATAAGACCTTGTTTTGGATCACTTTTGTTCATAAAAAACTCGTCCATACAGGTGTTTCGGCTTGTATCTGACGTGCAAACTCTTTACCATTCTCTTCATTTTTTTGAGCGGGTGGTTTTGGTGCACACTAGGCGCCGCCACTTTAATCAGCCGGGGTGGAGTGAATAATGTCTGATGAAACTGTAAACACAGGTCGGCGACGTTTTCTGACTGCAGCTACGAGCGCCGTGGGCGTTGCGGGCGCAGTGGGTATAGCGACGCCATTTTTGGGCTCTTGGCAGCCTTCAGCAAAGGCAAAAGCCGCGGGCGCTCCCGTAAAGGCCGATATTTCCAAGCTGGAGCCAGGGCAAATGATCGTTGTCGAGTGGCGCGGCAAGCCCGTTTACGTCGTCAATCGCACGGAGCAAATGCTGGCAGACCTGCCCAAGGTGAACGGCAAGCTCAAAGATCCTGATTCCGCCATCTCGATGCAACCCGCTTACATCTCGGGCGAAATTCGTGCTTTGCGTCCTGAACTGCTAGTTGTCGAAGGCTTGTGCACTCACCTTGGGTGCGCGCCGAAGTACCGGCCTGAAGTTGGTGCGGCGGATATGGGTGGTGCCGATTGGTTCGGCGGTTTCTTCTGTCCCTGTCATGGTTCTAAATTCGATTTGTCCGGACGAGTGTATGCGGGCGTTCCGGCATCAACCAACCTGGTGGTGCCACCCTATTCGTTTGAATCCGACAAAATCTTGGTAATCGGCATCGATGCGGAGGTCGCGTAATGATTAATGCTTTAGTGGGTTTGCGTGATTGGGTTGATGCCCGCCTGCCAATTATGCGTGCGTGGAACACGCACATGGGGGAGTACTACGCGCCTAAAAACTTTAACTTTTGGTACTTTTTCGGTGTGCTCTCGTTGGTGGTTTTGGTAAACCAACTTCTAACCGGTATCTGGCTCACCATGAGTTACACTCCGAGCGCTGAAAACGCTTTTGCCTCTGTCGAGTACATCATGCGCGATGTCGAATACGGATGGCTCATTCGCTATATGCACTCGACCGGTGCTTCAGCGTTCTTTGTGGTTGTCTATTTGCACATGTTCCGCGCGTTGCTGTATGGGTCATATCAGAAGCCTAGAGAGCTCATCTGGATCTTCGGTATGCTGATCTTCGTTGTGCTTATGGCCGAAGCGTTTGTGGGATATGTACTTCCATGGGGACAGATGTCTTACTGGGGAGCCCAGGTGATTATCTCGCTGTTTGGCGCCATTCCGGTGGTGGGTGAGGATCTCGTTACGTGGATCCGCGGCGACTACTTGATTTCAGGTATTACTCTGAATCGTTTCTTTGCGCTGCACGTGGTTGCGCTTCCTATTGTGCTTTTGGCCCTCGTCGTGCTGCATTTGCTGGCGCTGCATGAGGTTGGGTCGAACAACCCGGATGGCGTTGATATCAAGAAACACAAGTATGCGAATGGCGTTCCGCTTGATGGTATTAAGTTTCACCCCTATTACTCGGTGCATGATTTGCAAGCAATCGCAGTGTTCTTGTTCATTTTCTGCGGCATCATTTTCTTTATGCCTGAAATGGGCGGGTTCTTCCTTGAGTACGCAAACTTTGAAGAAGCCAATGCGCTGAAAACCCCTGCGCATATTGCTCCTGTTTGGTACTTCACACCGTTCTATTCGGTGCTGAGAGCGGTTCCCGACAAATTCTGGGGCTTTGTGGCGTTTGCCGCCTCGGTCGCGATTCCGTTCTTGTTGCCTTGGCTTGATCGCTCGCCTGTTCGCAGTTGGCGTTATAAAGGCAACATCACTAAGGTAATGCTCGCGCTGTTTGTTGCCTCATTCTTGATCTTGGGTGTGTTGGGCGTGAAGGCGCCAACCCCGGCCAGAACCTTCTTAGCTCAAATTTGCTCTGTGATTTACTTCGCGTTTTTCTTGCTGATGCCAATCTGGTCAGCGATGGATAAAACTAAGCCCGTGCCGGAGCGCGTCACAATGAATGGCGGTCTGGGAGCCATGGGTGTGCTGGGCGCAGCGGCAGTTATTGCTTTGCTAACTGTGCTGCCGCTGAAAGCAGTGGGTGCTGAGTCGGAGTTTGCGTGCGGTTCGATTCCTTGTGACGAGATCAGTGTGGATCACACGGATAAAGCGTCGCTCCAGAACGGTGCGAAGTTGTATATGAACTACTGCCACGCCTGCCACTCAATGCAGTATTCACGCTACAATCGAGTGGCAACGGATCTCGGCATTCCCGAAGATCTATTTGACGGCAACCTGAAGTTTGATCCCGACGTGAAAATGGGTGCGCTCATGAACAACGCGATGGACAAAGGTTTGGCAAAGCAATGGTTTGGTGCGACACCACCGGATTTGACCCTGATCTCACGTGCTCGTCAGCCAGAGTGGTTATATACTTACCTGCGTACGTTTTATGCTGATTCAAGCCGCCCTTACGGCGTGAATAACAAAGTGTTCAAAGACGTGGGTATGCCGCATGTCTTAATGGATCTCCAAGGTATGCAGGTGTGCGCTATGGGGCCTGGCCATGCAGCTAACGGTGGCGTAAAGCGAGATCCGCTGACCGGTGAAGATATTCTCGACGTGCCTTGTGGTCGTCTTGAGGTCAAGCAGGCTGGGTTGATGACGCCGGCTGAATTTGACGGTGCGATGTACGACTTGGTGAACTTTTTGTCCTACACGGCAGAACCCTTTGCCGAGGATAGAAAGCGTATTGGCGTATTCACACTCATGTTTATCGTTCTCTTCTTCGTTCTTGCTTGGTTGCTGAATCGCGAGTACTGGAAGGACGTCCACTAATAATTTTACCGGCGTCGCTAGACGCCGGTGTCTCTTCTCAAATATCGAGGTAATTTGATGGGTATCGTGACTAAACGGTCTTCGATGACATTTTTTTCTGACAGCACCTGCCACTATAGCCATCGAGTGCGTATCGTGCTTGCTGAGAAAGGTGTAACAGTTGATTTGGTTGAGGTTGATGGAAATCAGCCCCCAGCAGAGTTAGCTGATTTAAATCCGTACAATTCACTGCCCACCCTCGTGGATCGTGAGCTCGTGCTTTATGAGTCCAAAGTAATGATGGAGTACTTGGACGAGCGCTTTCCACACCCGCCTTTGCTTCCAGTGTACCCTGTTGCTCGTGCTGAAAGTCGTTTGTATATGCATCGTATTGAGCGCGATTGGTGTTCCTTGGTTGATAAGATCGAGCGAGGATCAGAGCCTGCTAAGGCAAAAGCGGCAAAGGAGCTGGGTGAGAGTTTATCGGGTATCGCGCCTATCTTCTCGGAAAAGCCCTTTTTCATGAGCGAGGAATTCACTTTGGTGGATTGCTGTTTGGCCCCCATCTTGTGGCGACTGCCTGCCTATGGCATTGATTTGAAGATGACTCGGCAAACCAAACCACTCTTCACTTACATGGAAAGTCTGTTTGATCGAGAAGCCTTTCAAGAGTCCCTGTCTGCTCAAGAACGAGAAATGCGCTAAGGCAATGAGCCGGTCAAGTATGACATCGAGTAAGCCCTACTTTATTAGGGCTTTATATGAGTGGATTGTCGACAATAACTGCACTCCGTACCTGCTCGTTGATGCGACCATCAGCGGTGCTCTCGTACCTGAAGAATATGTCAAAAACGGCCAAATCGTTCTAAACGTTGCGCCGGGTGCGGTGGTTGACTTCAATATGATGGACGACGCTATTTGCTTTAACGCGCGCTTTGGCGGCCGTCCTATGGATATATGGATCCCCATGACTGCGGTTTTAGGTATTTACGCGAAAGAAAATGGGCAGGGTATGATGTTTGAAGTCGAAATGACGCCTCCACCTGACCCAGTGCCGCCTGAAGAGTCCTCGGGAAAGGTCAAACCGCTGCGCCGACCTTCGCTTAAAGTGGTTAAGTAACAGCGCTGAGTTCAGTACCCAAATCTGAGTGGTCTAGTCTAGCCATTCAAAGACACTGACAACCCGTTGCACTCCCGACACATCAGAGACTGCGTTGATAGCGCGTTCGCCTTCGATCTTGTAAGCCAATCCCATCAAGAACACGACGCCATTTTCGACAATAACATCGATCCGATTGCCTTCGATGTCCTCCCGAGCCAAGAGAACCGTCTTGACTTTGGTTGCGAGCCAACCATCGCTGGTGCGAGTCAGCGTCGAGGTGGGTGATGCTATCTCGAGCTCATTGTAAATACGACGCACTTTGGGGATGCCTTTGACTACTTCGGCAGCTTGGTCTTTGAGCTCTTGTGTCGGTACTTGGCCCGTGATTAGAACATAACCATTGTAGCTGTCTACATCAATGCGAGCGGACTTGAATGCATCGTTTGAGGCGTTGATGTTAACGATCGCTTTGGTTTCGATTGACTCATCCTCTATCGATTGGCCCAGCGAGCGGCGAGTAGGGTCTTCCGTTATTGGCTCCGAGCCCATGCTGGCAAGCATTCCACCGCAGCCGGACAATAAGGTTGCGGTGCTTAGAGCAACATATAGAGCGAGTGATTTCACGATTCTGTTCCTGTGTTAGTGTAAAAGAGACTCTCTTCGAGAAGTTCTAGTAGCCGGTGGACACACATTATTTGTAGCTCCATTACCGTACTATTTCGCTCGGCTTCAATCGCAATATTGACGTCCCCAGGTGTTAATAGGCTGTCTATGTCATCGAGTTGAGCGTTCGAGATGGCGACTACTGGTATGCCTTGATCATGCGCGGTTTGAATGGCTCTGAGCAGAGCAGGATGACTGTTCTGGTTGGCGATGCAGATCAAGAGGTCTTCGTTTCGGCCAAGCGCTTTGATTTGTCGAGAAAATAGATCGTTGCTACCGCTGAGGCCGATTACCGATGTCGTAATGCTCGAACCTTGGGCTAGGTTTAGAGCTGGAAGAGCTGGACGCTCTAGATCGAAACGGCTAATTAAATAGGAAGCCATAAGCTGTGCAGCCGCTGCATCAGGACCCAAGCCGCACAGTATCAACTTGCCGTCTTGAAGCAGCGTTTCGCTTAAAAGAGACGCTGCGCGCTCTATGGTTGGTGCGAGGCTATCGACTTGCTCCGCGACGGCCTGCAGGGTGTCGGCAAAACGATTAGCGATAAGGTCGTAATGTGTCATGGTGTTATTGTTACTTGGAATTAGGATGACGTAAAGACACTCTTAAACCACTGCGGTGTCGGATTTGAATTTTCGTATGCAAGAACATCGAATCGCGCTCGCTGGTGGGCGAGATCAGGGTGCTTTTGTAAAAAACTCTCCGCTGTACGGAAGATTTTGGATAATTTTTTATCGGTCACAGCAGCTGCCGCGGAACCAAAACGCCCCGCGGTTCTTTGTTTTACCTCAATAAAAACGAGTGTTTCGCGATCGCACATGATTAAGTCTATCTCACCGTGTCGACAACGATAATTTTTCTCAATAAGCTCGAGCCCCTGCGCTGCGAGGTAGTCTGCTGCGCGCGCTTCATAAATGAGGCCCAATGACTTCATAATTCCCTCCCTTGAACGGGAATTATCTCATTTGCGTCGCAGGGTCTCCTGATCATATCGGTACAAATACATGTGCCGAATGAGCTTTTTTTCATCATTAAGGTACAGAAGGCCCGTGTGGCCGCGCTGCAAACTCCTGAGTTTGCCGGTGTCGACATGGGTTGATTTAGCTAATTGGTAAGCGTCCATGCCCAAGGCATTTAGCCTTGCCAAGCTTGCGCTGTTCGCCCTTGATTCAGGGAAGGGTGGTATGGTCGGAATCTCAAGTGCATAGAGTGAATCGAGATCTTTATGGTCGATTTGCGAGGGCAGTTCATTAATCACCGACAGAGCGAAGGTCGGTAGATCATCTGCAAAGTGAAATGCCAACAATGGCTTGAGCGACCGAGCTTCTTCTGGACTGCTGGCTAGCATGATAATGGCGTCAATATCTTGCCGTCGTCGAGTTTGAAGATGGGTCGATAGGCCGCTTACTCTCCCGAGCTCACGTCGTCTGGCGTTACTATCCGCTACGCCTAGAGCGACTCGAAGTGCAGCTTCATAGTCATCTTGGCCTCGGTAGGTTGCGGTGGCCACCTCGGTCCCGCCGAGTGACTCCCATGTAGAGCGGACCGCGAGCAGCGTTCTCGCACCCCAATCCGTTTGAGGCCGGATGATCACAATGCGTCTAGCGCCTGTTGCGAATACGCGCTCAGCCAAGTCTCTCGCTTCCGATTCAGGGCTCAGGGCAAGCTGTACGATGTTTGATGACGAGTCCGAATTTTCTAAGGTATTGAGACCAATGACGCTTTGTTCGGGCTCTACGAGACTTGCCAGCTGTGCCAATTTCTCTTTTTCGAGCGGCCCTATCAACCGCGAGAGTGGATTGGCTTTCAATTGGGTTGCCAGCGCGGTCATCTCGATGGTATCCGTATCAACGACTTTAAGCTGAGTCTCGTGTCCGGCGATTAGTTGGGCGGCTACGATGCCGTCGAGGATGGCCTCCCCAGCTGGTTTGAGTCGCCCAGTCAGAGGCAGGGCTATGATTAATTCTGCTTGTCTATCCTTTGGGCTGTTCGTGCAAAGAGGCTGGATGGCGAGTTCAAGTTCAGAAATCTTCTGCCAAGCTTCACATAGTGTCGCGCCAACATTTCTTTTGATTAGGGCGTCGCTGGCAAGTGCCGCTTTGATGGGGCCTCGTGTCTCAGCGGGAATGGACTCTAGGATATTACGAGCCGCTTGTGGCGAGACATCGGCGAGAGCCAAGCTCAAATTAAAGACGATATTCGACGGGAATAGGGGTTCGTACCGAAATAAAAGTTCGAGTCCTGCAGTGATAACTACGTATTGATCGTGATGCTGCTGCGCAAGAGCATATTGTTCCTCTAGTAGCGTTTGACGTGATCTGGGAAGGTCGGATTCGTTTCGCCTTAAAATGGTTTGATAAAGGGCTTTAGCTTCATAGTAGTGGCCTCTATGCGCGTGGATCTTGGCCGCAATCCATTCCGTTGTCGCTTGATCTCGAGCGCTGAGTAAGGTCGGCTGTATCTGCTGGAGTAGGCTCAAACTCGCTAGGAAGTGGTTTTGCTCAAGCGCTTCTTCCGATTGCCGAAGGGCTTCGCGCATGGCCTTGATTTCGGGTTCTGTGGCTGATTGAACGAGCGTCTTTGGTTCGGTGCCATCCTGCGCTGATCTGGGTTTGGAGATAGATGGACTCGGTGTTTGCGCGCATCCCGCAATGAGACTCGCCGTGAACGCAAAAAAAATAAGCGGCCCAAGCCTTGAGCTTGGCTTCATGCTATTGTTCGCGTTTGTCATACACAACCCCAAGCGCTGGAGGTAAGTTTGAAACCCGGCATGTATATCGTTGCAACGCCCATCGGAAATCTCGATGATATCACGCTTCGCGCACTTCAGGTTCTGAAAGATGCGGATCTTGTTGCGGCAGAGGATACCCGCCACAGTCGAAAACTATTGAAACACTTTGGCATAGAGCGCCCCCTGGTTGCTTATCATGAGCATTCCGATTTGGCTCACGTGGCGGGCAAATTTGCGGAGGCCATCGAATCAGGTGGTGCGGTTGCGCTCATAAGCGACGCAGGTACCCCGCTTGTATCAGATCCGGGCTATCCATTGGTCCGCGCTCTTCAAGACCGGGGATTGGCCGTAATACCCGTGCCGGGGGCCAGTGCAGCGATTGCCGCTATTTCGGTGGCGGGGCTCGCGTCGGATCGTTTCTTGTTTGCGGGCTTCCCTCCAGCTAAAGAAGCGGCGCGTCGAGCTTGGTATGCCGATCTCGCACACAGCAGCGCTACGTTAATTTTATATGAAGCACCACATCGTGTTTTGGCTTCATTGCACGATGCCGTCGCGGTATTCGGCGCCGCGCGCGAAGCCTGTCTTTGTCGCGAGGTCACCAAAACATTCGAAACCATACAGCGGGCCTCTCTAGCTGATTTGATTCAATTTGTCTCGTCCGACACAAATCAACAGCGCGGTGAAATTGTGCTGATTATAGCTGGAACGAAAGAGCCTACGGTGCAGGTGGGCGATGCCGAAGAAACCCTCTTGTTGGGTGTGGCGGAATATGCGCCGCCTAAAGTTGCCGCGGGCATTGTCGCTGATTACCTGGGTTTGAAGAAAAATGAGCTATACGCTCGCCTGCTTGAAATTAAAAATAAAGTTTGATCGAGGCTGTGGTAGAGGTTAGTCTGTCGACCGAGTCGATTAGGCGATCGCTGGAGGGGTGACCTCTGGAGGAAAGTCCGGGCTCCATAGGGTAGAGTGCCAGGTAACGCCTGGGGGGCGCGAGCCTACGGAAAGTGCAGCAGAAAGTAAACCGCCGGCGTTTCGATGTCGGTAAGGGTGAAATGGTGCGGTAAGAGCGCACCGCAAATCTGGTAACAGGTTTGGCGATGGTAAACCCCACTCGGAGCAAGACCAAATAGGAACCCTTTAGTCGTGGCCCGCGGCGGGTTCGGGTAGGTCGCTACAGGCCAATGGTGACATTGGTCGCAGAGGAATGATCGTCCACGACAGAACCCGGCTTATCGATCGACTCGTTTTTATATCATTTGGTTATTTATTTTCCCGTTTTTATTTCTGTCTACGCTTTTTGTTAAAGTGAAGTGTCACTTAGTGTTCATAGTGCAGTGTATTCTTGATAAAAATCGCCCCGTCACTGAGTCGTCTTGCGCTTTCATCATACACGGTTATCGCGTCTAATTAACTGAAATAACACTGTTTTTTGCCAAGTGGCTAGCTTGACAGTGGCATTCGTTCGCCTCTATAGTGTCGCAAAGTGGTGAAAAGTGGGTAAATCTGGTTTTTTGTGGGTTTGCCGGTATAAAAAAGGGCGAAAATTGCGTGTTTAGAGGCGTGCATCACATCAATATGGATGCGAAAGGGCGATTGGCGATACCAGCCAAGCATCGCGAGCCTCTTTTGGCCCATTGCAAGGGCGCCGTGGTCATCACGATAGACACTCAAGTTCACTGCTTGGTGCTCTATCCTCTTCCCGAATGGGAAGTTATCCAAAAGCAAATTCAAGCACTTCCCGCATTAAAGCCCGCGGTAAAACGTTTTCAGCGATTAACTCTGGGTTATGCCACAGATTTGGATATGGATGGCAGTGGACGACTGTTGCTGCCTGCCCCCCTGCGCGAATACGCCGGGCTCGACAAGAAGTTGGTCCTGGTAGGGCAGGGCAATAAGCTGGAGATTTGGTCTGAAGACGCTTGGCTAGCGGAGCGTGATCAGGCTTTGCTTGAAACCGGAGCGGAGGCTGAGCTGCCGGACGAACTCATGTCGCTCACACTGTAGGTGTTGAAATGCACGAGTCGGTTTTGTTAGAGCAGTCCATCGAAGCGCTTGTTGGCGATATCAATGGGTGTTACGTGGATGGCACATTTGGCCGTGGCGGGCACACTCGTGCGCTCTTGTCTGCGCTGGGGCCCAATGCATCGGTTCTTGTTATGGATAAAGATCCACAGGCCATAACTGCCGCCCTAGAGTTGAGCGAATCAGACCCTCGTGTTCACGTATATCACGGCAGTTTCGCCGATTTGCCCACTGTCTTGATCGGGCTTGATTGGGCGGGTGTTAACGGGATTTTGTTGGATCTGGGTGTATCCAGTCCTCAGCTTGATGATGATGCGCGCGGGTTTTCGTTTCAGAGAACGGGGCCGCTCGACATGAGAATGAATAACCACTCTGGCCAGACCGCTGCACAGTATCTGGCGGACATAAGCGAGTCTGATCTGGTCGAGACTCTGCGCGAGTACGGTGAAGAGCGTTACGCCAAGCGGATCGCCGCCGCTATCGTCGAGGCTCGTCAGAAGAAGCCCATCAACACTACGGGCGAATTGGCTGAAATTGTGAAGGTGGCGCACCCTAAGTGGGAGAAGCATAAACATCCGGCGACACGGACGTTTCAGGCGATAAGAATTGCCGTAAACCGAGAGCTAGATGATCTCGATTCGCTACTTGCAAATGTTGTGGCTTGTCTTATACCGGGCGGTCGAGTGGCGGTAATTAGTTTTCACTCTCTCGAAGATCGTCGAGTCAAACACTTTATGCGAGAGATGACCCGCGGCCCCAAAATACCCAGAGATATCCCAGTTACGGGCGATGCCAGTCTCGGGCCGTTACGCCTAGTCGGCAAGGCGATTAAGCCCGAAGAGCGTGAAGTGGTGGCGAATGTGCGTTCACGCAGCGCTGTATTGCGAGTGGCCGAGCGGAGGGCTCTGTGAAGAAGTTGCTCGTTCCGCTTTTGGCCTTGCTTAACGTGATTTCGGGGTTTGCCGTTGTTGCTTCGACTCAGGACGCACGAAACCTGACGAGTCGCTTGCAGGTTCTTGAGGCGAGACAGTGGTTCTTGCGGGATGAATCGAGTCGGCTATTGCTGGAGCTCAGTGCCTACACTCAAATGAGTCGAGTTGACTCGATCGCGGCACAAATAGAGTTTGTTTCTCCGTCTCCCTCGGAAATCAGGGTGGTGCGACCATGAGGCGCGCACGCGCGTTATCAAGCAACGTTGAACGCCCTTGGCGTTTCTACTTTATTGCTTTAGTGCTCAGTTCGCTCGCTGCGGCACTTTTGGCTCGAATGGCCGCGCTGCAATTACTTGACGCCGAGCAGGGGCAGTCTTTTTTGCAGTCTCAAGGCGACGCGAGAGCGGTTCGCTACGCCGCGATACCTGCTCACAGAGGGGCGATTTTGGATCGCAATGGTGTTCCTTTGGCGGTGTCGACTCCCGTGGTGTCGCTCATTCTCAATCCTCAGCACTTTGATTACAGTCGCTTAGGTGATCTCGCGCAGGCTCTGAATGAAAACAAACGATCTCTGTCAGATCGCTTGGCACCTTACGCAAATCGGCAGTTTATGTATTTGCGCAGGAACATGACGCCTGAATCCGCATCGTTGGTATTGGATCGGAATTTTAAAGGAGTCAGTGCAGAGCGCGGCTATCGTCGATTTTACCCCGCTGCGGACCTCGCCGCTCAACTCGTTGGATTGACTGATCTGGAGGATCGAGGTCTCTCCGGGCTCGAGCTCGCCTTTGACGAAGCACTACGAGGTTCTGAAGGGCGCAAGAAGTACATCAAAGATCGTGCTGGGCGCGCGGTTCGTGATGTTGGACTGATAGAGGCCGCTGCGGATGGGGATGATATTCGTCTTAGTATCGACCTGCGTATGCAATACGTTCAGTTTCGTGCCTTACAGAAGGTCGTTGAGACAACAAAAGCGAAGTCGGCTTCCGCGATTACCTTGAATCCGGCAACCGGCGAGGTGCTCGCGGTATCAAACTATCCCAGTTTTAACCCGAATGATCGTAGTGAAATCGATCCGCAAACGATGCGCAATCGCGTCTTTGTTGATCAGTATGAGCCCGGCTCTACTTTAAAGGCGCTTACCGCCGTTGCGGCGCTCGAGACGAACAAATTTCAACCCCAATCGGTCGTCGATACATCCCCTGGATGGACGGTGGTGCAGGGTAAAACCTTCAAAGATCCTGCCGATTACGGTGAGCTTACGTTGGCGGGTGTTCTCGCTAAGTCAAGCCAGGTTGGTACAACGCACATTGCGCTCGAGATAGGGCGCGAGCCTTTGATGGACGTTCTGCGTCGATTCGGGGTGGGGCAGTCCTTGAGTGTGGGTTTTCCAGGAGAGACCTCAGGTGTTTTGCCGATTCAAAGTCGTTGGAGCGATATCGAGCAGGCCACACTTGCCTTCGGATATGGTCTAACCGTTTCGCCAGCGCAATTGGCGCAAGTCTATGCGGTATTTGCCAACAAGGGTAAGCAAGCGCCAATGACTTTACTGCCAAAGAAAGAAGACGGTGCATCGCTTGCGCAGCGCGTGATCGCAGAAGACGTTTCAGAGAAAGTAAAGCTGATGCTTGGTTCGGTGACCTCAAAAGGCGGCACCGGAGTCCTAGCCAACGTATCGGGTTACCAGGTGGCAGGTAAAACGGGAACCGTACACAAAGCCGCAGCGGGTGGCTACGATCGCAGCAAATATATCGTCTGGTTCGCGGGTATGGCGCCAGCTGATTCTCCTCAGTTGGTGAGTGTCGTTATGGTGGACGAGCCGAAAGGGGGATCTGTTGGCGGTGGGTCGATATCGGCGCCTGTATTTGCCGACATGACCGAGTCGATGTTGCGTGTTATGGGGCGAGCGCCCAGCTTTGACCCCATAAACGAAAGTTTGGCAGCGCTGACCGAGAGTTTAGAGGAGGGGCAGGATGGCTGATCGTCAGATGTCGCTCTCAGACCTACTACAGGGCATTGCACGCCCCGTTCGAGATGCGTCTATTGAGGGTATTTCGTTAGACAGTCGCCAAATTAAACCGGGCTTCGCCTTTGTCGCTCTCAGCGGTCACGAAGCGCATGGGCTTGACTATCTAGAGGACGCCTTAGCGCGAGGAGCGAGCGCGGTGCTCTGCGATCGCGCCGTTGAATTGCCCTCTCACCTAGGATTTGCGCGGGTGGCCACTCTGGCTGAAGAGTTGGGAAAAATAGCCAGTAGATTTTATGCTGCAAGCGGCGATCGAGCGCGTGTAATGGCAGTAACGGGCACGAACGGCAAGACCTCGACCGTGAATCTGATAGCGCAACTGCTCGATAGACTCGGGCACGTGGGTGCATCAGTTGGGACCTTGGGCTTTCAGATCGCGGATGCCGTGGTTAAATCGAACAATACGACCCCCGATATCTTCGCTCTGCACGCGTTTATGGCGGAAGCTCAAGGCAAAGGCGCGCAGCGTATCGCCATTGAGGCATCTTCGCATGGTCTGGTACAGGGGCGAATGGCAGGGCTCAATATTCGCGCAGCAGCGATAACGAATATTACTCAGGACCATCTCGATTATCACAAGAGCATGGCGGCTTACATTGAGGCTAAGGCCAAGATCCTCGATTTTGACACCCTTGAATCGGTTGTGATTGATTGTGATGACCCGAATGCGCGCGCGATAACGGCGAAAGTGTCCTCTTCGGTAAGGCTTGCGACATTCAGTTTTGACGCGTCGGCGGAGGTCGATGTCGTGGTCGTGCCATCATACGGCCCCAGCGGCACCAGAGCGTCCCTGTTCTTGAATGGCAAAGAGGTGCGCCTGGAAACGCCCCTGGTCGGTGAGTTTTATTTGCGCAATTTGGTTACGGCTGTTCTGATGCTCGTTGCCGAAGGCTTCGATCTACATGAACTTCTGAGGGCCTCCACAACGCTTGTGGGTGTTCCCGGACGTCTGCAGCGAGTAGAAGCCGCAGGCGATATACAGGTATTCGTTGATTACGCTCATACGCCCGATGCGCTCAGTCGAGTTTTGCGTGTGCTTCGACCCACGGTCAAAAACCACCTGTGGGTGGTATTTGGCTGCGGTGGCGATCGAGATCGTTCCAAGCGACCACTTATGGGTAATGCCGCAGCCGTTAATGCGGACATGGTGGTACTCACGAGTGATAACCCGAGGTCGGAATGCCCAGAAAAAATTCTGGCGGATATCTCGCAGTCACAGTGTCGCCCCGTGGCAGAAATCGTTGACCGTCAAGAGGCCATTGAGTTTGCAATAAAAGGGGCTGAGCCGGGCGATGTTGTGGTCTTGGCGGGGAAAGGTCATGAGACCGAGCAGGTGCTTAATGACAAAGTTATTCCCTTTTCCGATTATCAGGTAGCCTTCGATGCTCTGAGCAAGAGGGCTTGCGCATGAAGCTCTCTGTCAATTTATCTGAGCTTGCTGCTGTGGTTGGTGGTGAGCTACACGGACCGCCAGCTGTTAGTACAGGCCTTGCTATTGACTCTAGAACGATCGCAGCAGGTAATCTCTTTGTTGCCATAAAAGGGGAGCGAGTAGATGGTCACGACTATCTAGGATTAGCCAAAGAAGCGGGTGCCACGGGCGCGCTGGTGTCTGAGTTGCGCTCGGTCGACCTTCCCCAGATCCTCGTTGACGACACTCAGTTTGCCCTAGAACGGTTCGCGGCTTGGTATCGCAGCCAACTGCAGGTTCGTTTTATTGGTGTGACCGGAAGTGCCGGCAAGACCACCGTTAAATCGCTTCTCGCGCACGTTCTTAGCGGTCAGGCGAAAGTGGGGGCTACCAAAGGCAATTACAACAATGAGCTGGGCGTTCCACTCACCTTACTGTCACTTGGTCAGGATCTTGAGTTTGCCGTAGTAGAAATGGGTGCCCGATTTAAAGGCGATATCGCTCATTTGTGTCAACTCGTTAAGCCGCAAATCAGAATACTCACTTCGGTTTTGCCGGCTCACATCGGGACCTTCGGTTCCTTGGATATGATTGCGCAGACCAAAGGCGAAATTTTTGACGAAATGCAAAGCAGCGATCTGGCGATCATGACGGCTGATGTTTCGTATGTCGGCTCCTGGAAAGAGCGCGTCGGCGGACAGGCTTTAACCTATGGATTCGCTGAGGATGCCGACGTTCGAATTGTCGGCGCTCAGGATAAGGGCTTGGATGGCGTAGCCTTCGGCATTGAGGGTGTTCTGGGGACACATGAATTTCATTCGCCCCTTCTGGGTCTGCACAACGTGGGTAATGTCGTCGCGTCTATTATTGCCGCCATCGAATGTGGTTTGTCCGCCGGATTGATTCGATCTCAGCTAGCAACGTTTCAGGCTGTCGATGGTCGCATGCGAATCCTGACGCTGGACTCAGGTCAGCGTGTGATCGACGATTCATACAATGCGAATCCAGCCGCCACCAAAGGTGCCCTCTCTGTGTTGTCAAACACCTCAGGTTGCCGATTCGCGTTGCTTGGCACCATGGCTGAGCTTGGCGAGAATGAACGCGCATACCACAACGAAGTGGCCGACTTAGCCTTAGAGCTCGACCTTGATACGGTCTGGTGTGTAGGGCCTTTATGGCCCGTCATTGAAGGTAAGTTGTTCCGCTATTTTCAGGATGCCGATGAAGTTGTTGATCATTTAACAGAGATTCCCAACTTTGACGTCGCCTTGGTGAAAGGATCTAGAAGCGTCGGTTTGGATAAAGTGGTTGAGGCCTTGGCCCGCCCGGAGACGCGCTTATGCTAGTATGGCTGACTGAATATTTGAGCCAGTACGACGCGTCTTTCCGTGTCTTTGGCTATTTAACCTTGCGCAGCATCCTGGCCGCCGGTACTGCATTGGCGATCGCTTTGATTACCGGTCCTGCCACGATACGATATCTGCACCGTCTTAAAGTCGGTCAAGCCGTTCGTGATGATGGCCCGCAAACACATTTGGTGAAGGCCGGAACGCCCACTATGGGTGGAATCCTCATCTTGAGCTCCATCGCGATCAGCACGCTGCTATGGGGTGATCTCGATAATCATTTTGTCTGGCTTACCTTGCTCGTAACCTTAGCCTTTGGTGCGATTGGTTGGGTGGATGATTATCGCAAAGTCGTCGAGCGCGATTCACGGGGTTTGCCGGCGCGTTGGAAGTACTTTTGGCAGTCTATAGTGGGGTTTACAGCGGCCGTTTATCTGTACCAGTACAGCGGTATAGACGCTATGACCGAACTGTACGTGCCCTTCTTCAAAGACTGGATCGTACCACTGGGGCCTTTCTCCATTGTCTTGACTTATTTCGTCATTGTGGGTGGCAGTAACGCGGTGAATTTGACCGACGGACTGGATGGTCTCGCCATCTTACCCTCGGTCATGGTGGGCTCCGCACTGGGTATTATTGCTTATTTGACAGGACGTGCAGACTTCGCCGATTACCTGCTAATTCCATATATCCCAGGAAGCGGAGAGCTCGCCGTGATCTGCGGTGCTCTTGCCGGAGCCGGGCTAGGATTCCTCTGGTTCAACACCTATCCGGCTCAAGTTTTTATGGGCGATGTCGGGGCGCTGGCACTGGGCGCGGCATTGGGTTGTATTGCCGTTATTACCCGACACGAAATCGTTTTCTTCATCATGGGCGGCATTTTCGTTCTAGAGACGGTGTCGGTGATTCTGCAGGTGGCCTCATTTAAGTTGACTGGGAAGCGCATCTTTCGTATGGCGCCATTGCACCATCACTATGAGCTGAAAGGGTGGCCGGAGCCGCGTGTGATCGTTCGTTTCTGGATAATCACTGTGATGCTGGTCTTATTTGGCCTAGCCACCTTGAAGCTGAGATAAAGTATGACTGAGCCAATGCAGACACTAATCGCTTCTGACCAGACCTACGTTGTGATGGGTTTGGGTGAGACAGGCGTGTCTGTGATTGCCCACTTGTTTGCGCTCGGTAAATCGATAGTCGCCTTTGATAGTCGCGATGATAAGTTCAATTTAGAGGAGCTTAGGGTTGCCTTTCCAGGCGTTGAATTTGTTCAATCGCAGCAGGCCGTGCACTGGACCGGGCCCAATGCAACCTGGATAGTGAGTCCTGGTGTGGCGCTGTCCGATGCCTTAGTGGTTAAGGCACGCGAGGCCGGTTCTGAAATCTTAGGCGATCTCGATCTATTCATGCAGGCAACGGGCGCTCCTGTTGTGGGTATTACGGGTTCTAATGGGAAATCGACGGTCACCACGCTTGTTGCGCAGATGCTACAGGAGTCGGGTTTTAAGGCTTCAGCGGGCGGCAATCTCTCACCTGCGGCGCTCACGCTCTTGAATGATGGCAGCGAGATGTATGTTATTGAGATGTCGAGCTTTCAGCTGGAGCGATCTCATAATTTGGGTTTAGACGTGGCTGCGGTCCTGAACATTACGCCAGACCATTTAGACCGACACGGATCGATGCCTCTTTACCATGCGGCTAAGCATCGCATTTTCAGGGGTGCTAAAGCCGTGGTTATAAACGACGATGATCCTTTAACAAATGCCTTGGTTGACGATACCGTGCGGGTGATTCGTTATGGCACAAAGACGAATCGAGACCTGAATTTCCGTCTCGCCGATGGCGCGATTTGGATGGGTGAGTCTAAACTAATCGATACGAGCCGTATCGCATTGCAGGGTGACCACAACGTGCGTAACGCGCTCGCTGCTTGTGCTATTGCTGACGCAATGGGCGCCACGCTCGGGGGAATGTCTCGTGCATTGTCACGCTTTACAGGTTTACCGCATCGTTGCGAGCACGTAGCGGAAGACAACGGCGTCGTTTTTATTAACGACTCTAAGGCGACGAATGTGGGCTCCACGATCGCCGCGATTGAGGGGATAGGCGCGAGCGGTCGTCTGATTGTCTTGCTCGGTGGTGTTGGCAAAGGCCAGTCCTTTGAGGCTCTGCGCGGACCGGTTAATCGGCGTGCCAAAGCCGTGGTCGTATTTGGAGCGGTAGCAGATGAGCTGGCGGGCTTAGGGTTCAAGCCCCCTGTGCATCGCGCCGACGATTTGAGACAAGCGCTCGCTATTGCGCGATCCGAGGCGAGCTGCGGCGATACCGTACTTTTATCTCCCGCCTGTGCGAGTTTTGACCAGTTTCAAAATTATGTGGAGCGGGGCGAAACCTACTGCAAGCTGATTAGGCAGGGAGGGATGGCAGCATGACAGCCCATAACTCTGCCACGATGCATTTGGCGGATCTGGATCGATGGCTGGTGATCTGTATCACCACGCTGTGCGGGATTGGCTTGCTTGCCATTGCGAGCGCGAGCGTTGACTACGCTGAGACCGTGTTTGGTTGGCGCTGGTATCACGCGATGAAGCACGTAATTTATCTGGTGGTTGCTTTATTTTTTTCGGCTGTAGCCTACGCCATCCCTATCCGCTTTTGGAGTCGAACCGCTTGGCTTGCGCTCTTGATTGCGATCACACTGTTGATACTTGTTCTGATTCCCGGTGTCGGTCGCGAAGTGAACGGCGCGCAGCGTTGGATTCCATTGGGTGTAGTAAATCTGCAGCCTTCTGAAGTCGCCAAAGCGGCGGTGATTCTTTTCTTGGCGTCGTACCTCCAGCGCCGAGAAGACGAGGTGCGTGACTCCTGGAAAGGGTTCATAAAACCCTTGTTTGTTGTAGGTGGTATTGGTGGTTTGCTACTGCTAGAGCCCGACTTTGGTGCGACCGTTATCGTTGTAGGGACTGCCTTGGGTATGCTCTTTTTAGCCGGTGTTCGACTGGTGCAGTTTTTTATTGTGGCGGGCAGTCTCGCTATACTCGGCGTGGCGATGGTGGCCTACGCTCCGTATCGACTCCAGCGGTTTTTGGCCTACCAAGATCCCTGGTCGGATCCTTTCAATTCGGGGTTTCAGTTGACGCAGTCATTGATTGCATTTGGCCGTGGTGAGCTCTCCGGTGTTGGTTTTGGTCAGTCGGTTCAAAAGCTCTTTTACTTGCCTGAGGCGCATACGGATTTCGTCTTCTCTATCTGGGCGGAAGAGACGGGTTTTATTGGCGCTGCCGGCCTATTGGCGTTATTTGCGATTCTAATAGCCCGTTTATTCTGGTGGAGTCGCAAAGCGCTCGTGGTGGGGCGCTCCTTTGAAAGTCATGTTTTCGCTGGTATCGCATTGATGTTGTCCGGACAGGTGTTTGTGAGTATGGGCATGAGCATGGGCTTATTACCAACGAAAGGTTTAACGCTACCCATGATCAGCTTTGGGGGTAGTTCGCTGATTGTCACCTTATGCCTTATGGCTATTGCTTTGCGGATGACGCGCGAGTCGCTCATGCCCGAAGGACGGAGGTCGAGTCCATGAGTCGAGCTCTGATTATGATTATGGCAGGTGGAACCGGCGGCCACATCTTTCCGGGTTTGGCGGTTGCGCGTTCCTTGCGAGAACAGGGTTATCGCATTGCTTGGCTGGGTACGAATGCGGGGCTTGAAGCACGCTTGGTACCCGAAGCCGGCATACCACTCCACACGCTTGCGGTTCGCGGTTTAAGAGGTAAGTCTTTCGCATCCATTATAGCCGGTACAGTGCGCTTGTTTTGGTCGATTGTGCAGGCGATTGCCATCCTGCTTCGGGAACGTCCAGCCGTCGTTATCGGGATGGGAGGCTACGTTGCCGCTCCCGGGGGGCTGGCCTCGTATTTGACCGGCAGACCGCTGTTTATTCACGAGCAAAATGCGATTGCTGGAAGTACTAATCGATTCCTGCGTCGCTTGGCATCACGTGTCTTCACCGCTTTTGACGGTGCCTTTGTGGGTTGCTCGGAAGCCGAATGGATTGGCAACCCCGTTCGAGCCGATATTGCGGCGATCGGCGAGCGGCGCAGTGCCTATTCCCCTGAAAGAGCAATGCGAGTCCTAGTTTTAGGTGGCTCGCAAGGCGCGCTGGCGATCAACCGCTTGTTACCCGATGTGTTAGTCGAAATTGATAACAAGGCGACTTCACAGTGGATGGAAGTTTGGCATCAAGTGGGTAAGGCGCATCTTGATTCGGTTACGCAGGAGTACGTATCTCGCGGCTTCAGCGAAACCCGTGTATCGGCTTTTATTGACGATATGGCGGCTGCATACGAATGGGCTGACTTGGTTATTGCCCGAGCTGGCGCGCTGACTTGCTCAGAGGTAACGGCAGCGGCCTGCCCGGCTGTACTCATTCCCTTACCCAACGCGATTGATGATCATCAGCGAAAAAACGCTGCGTTCTTAGCCGATGCGGGTGCGGCTGTTGTACTAGAACAGGCCGATACCTCAGCGCGTGATTTAGCTGAGCTTTGCATTGACTTTACGCAAGCGCCCGCGCGTTTGAGTAGCATGATGAACGCAGCACGCGGCATTGCCAAATTGGATGCAACGCAACGAATTGTTCGGGCGTGCGAGGAGGTGATCGGTGACCGTTGAAACCTCTGTATTCACAGTACCTGCGATGCGACGCATTAAACGCATACATTTTGTTGGCGTGGGCGGCTCAGGAATGAGCGGCATTGCCGAAGTACTGGCGAACTTAGGGTATGAGGTTTCGGGTTCGGATATCCGGCCTTCGGCGGTCACACAGCGACTCGAGAATGCTGAGGTTCGGGTTTTTATTGGTCATTCCGCAGATAACGTAGTCGGTGCGGACGTGGTTGTGACCTCGACTGCCGTCACTCCAGATAACGCTGAGTACCAAGCGGCGAAATCGGCGCGCATTCCAATAGTGCCGCGCGCCCAAATGTTGGCTGAGTTAATGCGCTATCGCCACGGCATTGCGGTGGCTGGGACGCACGGTAAAACCACGACAACCAGCATGATTGCCTCGGTATTCGCTGCCGCGAATCTGGATCCCACCTACGTGATCGGAGGTAGAGTCAATCAATCCGGAAGTAATGCAAAATTGGGCGGCAGTCATTACCTGATTGCCGAGGCAGACGAGAGTGACGCCTCATTTTTACACTTGAGCCCAATGGTCTCTGTGGTCACCAATATCGAAGCCGATCACATGGATACCTACAATGGTGATTTGCAGCAGTTGCGGCATACCTTTATCGAGTTTTTGCACAACTTGCCGTTTTACGGGATGGCGATTCTGTGTTTGGACGATCCCGAGGTGCGCGGTTTGATTTCGTCGATCAATCGCTCGGTGCTCAGTTACGGTCAATCTGAGGGTGCTGATTACCGAATTCTGGCTGTTAAAGCCGAGGGAGCCGCGAGTGCCTTCCAGCTTGCAACCCCCAATCATGGTGAGCTTGCTCTGCGTGTTAATGCGCCGGGAATGCACAATGTACTCAATGCGGCAGCGACGGCGGCAGTCGCTTTAGACGAGGGACTCTCGGTGGAAGCCGTGATAGAAGGTCTCTCGACGTTTGCGGGCGTTGGGCGCCGTTTTGAGCAGCTGGGGATCTTGGCGCATCGACGCGGGTCTGCTTACTTAGTTGATGACTACGGGCATCACCCAACAGAGGTTGAGGCAACGCTGAATTCCGCAGCACAAGTCTGGCCAGAGAGCCGAGTGGTTATGATCTATCAGCCGCATCGGTTCACACGAACGCGCGATTTATACGATGACTTTGTGCGCGTTCTGAGTCGCTGCGATGTTTTGATTCTGCTCGACGTTTACGCTGCGGGCGAGCCTGAAATCCCTGGTGCTGACAGTAAAGCTCTGGCGCGAAGCATCCGCTCTCGCGGTCATGTGGAGCCGATTTATGCGGCATCGATTGACGAAGTGCCCCAGATCCTCTGCGATTTGCTCAATGATCAAGATGTTGTCATTACACAGGGCGCGGGAAATATTACGTCGCTTGCTCACAGTTTGACTCAAATAAAGAGGGAGGGTCTATCGCATGTTGATTAACGCATCTCTCGGTGACATGACCATCGCTGTACTGCAGGGGGGGGTATCGGCAGAGCGAGAAGTGTCGCTCATGAGCGGCGCCACGGTGGTTGAGCACTTGCGTACCATTTGCAAAGAGGTTCGTGTGATCGATCCCTCGCACGCGGGATGGTTGGATACACTTTCTGGTGTTGATTTCGCATTCAATATTTTGCACGGTGGAGCCGGCGAAAATGGATCTATGCAAGGGCTGTTGTCGACACTCGGCATTCCGCAGTCGGGCTCGGGGGTGCTGGGCGCTGCCTTGGGTATGGACAAGCTGCGAAGCAAATCGATTTGGAGCGCCCAAGGGTTGCCTGTGGCTGATTCCGAGGTGCTTGATGCGGATACCGACTTTAGAGCCGTTATTGAGCGTTTTGGTCAGGTTTTTGTTAAGCCTGCGTATGAGGGTTCGAGCATTGGTATGAGCTTAGCTACCAATGAGGCCGAGTTAGTCGAAGCCTACCGCAGTGCGACCCAGTATCGTGGTCCCGTATTTGCAGAGCAGCGTATCGTGGGCGAGGAGTATACGGTCGCGATTCTGGGTAACTGCGCATTGCCTGCGATTCGCTTGGCAGCGCAGGAAACCTTCTACGACTATCACGCAAAATATATTTCCAATGACACCCAGTATTTCTGCCCATGCGGGTTATCCAAAGAGGCCGAGCAGGCACTCGGCAAACTGGCGGTCAGGGCTTTTCATGCAATTGACTGCACCGTCTGGGGGCGCGTTGATTTTATGATGGATGATCAGGGTCAGCCCTACATCCTAGAAGCCAACACGGTCCCCGGTATGACTTCACACAGTTTGGTTCCCATGGCGGCTCGTGCGGCCGGCATGTCGATTAGCGATCTGCTTACTCAAATTATTGCGCTGAGCTTAGCCACGGGAGGACCCCGCGTATGAGTCTGCGCTCTTCACTCTTTGCTTCGGTAACACCGCTCATGGAGACCAGCAAGCGTCTTTTGGCGTCGCTCCCTTTTGCGTTCAGTGTGCTTGCCCTATTTGCAGGTGCACTGACGGTGCTTGTTGCGATTTATACCCAGCCTTTGCAAAGGGTTGTCATCGTGGGAGAGATTGGCGAGCTGCATCGTGTCGCTTTAAGTGCGTGGTTGGTGGAGAACGTGTCGTCGGATGCCGCTCGTTGGAAATTGGATTCGACCGAGAGCAAGATTGAATCCTTGCCTTGGATTAGAAAGGCATCTGCGACGCGGCTCTGGCCCGACGCCATGCGAATCGAGGTCGTGCCTCATACTCCTGTAGCTCTTTGGGGCGATGGCTCATTTTTGAATTCCCAGGGGCAAGTGTTTGAGCCGGTCCCTGGAAGCGAGACGCTGAACCTGCCCAAGCTATCAGGCGACTTAAATCAGCAGGCGGAGTTGATGGATTTGTACCTGCGCTTGTCAGAGATGATGCCGCCGGAGCAACCCTTGCGTTTGAGCTCGATCACAATGGATTCGCTGCGCGACACCAGACTATTTCTTGAAGGTGGAATGGTGATTGCGTTGGGTCGGAAAGCTCATTTGACTCGCTTTCAGCGATTTTTGACATGGTATGAGCGGTTCGGAGACGAGGTCTCAAATCGAGCGCATTTTGATCTGCGTTATCGTAACGCTCTGGCGGTGAATGATTCCGTCGATTCAATGGCGATGGCCGCCAATTCGGATACAGGAAGAGGATACTAAGATGGCGCCTCAGGCTCAGAATAAGATGATTGTTGGACTCGATATCGGCACCTCAAAGGTGGTGGCTTTGGTCGCGGAGATTGATCCCAATGGTGAACTTGAAATTATCGGAATGGGCAGTCACCCCTCTCGCGGTATGAAAAAAGGGGTTGTGGTCAACATCGAGTCTACGGTGCAGTCTGTACAGCGCGCAATTGAAGAAGCCGAGCTCATGGCGGGTTGCCAGATTCACTCGGTCTACGTGGGTATCGCCGGTAGCCACGTTCGCAGTCTTAATTCGCATGGCATTGTGGCGATCAAGGACGGCGAGGTGATTGATGCCGACCTGGAACGGGTGCTGGATGCCGCGCAAGCTGTGGCTATTCCAGCAGATCAAAAGATTCTGCACATCTTGCCGCAGGAATACGTGATCGATAATCAAGAGGGTATTCGCGAACCCATGGGTATGTCCGGTGTTCGCCTAGAAGCGAAGGTGCACCTGGTCACGTGCGCCGTGAACGCGGCCCAGAATATCGAAAAATGCATCAAACGCTGTGGTCTGGACGTTGACGAAATCATATTGGAACAAGTGGCGTCGAGTTATTCGGTGCTCACGGACGATGAGCGAGAGCTCGGCGTCTGCATGGTGGACATTGGTGGTGGTACTAGCGATATCGCTATCTTTACCGAAGGCTCCATCCGCCATACGGGCGTTATTCCGATTGCCGGCGATCAGGTGACCAACGATATCGCCATGGCCTTACGCACACCGACTCAGCACGCCGAGGAAATCAAGATTAAGTACGCTTGTGCGCTGACGCAATTGGCATCCCCCGAAGACATGATCAAGGTGCCGAGTGTGGGCGATCGCCCACCGCGTGACTTGTCGCGTCATTCGTTGGCTGAGGTGGTTGAGCCTCGCTACGACGAGCTCTTCACCTTGGTTCAGGCTGAGCTGCGTCGCTCGGGCTTTGAAGACATGATTCCCGCAGGAATTGTGTTGACGGGCGGTACCTCAAAAATGGAGGGCGTGGTTGAACTTGCAGAAGAGATCTTTCACATGCCTGTGCGAATCGGCGTGCCGACTCGCGTGAAGGGGCTCACCGATATCGTGCGCAACCCTATTTATGCGACGGCGGTGGGTTTACTGGAATACGGCGCAGCGCACACGCGCCAACGTCAGTCGACGGGACGCAAGTCGAAGAGCGAAGGCGAGGGCCTGTTGGCTCGCCTAAAAAATTGGATGCAATCAAATTATTAAAAGTGCGGGTGACCGCTCTATTTGGAGAGACGTCACGCAAGTGACAATGGAGAAAGGAAGTAGCTATGTTTGAACTCATTGATAACGTACCAGAAAGTGCTGTAATTAAAGTGATTGGCGTAGGCGGTGGTGGCGGCAATGCCGTGAAGCACATGATCGCCAACCAGATCGAAGGCGTGGATTTCATATGCGCGAATACCGACGCTCAGGCGCTGACCGACATTGAGTCGAAAACACGTTTGCAGTTGGGTGGTGATATCACCAAAGGCTTGGGCGCTGGCGCCAACCCTATGGTGGGGCGTGACGCCGCTCTCGCCGACCGCGATCGGATTGCTGAGTCAATCCGCGGTGCTGATATGGTCTTCATTACGGCTGGCATGGGTGGTGGTACCGGAACGGGTGCCGCGCCGGTGGTGGCCGAAGTCGCGCGCGATCTTGGCATCTTGACGGTAGCGGTCGTGACCAGACCGTTCTCCTTTGAAGGTAAAAAGCGGACTGCCATTGCACAGGCGGGCTTAGCTGAGCTTGAGCAGTACGTTGATTCGCTGATCACCATTCCGAACGAGCGTTTGCTTGAGGTTTTGGGAAAAAGTACCAGCTTATTGGATGCCTTCCGCGAAGCGAATGATGTACTCTTGGGCGCCGTTCAGGGGATCGCAGATCTTATTATCCGACCCGGTATGATTAACGTTGACTTTGCCGATGTGAAGACCGTGATGTCAGAGATGGGCATGGCGATGATGGGGACTGGACGTGCCAGTGGAGAAGATCGTGCCCGTGAAGCTGCAGAGAAGGCGATTCAAAGCCCTCTGCTTGACGACATCGATCTGCAGGGCGCACGCGGTATTTTGGTAAACATCACAGCGGGATTGGATTTGTCCTTGGGCGAGTTTTCGGAGGTGGGCGATACCATCGAAGAGTTTGCTTCCGAGGAAGCTACCGTCGTGGTTGGAACCGTAATCGACCCCGATATGCACGATGAAATCAAGGTTACGGTCGTTGCAACAGGTTTATCTAAAGTCGGTATGGAGAAAAAACCGATTTCTGTTGTCAAACCTGTGGCGGTTGAGTCTCCAGATGGGATGAAACCGGATTATAGAAACTTCGATCGTCCGACGATCAAGCGTCGGCAAGCCGAGGTAGAGGGAAACACAGCGCGTCAGCTGCCCGACATAGATGAAGGTGGAGATTACTTTGATATCCCAGCTTTTTTGCGTCGTCAAGCCGATTAAGCTGACACCAAGCCGAACGATAAACGGCTAATAAAAGGGCAGTAACTATGATTAGACAACGCACTCTGCGCAATCCGATTAAAGCCACCGGTGTAGGTTTGCACACGGGCCAAAAAGTGTACCTTGGTCTGTCGCCGGCGCCGATTGACAATGGCATTGTGTTTCGTCGCGTTGATCTGGATCCCGTAGTTGAAATACCGGCCAGTGCACTGAACGTAGGTGACACGACTCTCTCCACCACCTTAGTTGCGGATGGTCAGCGGGTCTCCACCGTTGAACATCTTCTCAGTGCCATGGCAGGTCTTGGCATCGATAACGCGTTTATCGATGTCAGTGCGACCGAGGTCCCGATTATGGATGGTAGTGCTGGCCCTTTTGTTTTTCTGATTCAGTCGGCGGGTATTGAAGAGCAAGCCGCCTTGAAGAAGTTTATTCGGATTAAAAAAGAAGTTACCGTAACCGACGGTGACAAGACGGCCACTTTCTTGCCTTTTGATGGCTTCAAAGTGGCGTTTAATATCGATTTTGATCACCCCGTATTTCGCGATCGCAAGGCAACGGCGGAAGTCGATTTTTCCAGTACGAGCTTTGTAAAAGAAATCAGCCGCGCGCGCACTTTTGGTTTTATGCACGAAATCGAATATCTGCGTTCTCAGGGGCTAGCCCAAGGTGGCAGTGTCGATAACGCCATCGTCGTCGACGAGTATCGTATTTTGAACGAAGACGGTCTACGCTACGAAGATGAGTTCGTAAAACATAAAATTCTCGACGCGATTGGTGATCTGTACTTGCTGGGCTACAGTCTGATTGGCGAGTTTCGCGCCCACAAGTCGGGTCACGCTTTGAACAATCGTTTGCTGCGGAGCCTGCTTCAGCAAGAAGACGCTTGGGAAATGGTGACTTTCGATGACGCCCAGCGCGCGCCGATCTCTTACAATACGAGCCCTGTTGCTTTGGCAGTTTAAGGCTCCGCCTAACGTCAGCTAGAGGAACCGGCAGGGCTGACGTTGGTCTGCTGTAGCACCTCGTATGGTCGTGTATGACCGACGCCGCACTCATCCAGTGCGGTAATCACCAGATTGCGTATGACTCAGACGAAGCCACACCCGGCGGTCGCTAATCCTTCGCCGCTCTAAAAGGTACCCATTTGTGACAAACGGACGCTTTACGATGCCCTGTCGAGTTGGTGTTACGGGCCCGCTTGTGGCATATTGTGCGCTCATTAAATCACATGCGCCTATTGCGCCCGAGCATGAGCAAGCCAACCCCAACTAACCTTGTTGAGCGTATCGTCAGTCATGACTGGCGGCGCTTGGGCAAATCGATTGCCTCGGTTGTGTTGGTAGGGTTACCCATGGGGCTGGCGGCGAGCAGCGATAACGAAGCGACTATCTCGTATTCGGCGCAGACTTCGTTTGAAAAAGCGAGTCAGCCGCAGGTTGTCAAAGAACCCATATCACTCAGCCTAAGAGCGCGAAATACGCTACGTTCACTTGCCTCAAATATCGCCAGCCTACCCATTAAAGTGGTAGGGGAGGCGCCCCTGAATTGGCAATACTGGGTTCACCCAAGCTTGCCTAGGCCTGATATCGCTGAGTGCGCGCTGAATTGGGATTGGGCTGCGTCTGATCAAAAGGGGTCTTTGACTGAGTCTGCTAATGGTTGGGTCTTGCCGACTTACACCTCGCTCAAGCTGAATGACTCCGCCTCCGATATTGAGCTGGGTAGTTACTATTTCGATTTTGTTGACTTGGCTTCCTCCCGTGACTCTGCTGCGAAGGCTGGGGCTGGGGAATCGAGCCGGTGTGCAAGGACGGACCGTCCGGTGGCATCGATTCGCGCTGCGGTGCGAATGGCAATCGGTGTGTTGCATCAAACGGATATCGCAGATCGCCATAGTCCGAAGGCCTGGTTTCATCTCGGCCACGAGCCTTTGGTAGATGCCTCTGCTGGCGAACGCGCTTCTGCGCCAAGCGCACTCGTTATAAGTGAGCGTCCCGAATATCATTCCATCTCAAGCACTATTAGCAGCGAGCGTGGGCACGCATTGATCGCTTCATACCAAGCGTTATTGTGGGCTAACCGCGAACAGCGACCGGCCTTTGCTTTTGGCAGACTCATTGACCCATCACGGTATCAGCACAACACCCTTTCCTAATTTCAATCTCAGCTCCAAGCCAGCTGTTGGCAAGTCCCCCCATTTTTTTGAAGGATGAGATTGATGATTGCGAATGTATTGAGAAAAGTTTTCGGCACCCGTAACGACCGCGAGTTGAAGCGCATCGGCAAGCTGGTCGCGAAAATTAACGAATTTGAAAGTGGTTTAGCGGCGCTGTCGGATGACGAGTTGGCGGCCAAAACCCCCTTGTTTAAAGAGCGCCTAGAGCAGGGTGAAACGCTGACGTCGATTCTACCCGAAGCCTTTGCGGTTGTGCGCGAGGCGGGCAAACGCACTTTGGGATTGCGTCACTTCGATGTGCAGATGATCGGTGGTATCGCTCTACATGAAGGCAAAATCGCCGAGATGCGCACGGGTGAGGGTAAAACGCTGGTTGCGACCTTGCCAGCTTATCTGAATGCACTTACGGGTAAAGGTGTACACCTGGTTACGGTAAACGACTACCTGGCTAATCGTGACGCGCACTGGATGGAGCCTCTTTATCGCTTTTTGGGCTTGAGCGTAGGTGTGATTAAGTCCGGGCAGGCCGGAGAGCAAAAGAAGCAGGCTTATTCAGCGGACATCATTTACGGCACCAACAACGAATTCGGTTTCGATTACCTGCGTGACAACATGGCCTTTTCTGCTTCCGACCGTCTGCAGCGTGAGCTCAATTTTGCAATCGTAGACGAAGTCGATTCGATTTTGATCGATGAGGCCCGGACGCCCCTTATTATCTCGGGTGCTTCCTCTGATAGTTCCGACCTGTATAAGCGCATTAATCGCTTTGTGCCCATGTTAAGTCAGGGAACGGAGGAAGTACCCGGGCACTATTCGATCGATGAGAAACAGCGCTCGATTGAACTTACAGAAGCGGGGCACGAGTACGTTGAAGGGCTTTTGATCAGCGAGGGTTTGCTGGCGGAGGGTGAAAGCCTATATGCGGCGACAAATTTGAATTTATTGCACCACGTACACTCTGCACTCAAGGCGCACGCATTGTTCCATAAAGATGTGGAGTACATCGTTCAGGGTGGCCAAGTGGTGTTGATTGATGAGCACACTGGACGCACCATGCCCGGTCGTCGCTTGTCGGAAGGCCTACATCAGGCTATCGAGGCAAAAGAAGGCGTACAGATTCAAAGCGAAAGCCAGACTTTGGCCTCAACGACTTTCCAGAACTACTTCCGGTTGTATAACACGCTATCGGGTATGACGGGGACGGCGGATACCGAGGCCTTCGAGTTCAGGCAAATTTACGGCTTAGAAGTTCTGGTAATACCAACGAACAAGCCTATGCAGCGCAAAGACTTGAACGATCTGGTGTATCTGACGCGTGAAGAAAAGTTCGATGCGATCGTTGAAGACGTGCTGTCTTGTATCGAGAAGGGGTCACCGGTGCTGGTCGGAACGGCGTCGGTTGAGACTTCGGAAGAGCTTTCGGCACGGTTTAAGCAGTCTAAGATAGAGCACAAAGTACTCAACGCGAAATACCACGAGCAGGAAGCCGAGATCATCGCTCAAGCGGGCCGCCCCGGCGTGGTGACCATCGCCACTAATATGGCGGGTCGAGGTACTGACATCGTATTGGGTGGTAATCTTGAGGCAGAGCTTGCGGCTGCGGGTGATATCAGCGACGAACAGCACGAAGCGATTAGAGCGGCTTGGCAAGAACGCCACGAAGCTGTGTTAGCTGCCGGCGGCTTACATATCTTAGGCACAGAGCGACACGAATCGCGACGAATCGATAACCAGCTTCGCGGTCGTGCAGGGCGTCAGGGTGATCCAGGCTTATCGCGTTTTTATTTGTCTTTAGAAGACAACCTGATGCGTATTTTTGCTTCTGATCGCGTGAAGAACTTTATGCAAGCCCTTGGTATGGAAAAAGGCGAGGCCATCGAACACCGTAATCTAACCAACGCCATCGAGAAAGCACAGCGTAAAGTAGAAGGGCGTAACTTTGACATTCGTAAACAGTTGCTTGAGTACGATGACGTTGCCAATGACCAGCGTCAGATTATTTACCAGCAGCGCAACGATTTGCTGCTTGAGGATGATATCTCGGAAACGGTAACGGCTATTCGTGCGGACGTAATCAACGACGCCATTGACGGTTTCATACCGCCTATGAGCGTTGAGGAACAGTGGGATATTTCAGGGCTCGAGAAAGCGTTGGAAACTGATTTTGCTATTCAGTTGCCCGTACAACAGTGGCTAGATGAAGATAACTCGGTGGACGAAGAGGCGATCCGCGAGCGTGTCGTTGCCGCGATACAAGAGGCCTATGACGAGAAGTCGGAGCTGGTGGGCCCCGATATGCGTAGCATCGAGAAGCAGGTCATGCTGCAGATTCTGGATCAGCTGTGGAAAGATCACCTAGCGACAATGGATCAGTTACGCCAGGGTATTCATCTCCGCGCTTACGCTCAGAAGAATCCCAAACAGGAATACAAGCGCGAGTCCTTTGAGCTGTTCCAGACTTTGCTGAATAATTTGAAGTTTGAGGTGGTGAAGTTCTTGAGCCACGTTCAAATTCAGCGCCCGGACGAGGCGGCTCTCATCGAGCAGCGCCGTCGCGAAGAAGCTGCCCGAGAGAAGCTCGCATTTGAGCACGCGCAGGCGGCCGCGATGGATAGCGGCGAGGGCGAGGCTGAACCCGCCCCAGGCGCAGAGCCCTTTGTGCGTGAAGAGCGCAAAGTAGGGCGTAACGAACCCTGCCCTTGCGGTAGCGGAAAGAAATACAAATCTTGTCACGGAAAACTCTAAATTTATGAGCGCGTTTCACTCCATTCTAGGTATTCGTGTTGGCATCGCAAGCGCGGGCATAAAAAAGCCAGGCCGCAAAGATGTGGTTGTATTTGAGTTGTGTGAGGGAGCTCACACGGCTGGCGTTTTCACGAAGAACGCCTTTTGTGCAGCGCCGGTCACGATTGCAAAGGCGAACCTGGGTGCGAATGCGCCGCGTTACCTATTGATCAATACCGGAAACGCGAACGCCGGTACAGGCCAATCTGGACTTGCCAATGCGCAAGCGACTGTCCAGGCGCTAGCCGACTTGGCAGGGTGCTCGGCGGATCAGATTTTGCCTTTTTCCACGGGTGTGATCGGAGAGCCTTTACCCGTAGCGAAGATTACCGCGGCTCTACCCGCCGCCTTGGATGCCTTGAACGCTGAGGCGTGGCCGATCGCCGCGGAGGGTATCATGACCACCGATACCAAGCCCAAATTTGCTTCCACGCGGGTTGAGGTCGGTGACAGCGCGTTTGCGATCACGGGTATCACCAAGGGCGCGGGTATGATTCGCCCCAACATGGCGACTATGCTGTCCTTTGTGGCGACCGATCTTTCTATCGCGCCGGATTTGCTTCACAAGGCGCTGGTGCGTGCCGTTGAGCAGTCCTATCACCGTATTACGATAGACGGCGATACCTCCACGAACGACGCCTGCACGCTTACTGCGACGGGGCAGTCTGCCCTGCCCGCTATTGAAAGTGCGGACGACCCTTTGTACGTGACCTTTTGCGAGGCCCTCGACGGATTGCTGCTGGAGCTTGCGCAGATGATGGTGCGCGACGGCGAGGGCGCTACCAAGTTCTTTCAGATTGAAGTACAGGGTGGTGCCAGCGAACAAGAGTGTTTGGATGTCGCCTTTACCATCGCGGAATCACCTCTCGTTAAGACTGCGCTCTTTGCCTCTGATCCCAACTGGGGGCGACTGCTGGCCGCTATTGGCCGCGCGGGTCTCGTGAATCTGGATGTCGATAAAGTGACCTTGCATCTGAACGATGTTTTGATCGCCGAGCAGGGGCAGCGTGCCTCAAGCTACACAGAAGAGCAGGGTGTAGCCGCGATGGCGCCAACCGATGTGGTTCTAAAAGTGGGGCTGAATCGCGGTACCGCTGCAACCGCGGTTTATACCAGTGACTTCTCGTACGATTACGTGCGCATAAATGCCGAGTATCGAACCTAGGTGTATGGATAGTTCATTTCGAACCTAAGTGGTAATGAATGGCAAATATTGAATCTAAACCGCTATTGCATGTGGCCGTTGGGGTTATCCTGAGGGATGGGTGGCTCCTGATTTCCTTGCGTCAAGGTGAGCAGCATTTGGCCGGTTTGTGGGAATTCCCCGGTGGTAAAGTCGAGCCCGGTGAGCACGTATTCGAGGCGCTCGCTCGTGAGCTGCACGAGGAGCTGGGTTTAGATGTCATCGAGGCGGAGCCTTTAGTGGAGATCCGCCACGATTATGATGTGCGTTCGGTTCTATTGGACTGCTGGCTGGTAACCGACTTTGAAGGCGAGGGTCAAGGCAAGGAAGGCCAGCAAATTGCCTGGGTGCCGGTGGATCAGTGCAGCGAGTATCCGATGCCAACGCCCAACGTGGCGATTCTGGAGGCGCTGGCCGCGCGCTTAACCTGAACTGGTCGGTCTCGAGAGCCCCTCGCGGCTTACCTGCTTAATTGCGGTCACAGTAGCTTTAAGCACGTTCAAGCTTTGAGCTCTTCACCAAACTTGTCATTAGTCCAGGCTCAGGAGATGTTGGTGCAGCTGCTCAGCCGCAATGTGAAGATCTTCAAGAGAACCCGAATTGTCCACAACGTAATCTGCTTTCGCCTTCCGCTCTTCGCGCGTCAACTGTGCAGCCATAATGCGTTTAATTTGCGCGGGATCATTGTTGTCGCGGGCACTTGCGCGCGCGATCTGAACTTCTTCCGGTACGTCTACGACAACCACGTAATCCGTCATGTTGACCTGAGTACCTTCCAGCAAGAGCGGCGAGCTCAATACACGATAGTGCCCCTCGGCCGCTGCTAACTGCTGCTGAATCTCTTCGCCAATGAGGGGGTGGGTGAGTTGCTCGAGCCACAAGCGCGCCTCGGTATCGTTAAAAACAATGGTGCGTAAACCGGCACGATCCAGTGACCCATCGCTTAGTTTTAGATGTTGACCGAAATGCTCAAATATCGTTTCGAGCGCGGGTCGACCGGGTTCAACGATCACTCGTGAGGCTAAGTCGGCATCAACGATCGTAATACCTTTGGTTGCCAAATAATCGGTAACGGCCGTCTTTCCGCTGCCAATGCCGCCGGTGATGCCTATGGTTCGCATAGGATTCCTAAAAGTAAGGGGATAAGCGCTGGATGGTATCGCCAAATACGAGTGATAGCCAGCCGGCGATAGCGAGATACGGCCCGAAAGGCATAGGTTGGCCGCGGCCCAGTTTGGACAGAGCCATCATGGTGATGCCAATGATGGCGCCGATAAGTGATGACATTAAAATGATCATCGGGAGCGATTGCCAGCCAAGCCAAGCGCCGAGTGCGGCTAGGAGCTTGAAATCACCGTAGCCCATGCCTTCTTTGCCCGTGGTGAGTTTGAAGGCCCAGTACACGCTCCACAAACTGCCGTAACCGCAGACGGCGCCCCACACGGCGGATGCAAGATCGGTGAATATTCCGAAGGCGTTTGCGATCAAGCCCAACCAAAGCAAGGGTAGGGTGATGTCGTCGGGCAAAAGCTGGTGATCGGCGTCGATCATGGTCAAAACGATCAAGGCCCACGTAGCCACCAGAGCGAGCCCCTGCGCAGCGCCGAACTCAAATTGCGAGGCTACTGCAACGCTCAGCAAGGCGGTAGCCAGCTCGACAAGAGGATAGCGGGCACTGATGCTCGCCCCGCAGCTATTGCATTTACCGCGCAATGTGAGCCAGCTCACTATGGGAATATTGTGCCAGGGCTTAATTGGCGTTTTACACGAGGGGCAGTGCGAGCCGGGTGTCGCTAGGGTGAGCGGTTCCGCTTTTTCGCTGGGTTCGATCTCTAAAAAGACCTCGCAGTCGCTGCGCCAGGTATGCTGCATCATGGCGGGTAATCGCAGGATTACAACGTTTAAGAAACTGCCAATCACAGCGCCCAAAACGAAGATGGTCGGGTACCAGAGTACGGGAATCTGCGCGAGCGTTTCTAATTCAAACATCGTAGGGCCTTTTGGTTTATACCACTGAGCCCAGCATAAAGATCGGCAGGTACATTGCAACCATCAAGCCACCAACGAGCACCCCGAGCACCGCCATGATCACAGGTTCTATCAGGGAGCTCAGGCTGTCGACCGCGTTATCTACGGCTTCCTCGTAGTGTGTTGCTACTTTACCTAGCATCTCGTCGAGTGCGCCCGATTCCTCGCCGATGCTCACCATCTGCAGGAGCATGCTGGGGAAGATGCCGGTTGATTTAATGGCCGCATAGAGCGATGAACCGCTGGTAACGTCGTCTCTGATTCTGAAAATTGCCTTGCGGTAGACTAAGTTGCCCGCTGCGCCCGCGGTGCTCTCCAAAGCTTCAACGAGGGGTACGCCCGCTGCGAAGGTGGTAGACAGTGTGCGCGAAAAACGAGCGATGACGGAGTTGTAAACGATGCCGCCGACCACAGGCGTTTTGAGCGCGAATTCATCAAATTTTTCGGCGAAGGCGACGGAGGTCTTCATGGCGCGTTGGAATAGTAAAACCGCTCCAATAATGGCTGCGAAGATAATGTACCAGTAGTCTTGAGCAAAATATGAGATTTCGAGAACGAACCGAGTGAAACCGGGTAGTTCGGACCCGAAACTTTGGAAGGTCTCAGCGAACTGCGGTACGACCTTGACCAACAAGAGTGAGGTCACGACGAGCGCCACGAGCACAACCGCAATCGGATAGGTCATCGCTTTCTTGATTTTGGCCTTGAGCGCTTCGGTTTTCTCTTTATAGGTTGCAACGCGGTCAAGCATGGTCTCGAGCGTACCAGAGCTTTCGCCTGAGTTGACTAGGGAGCAAAACAGATCGTCAAACTGATCCGGATGCTTCGCTAGCGCGGCGGCCAACTGGTTACCTGCAGCGACATCACCACGAATGCGGGTCACGAGTTTGCGCATACGCTCGTTTTCGACCCCATCGGCGACGATCTCAAAGCTCTGTATGAGCGGAACACCAGCCTTCATCATGGTGGCCAGCTGACGTGTGAAGAGCGCTGTATCTGCGGGCTTAATCTTTTTACCGGCTCTGCCGAAGAGGGTTTTTGCTTGTTTCTTGACCGATTTGGTATTGATGCCGCGACGGCGCAACTGCGCCTTCGCCATAGCAACCGATGCGGCTTCGATCTCACCGGAGGTTTCTTTACCTCGTTTATCGGTGCCAACGTAATTAAAGATAGCGAGCTTTGCTGCCATGGTATGCCCTTCTTACCTAATCGACCGTAACTCGATTCGCTTCTTCTAAGCTGATGATGCCTCTTGCGACCTTCATGAGCGCCGATGTGCGTAAGCTGGTGAAGCCTTCTCTGCGAGCTTCGTTGGCGATTTCAATCGAGTTGGCGCCCTCGAGAATCATGCGTGCAATTTTAGAGGTAATCTGAACGACTTCATAGATGCCGGTCCGGCCTTTATAACCGTGGTTGCAGGATTCGCAGCCTACCGCTTCTTTGATCTTAGCGTCTTTGAGCATCTCTTTGGTGAAGCCGAGTTCTAAGAGGCTCTCTTCCGGAAGATTACCGACGGGTTTGGCGCATTTGGTGCATAGGCGTCGCGCCAAGCGCTGCGCGATAATCAATGTAACCGCGGTCGCCACGTTGAAAGCGGGAACCCCCATATTGAGCAAGCGCGTAATCGTTTCTGCCGCACTGTTGGTGTGCAGGGTCGAGAGCACTAAGTGCCCTGTTTGCGCTGCTTTGATAGAGATTTCTGCGGTTTCTAGATCTCGAATCTCCCCTACCATGATCACATCAGGGTCTTGGCGCAGGAATGACCGCAGTGCATCGGCAAAGTTGAGTCCCACTTTGGGGTTAACCGGTACCTGGTTTATACCTTCTAGGTTGATTTCAACTGGGTCTTCTGCGGTTGAGATGTTGCGCTCAACGGTATTCAGAATATTTAGTCCTGTATATAGCGACACCGTTTTACCTGAACCCGTAGGGCCGGTGACGAGGATCATGCCTTGAGGTTTATCCAGCGCATCCATAAATAGTTTTTTCTGCTCACGCTCGTAGCCCAGGGCATCAATGCCCAGAGTAGCGCTGGTTGGATCGAGGATACGCAGTACGATTTTTTCACCAAACAGGGTTGGCAGCGTGTTAACCCGCATATCGATGGCGCGTGTTTTCGATAGGCGCATTTGTATGCGCCCGTCCTGAGGTACGCGGCGCTCCGAGATATCCATACGGGACATCACTTTTAAGCGCGCCGCTAAGCGGGGTGCAAGCGCTTTCGGCGGTGTGACCACTTCTCGAAGAATGCCATCTGCACGAAAGCGCACGCGGTAGGTATGTTCGTAGGGCTCAAAGTGAATGTCCGATGCGCCGGCTTTTACTGCGTCGAGCAGTACTTTGTTTACGAAGCGCACTATGGGGGTATCGTCGGCATCCATGTTGCCGACGTCGCGATCGCTTCGATCATCTTCGTCGATGGCTTCAACTTCCAGGTCTTCAAATTGGCTGCCTTCCAGATCAACAAGTTGTTCTATGGCATCTTTTGCTTCGCTTAGCCTATCTATGGCGGCAGCAAGAGCTTCTTGGTCGACCACGATGGCTTCCGTATTTATGCCCGTATGAAACTTGATCTCGTCTAGGGCCTCAAGATTAGCGGGATCAGCTAGAGCAATGAAAAGCCGTTTGCCCCGTCTAAAAAGGGGTAAAGCGTGGTGCCTTTGAAT
>JAUHWV010000128.1 GCA_030427335.1 Gammaproteobacteria bacterium | reverse complement strand
CGCTTTACGCTTCAAACAGTTTGCTCAAACCGCTCTTGTTGTTCTGGTTGGCTTTTTTATTGCCTTTAAGATTTTGACGGGCAAGCCCAAGCCCGATCCCAAGCCCATCGTCGAGCCCCCCGCGGTGTTGGTCGATACGCAGATAATTGAATTGGATTCTCGTTCGCTCGCTATTAACACGCAAGGGACCGTAGAGGCCGCTATTGCTACGCGGTTGAGCTCAGAGGTGATGGGGCAGGTGCTATCGCTCGCTCCGTCGTTTCTTGAGGGAGGATTCTTCAAGCAAGGTGAGGTTCTGTTAACGGTCGACCCAACCCAGTACAAGCTGGCTCTTGCTCGAGCGGAGTCACAACACGCGGCGGCGGCGCAACGACTAGCAGAGGAGCGGGGCCGAGCCCTACAGGCGAAACGTGAATGGCGAGACCTGGGTTCGGCACCGGCCAACGACTTGTTCCTACGTAAGCCTCAAATCGCGGCAGCGGAAGCGGCGCTTGAGGCGGCGCGAGTGGAAGTAGAGACCGCGAAAATTAATTTAGCGAAGACATCAGTCCGCGCTCCATTTGACGGACGGATCCGCAGTAAGCAAGTTGATTTGGGGCAATACATTGGGGTGGGTAGCCCATTGGCCGACGTCTACGCAACCGACGAAGTGCGTGTCCGTCTGCCACTGACTGATCGGCAGCTGGCTCTACTCGATATCGCTTTATTGCAGGGTAAGGGTCGTAACGATTCAGAGCGCTCAGTCGCGCTCAGCGCTGAGGTCGCCGGTCAGACCTGGTCTTGGGCAGGAAGCTTAATCGGAACCAGCGCTGATGTGGACGTGAATGCTCGTGTGCACTACGCGATCGTCTCTGTAAGTGATCCGTTCGCTTTGGCTAGCGGAGCGGAACGCCCACCGCTGACGCCCGGGTTATTCGTGACGGCCACTTTACGCGGAAAACCGATCGACGGCGTGGCTATTATTCCGCGGGGCGCGATTCGTACCGATGGCTCCGTACGTTGGGTTGATGACCAGGGGCTGGTGCGAGAGCGCTCGGTTGAACTGCTCCAGTCCGATGGTACTCAGGCCTGGGTGCGCGGCTTACCGAATGGTTTGGAAGTTGTGACCGATATGCCCAACAGCGTCTTGTTGGGAACCAAAGTCGTATCTTCTCCAGAAACTAAGAGCGTAGTGGGAGGTTGAAGTGAACGGACCGATTCGTTGGTTTATAGACAACCCTATTGCTGCCAATTTATTGATGATCCTCTTGATCGTGGGCGGTTTGCTCGCGATCCCCGCCCTCAATAAACAGTTTTTCCCCGAAATCGAAATTAACTCGGTCTCAGTCTCGATGGTGTACCCCGGCGCGAGTCCTCGCGAAGTTGAGGAGCAAATATGCGCTCGTATCGAGGAAGCCGTTCATGATTTGCGCGGCGTCAAAGAAATCCGCTCGGTAGCGCAACAAGGCATCGGCACAGTGCTGATTGAAGCCGAGCAGGGTTACGATACCGCGCAGCTTACTGCCGATGTGAAAACTCGGGTCGATGCGATTAATACCTTTCCCGGTGATGCTGAGCGCCCAACGGTGGTGGAGAACTCCTACCGCCACTTGATGGCGGTGGTTAATATCGCGGGCGATATCAGCGAGCGCGAGATGAAAGTGCTGGGCGAGCGTTTACGCGACGATCTCTCGACTGAGCCCTATGTTTCAGTCGTGGAGCTGCGCACACCTCGACCTTATGAGGTGGCCATTGAGGTTTCAGAACAGGATTTGCGCCGTTACGGCTTGACCTTCGATGAAGTGGTGAATGCCATACGCGGGGCCTCGCTAAACCTGCCGGCGGGTGCTATTAAAGCGGCTGCGGGTGACATCCGATTACAAACGCGCGGCCAAGCCTACGGTCGCGTTGATTTCGAGACTATTCCGCTGATTACGCGCCGAGACGGCGTTACTCTGACGCTTGGCGATGTGGCAACGATTCGCGATGGTTTTGCCGATATCGACGTTGAGACCCGGTTCAACGGGCAGCGTTCGCATGCGCTAGACGTCTATGTTACCAGCGACCCGCAAGCGCTTCGAACCAGCGAGGTAGTGCATGCGTGGATCGAGAAAACGCAGCCTTCGATGCCCGATGGTGTGACTTTGACCATGTGGCGTGACTCGTCCGTTCCTTTTGTTGAGCGTGTTGATACTTTGCTCAAAAACGGGATTGGTGGTTTGGTTCTCGTCTTTCTTGTTCTACTGCTGTTTTTGCGGCCCAAGCTCGCCATGTGGGTGTGCGTTGGTATTGGCGTCGCTTTCATGGGCGCCTTCTTCTTGCTGCAGTACACGGGCACCAGTCTGAATATGATTTCGCTGTTTGCGTTCTTGTTGATTCTGGGAATCGTGGTTGATGATGCGATCATTGTGGGTGAGTCGATCCATACTTATCAGACCAACGGTCATCCGGGCTCGGACGGCGCATTTATTGGCGCGAAGGCCGTGCTTAAACCGGTGATGTATGCCGTGATCAGCACCATGATTTTCTTTGTGCCCATGTTGTTTATGCCTGGTGATATGGCCTCTGCCGCTACCGCGATACCAGTCGTGGTGATCCTCGCTCTAGGATTTAGTTTGATCGAGAGCCTGTGGATTTTGCCGCCCCATCTCGCGCACATGGCGCCGCCCAAGGAGCCAGATAACAGGGTATTAAAATCGCTTGAAACTGTGCGGGCACGTTTCGCCGATGGTCTCGTGCGGGTCTCGGAACATTACTACAAGCCTATGTTAGAGAAGGCGTTGCGAAACAACTTGCTTGTGTGCGGCCTCTTTTTGGTGGCCCTCGTTACTACGCTATCCGTGTACGCGGGTGGTTGGTTACGCTCAGGCTTCTTTCCCCAAGTGAATTCAGACTACGTGGTGGTGCAGGTTGATCTGCCTGAAGGCGGACCTTTCTATCGAAGTTTGGAAGTTATGGAGCGAATAGAAAACACGGCTATCCAGATGCGGGAATCCTACAACGCTCAACCCGAATTTCAGTCGGAGGTGGCGATAGGTAATATTTCTGCCACCGCGAATGAAAATAGTGTCAGAGTGTTAGTGGAAACCATCTCGGACGCGGTGGACACACAAGCGCTCTCTCGCGAGCTTGAGAGCAGTTGGGGCGATCTTGGTCTGGTTGAATCAGTGCAGGTTGACTACACCATTAATCATTTGGGTAAACCCATAACGCTGGTGTTGACCTCGATCTCGGTTGATGAACTGCAGGCGGTATCGCGAGAACTGCGAACAGTACTGGAAACTTACCCGGGCGTTTATAACATCACCGACTCTTTTGAAGCCCCCAGAGACGAAATCGTTCTCGATCTGAAACCGCAGGCCGAGACTTTGTCGGTTACGCTTTGGGATTTAGCTCGACAAGTTCGTGAAGCATTCTATGGTGCCGAGGCCCAGCGTATTCCTCGCGTCAAAGAGGACGTGAAAGTCATGGTGCGCTATCCAGAAGAGGAGCGCGTCTCGGTCGATAATCTGGATGAACTCCGGATCAGATTGCCTGGCGGAGCCGAGGTGCCGTTTGATACCGTGGCGGAAGTGAGTGTTGAGCCGGGCTATCAGAAAATTGAACGCCTTGATCGCAAGCGTACCTTGGTTGTTTCTGCTGATGTGGTAACGGGTATGTCGAGCCCTCGCGCGATCGTGGACGCCGTAATTCAAGATTACCTGCCGAACTGGCAGCAGAGCTACCCCTCTGTCTCCATGGCTTTAGACGGTGAGCTGGAAGAAGAGGGTGAGTTTCAGCGCGCGATGCTAACTTACATGGGCTTGGCGCTGCTGGTGATCTACGGTTTGATGGCCATTCCGTTCCGTTCGTATTGGCAACCCTTTCTGATTTTGACTGCCGTGCCTTTTGGGATTATGGGTGCGATCTTGGGGCACTTAATCCTAGACTGGCAGGTGAGCATGTTCTCCATTCTGGGTGTTGTGGCTTGCGCGGGTGTGGTCGTGAATGACAATTTGGTCTTGATCGATCGAGTGAATACGCTCAGAGAAGAGGCGGGGCTGTCTCTGTACGATGCTCTGGTTAATGGTGCGCGAGATCGTTTCAGGCCGATTATTTTGACTTCACTTACGACCTTTATCGGCTTATTGCCGATTATGTCTGAGACGAGTGTGCAGGCGCAGTTCTTGATTCCCATGGTGACTTCACTGGCTTTTGGTGTGTTGTTTGCAACGGGTGTGACACTGGTCTTGGTACCCTGCCTTTATCTGTTCGGAGAGCAGGTGGGTGATATGCTCGCAAGCTTGAGTGGTCGCCCTCGACAGTTGACTTAACGCGCTTGTCTTGGAGCGCGTGTTTGGCTCATATTGCTGGTTATCAAAGTGATACGGCGATAAGGTGTGTTATCCGTTATCCGTTATCCGTTATCCGTTATCCGTTATCCGTTATCCGTTATCCGTTATCCGTTATCGCCGCAGATGTACTCCTGAAAGCTGATCTAGGCCACTCTCACTGAGTGGACAGACGAAAAAAAAACCGCGCATTGCGCGGTTTTTTTATTCTGCGGACGATTACTGACCTTTGGGGCCCGCATTCACGATCGCGTCGGATACATCAAACTTCTTGATGTTGTTCTTAAACAGATCTGCGAGTGCTTGCGCTTGTTTGTCGTAAGCCGCGTCATCACCCCAGCTCGCGCGAGGGTTAATGTATTTAGGATCCACGCCGGGGATTTCTGTTGGGAAATCAAGGTTGAGGATATCCAAGTGCTCGGTCGGCGCCGAAGTGAGTTCACCGCTTTGAGCCGCGGCGACAACCGCACGCGTTACCGGGATGGGGAAGCGCGAACCGGTGCCGCCAGGCGCACCTGAACCGCCGGTCCAGCCGGTGTTGATCAGATATACTTTGCTGCCGAAGTCTTCAATGCGGCGCATCAAGAGATCCGCGTAAGCGCCTGCGGGGCGTGGCATAAAGGGTGCACCAAAACAAGTGGAGAACGTCGGGTGCACACCCGCTTCCGCGCCCACTTCGGTTGAGCCAACGCGGGCGGTGTAACCGCTTAAAAAGTGGAAAGCAGCCGCTTCTTTCGACAGGATAGAGATGGGTGGCAATACGCCAGATACATCACAAGTGAGGAAGATCACGCAGCTGGGTTCGCCCGCGGCATTTTCAACAACACGCTTTTCGACGTGCTCGAGCGGATAGCAGCAGCGGCCATTTTCGGTCAAGCTGGTATCGCAATAGTCAGCGTGGCGTCTATCGTCTAGGACCACGTTCTCAATAATCGAGCCAAAACGAATTGCGTCCCAAATAACCGGCTCGTTCTTCTGGCTCAAGTCGATTGTTTTCGCGTAGCAGCCGCCTTCTAGATTAAACACGGAGCCTTTTGCCCAGCCGTGTTCGTCGTCGCCGATCAAATAGCGATCGGGGTCGGCGCTGAGAGTGGTTTTACCTGTGCCCGACAGACCAAAGAACAAGGTGGTTTGTCCATCTTCACCGACGTTTGCGGAGCAGTGCATGGACATAACGTCTTTCTCAGGCAACAGGAAGTTTTGCACTGAGAACATCGCTTTCTTCATTTCGCCCGCGTAACGCATGCCGGCAAGGAGTACTTTACGTCGACCAAAATTGATAATAACCGTGCCGTCCGAATTCGTTCCGTCGCGCTCGGGATCACATTCGAATGAGGCAACGTTGAGGATTTGCCATTCTTCTTTACTGCCTGAGTTGTACTGCTCAGGTCGAATGAACATGTTGCGGCCAAAGAGCGATTGCCACGCCGTTTCGGTCGTGACACAGACAGGAATATAGTGCTCTTTGTGCTCGCCAACGTGAAGGTGCTGGATAAAGCGGTCGCGCTCTGCAAGATACGCTTTCACTCTGTCCCACAGGGCGTCGAATTTATCGGCGTCGAACGGGCGGTTTACACTGCCCCAATCGATGGCGTCTTCGCTGCTGGGCTCGCGAACAATGAAGCGGTCTGCCGGTGAGCGGCCGGTGCGCTTGCCTGTCGTTATCAGCAGAGCGCCGGTATCGGATAAGGTGCCTTCGCCCCGTTTGAGCGCTTCTTCTATAAGTTGCGCGGGCGAGAGATCAGTGTGTTTAGTCACTGTCGTACTCTGGTCTGTCATGTTGTGTCCTGTCTGCGTCTGTCGAAAAAGGTCGTCGATACTCTGCTGGCATCTTATTCAATTTTCTGATCCGCGTATTATGTCAGATTGATGCTTGGTTTGGGTAAAAAATCTGCGAGTGCGCATAGTCCATTGGTTATATCCGCTATTCATGTCACCTAATGCGAGGGTGCACAGGGGGTTTTCGCTAAGGGCAGGGTTTAAGGCGCACGTCGCGCCTTATTTTTAGGGAGGTCCGTTCAGTGTTGCGTCGGGCTCGCGTGCGTTAAAAGCTCACTGAGGTCTGCCTCAGAAAAACGATATTGAACGGTACAGAATTCGCAGTCGATCGTGATGTGATCCTGCTCTTCGAGCAAGGATTCCAAATCATTCGTCGGGAGCGATGCGAGCGCATTGAAGCTGCGCTCACGTGAGCACGAGCATTCGAACTGCGCGGGGCTTGGATCAAACAGACGCACTTCTTCTTCGTGGTAGAGACGGTGAAGTAAGACGTCCGCATCCAAGGCGAGCAGTTCTTCTGCGGTGAGTGTTTCTGCAAGGGTTGTGGCATTGACCCACTGATCAGCGCGCGAAGCGCTATCTTTGTTGATGGTGGCGGGAA
>JAUHWV010000006.1 GCA_030427335.1 Gammaproteobacteria bacterium | reverse complement strand
CCTCTTGTCGCTTTTTCGCGAGCTGGATTTGCTTCTGTCTCTCTGAAAAACGCATACGTTGGTCTTCAGTCAGTAAATCATGACACCGTGGGCAGCTCACACCGGCGACGTAACGAGAGTCCAGTTTGTCCTGCTCAGTAATAGGAAAGCGACAACCGTGGCATTGATCATAATCGCCTTTCTCAAGCCGATGGTTTACGGACACCCGATTATCAAAAACAAAGCATTCACCCTGCCAAAGCGACTGATCTTCCGGCACATCCTCAAGATACTTTAATATTCCACCCTTCAGGTGAAATACTTCGTCAAAGCCTTGTTCGATCATGTAGGCCGTCGCCTTCTCACACCGAATCCCGCCGGTGCAGAACATAGCTACCTTCTTTTGCTTAGACGGATCCAAATGCGTTTTCACGTACTCAGGAAATTCTCGAAACGAACTGGTGTTCGGGTCAAGCGCGCCCTTAAAGGTGCCTATCTCAACTTCGTAGTCGTTACGTGTGTCGACCAGAAGCACATCTGGATCCGATATCAGAGCGTTCCAATCCTTGGGTTCGACGTAGCGCCCGACCGTGACTTGAGGATCGATTCCCTCGACACCCATTGTCACGATTTCCTTTTTCAGTTTCACCTTCATGCGGTAGAAAGGAAGTTCATCACAAAATGACTCTTTGTGATCGAGCTCGGCGAGCTCGGGTATAGCCTTAAGGTAGACCAACAGCGAATCAATACCTTCGCGCGTGCCCGCAACTGTACCGTTGATACCCTCGTTCGCGAGCAGTAAGGTGCCTCGAATACCCAGCAACACGCACTGGTCCAGTAGCGGCTGACGCAGTGCTTCAAACTGAGGCAAGCGCGCAAAACGATACAGCGCCGCAACGACGAAAGTGGATTGATCACTCTGCACCCTTTGACCCTCCATGGCATGCAGGTGAATCCGGAGCAACGGAGCCATTAGCAACCCATTCCTCAGGCGTATATAGGTGGAGTGCTAGAGCATGAACCGGACCGGCTAGAAGATCATCGACCAGTCGGTAGATTGATTGATGTCTTTGCACTTTTCGCACTCCCTCAAAAACGGGACTCACCAAAGTGATTTTAAAGTGCGTTTCAGAGCCTGCAGGGACGTTATGCCCTGAGCTTTCGTTCTCAACCCAAAATTGACTTTCAGGGTACCCTGACTGCAAGCGCTGAACTAATTCCGTTTGTACCATGACCGACCTCTAAATTACTGTTGCGATTATAACGCACAGAGGCTCTGGGCTGCTACGCTAACGAAAAGGTGTTGCCCTGCCCCTTGGATTTGCCTACTCTATCGTTGTTAACGGTGAACGGTCTGCGCATGCGGCGATACAATATTTTCTACCAAGGACAGTGTCTGCCCGGATTCACTCAGGCAGAGGTCCGAGAGAATTTGGCGGATTTGTTCAAGGCCAATGGCAAGGTACTCGATAAGCTGTTCTCTGGCCTCGAGCAAAAAGTCAAAGGTGGCCTGGATGAATCGGGCGCAAAACGCTACGCCTCTGCCCTTCGAAAAGCCGGCGCCAAGCCGATTATTCGTGAAATTGATACCCCATCTCAGACGAAAGGCGCCTCCTCTTCCTCAGCTCGCGAATCGACCGCAAGAGCCATAAGTGCATTATCGCTCAACCTCAGCCCCATCGGCACGCCGATACTCGCCGAGCATGAACGCCCCAGGGTACCACCGCAACTAATTGACACACGCCATCTGAGCGCCCTGGAACCTAGGCAGTATACGCTTCCTGAAAGGTGTACTCCTGAGCCACCGAATGTCACACACTTAAGCCTGAGTGCGGATACGAGTCCCGCTGGCTACCCAACCTTACCGGCTCGTAAAATTAATACGCTTGACCTCTCTCTGGCCGCCGATGGCGCGGATCTAAGCGAGTTTGCTCGACCTGAACTCCCGACCGTTGAACCCAGCATACACCTAGAACTCCTATCGTGAGCCGCGACTCGGTTCCAACGGCACCGGCAGCAAGACACTCACCCTGAGTCCTGGGTTATTATCAGCGAGTTCGATACTTCCCCGGTGATACGTTACGATAGCCTGTACCAAGGACAGTCCAAGACCGTGTCCCTTGCTCTCGCTTCGGCTGGGCTCCCCACGGTAAAACCGCCGAAACACGTTAGCACGGTCTTCAAGCGGAATCCCTCTGCCATTGTCGCTTACCACAACCTTCAACCACTCAGGGCTTTGGCGCTCAAGCGTCACCACAATGCGACCGCCCGGTGGCGTATACTTGATCGCATTGTCGACCAAATTGGCAAACATTTGGCCCAGCAAATCGGTCTCGCCAATTATTTGATCTTCGTATTCAGGGTGAAACGACAGCAGCACGCCTGTTTCATGGGCGACCGGTTCGTACATTTCGACAACATCCTGCAAAACCGTTCGCAAACTCACACGTTGCCCGTCTGCCGGCAGCTGGGCGCCGACTTCGAGCAAAGAGATCCTTAGCAGGGCATTAAATGAGGTAAGCAAATCATCACAATCGGAAAGAATTTGGTCGATTTGCTGACTGTGAGCGCTGTCGACCTGATCGCGCAATTGACTCAGCTGATTACGTAAGCGCGTCAAGGGCGTACGAAGATCGTGCGCAATGTTATCGGAAACGGTCCTTACACCGAGCACTAAGGATTCGACGTGCTCTAAGATCGTATTGCCAGCTTCCATGAGTTGCGCTACGTACATAGACGGATCGTCGGTTCTGAGTCGCTCTTTCGTCTGTCCGCGAATGATGCGAATAATTTCCTCGTGCACCTCGCGGGATCGCTCGGTAGCACGATAGGTCGCCGCACCGGTGGTCAATACCGCGCCCACCCAAAAAAACAAGAGCATAACCGCCAGCTGCAGGCCATTTTCAAGCCGGTCCCGCAGTTCGATCGAAAAATAACGCGCAACGGATATGCGCACCCCTCCCTCCAACTGGCGGGCTCGAACCAAGAAAACTTCCCTATGATCCCGCTGCAGCGCACGCTCCATGAAAAACGCCATGGAACTGCCTGGCACAGTATCCTCCGTGGCGCCAAGCGGCGCTGAAGCCTCACCTGTATCAAGGGAATACAGAACAAATTGCCCACCCTCACTGTCACTCTGACGTCGTACAAGCGAAGCGAGTCGTGTCACGCCCTGTTGCTCATACTCCATCGCCAAGTAATCTAGGCGGCCTTCGATATCCGCAATCAAACGAGAGTGTAGTAGGTAGGCACTTGTTGCCACATACCCCAAAAAAAGCGACACGCCAACTAAGAATAAAAACGCACTAAAACGGGTGGCGAAGTGAACAAATATGACTCGCATCCAGTCGATACGTTTACTCGCGGCTGATTCAGTCACCGAAGCGATAACCTGCGCCCCGAACCGTATGAACCAGCGGGTAATCAAAGTCGCGATCGATTTTCTGACGCAGTCTCGATATGTGAACGTCAATTACGTTAGTTTGGGGGTCAAAGTGGTATCCCCACACGTGCTCCAACAACATCCCGCGGGTTACGATCTGCCCAGCGTGCCGCATCAAATATTCGAGCAAGCGATATTCCCTCGGTTGCAGTGAAATTGCGGTCCCCGCGCGACTCACCTCTTGGCTAATCAAATCAAGCCGCAGGTCTTCGTGCTCCAGGGTAGTTCGAAAATCAGCCCCCAAAGGCGCCATACGTCGATGAATCGCCTCGAGACGAGCCAGCAATTCTTCCGCCGAAAAAGGTTTGACTAGATAGTCGTCTGCACCCGTTTGCAAACCCTGAACACGATCGTCTACCTCACCCAGCGCACTGAGTATCAACACGGGGGTCAAATCGCCCCCCTCCCGCAAATTTTTTATTACACTCAGTCCATCCAGTCGGGGTAGCATGCGGTCTACAATCAGCGCATCCCAACGGGTGGTATTAGCGGCCACCAAGCCTTCAGACCCATTGCGCGCACACTGGCACTCGTGGCCTTTTTTCGCTAACTCAGCGCTCACAAAATCAGCTACGGATGCGTCGTCTTCGATAAGTAGAACTTTCATGCACTGCTCCAAGCTCAGTCTGTGTTATTCTAAACCGCCGTTTTCTGATATTACTAGGAAACTTTAATTTATGTCTGCAGAAACGAGACCCTCGTTAGGTCGTCACCTCTTAGCGCTCGTCTATGATACTTTTTTGGTGGTACCCATTATTATGCTGACCACCGCTCTCATTATGGGTCTCTACGTCACTATCTTGCCACCTCCCGCAGCACAAAATGACGTCGTTGCACTACCGCCCACTGCAGTCCAAGCGGGAGCGTTGCTCAGCGTTGCGGTATTCTACTTCATATTCTGGCGTCGGGGCGGACAAACCCTTGGTATGCAGGCCTGGCGAATCAAACTCGTTGACTTAAATGGATCCCCGGCCAACACCAGACAATTGTTTTTACGTCTGTTCACCGCGATCTTGGCCTATGGCCTGTTCGGACTTGGATTGGCGTGGCGTTTCGTCGATAAGAATGGTCTGTATTTGCACGACCGTCTCTCCGGAACCAAACTGGTTCAAATACCTAAAGTGACCTCATGAACCACGTTTTAACAAGTAAATGCCGGCAACCGTCCCGATAGCGAGGGGCAACAGCACAGCCAGCCACGGTGCGAGACCGTAAACCAAGGTAACCGACGTCACCAAATCTTGGCTGATTTTGAAAGCCAAACCGACCAAGGTTCCAATAAAAACCCGCAAACCCAAAGTGCCGTCACGCAAAGGGCCGAAGATAAAACCCGTCGCCACCAGCACGAGCATTACAATCGCTAGCGGTTGAGTGATCTTCTTCCAGGCCGCAACTTCATAGTCCGCGGCCTCCAAACCTTGCTGATGTAGATACGCGCTATACATCAAAAGATCGTTGATGCTCGCGCGGTCTGGGCTTACGGATTCCATAGCCAAAAGCTCTGGCGTCACATCCGTTTCCCAGAGCAAGGTTGTAAGCTGACTCGCCTCTGTACCCCAAGAGTTTATCTGTGTTCGCTCCACTTCTTCCAACAACCAGCCCGAATTCTGAAAGGTGCCTCGTCGAGCACGAATTTCCTCGCTCAGCGCCCAGCTATCATCAAAGGTAAACAGGGTGATGCCGTAGATCACGCCGGCGGATTGCACTGCGTTAAAGTGTATAAAATGACGCCCCTCGCGATACCACATGCCATAACGACCGGTGACGTTACCGTTGTCGCTCATCGCCAGTGCGCGCTCCGTTTCACCCAACTGTTCGACCTTAGGGACGACAAATTCGCCAACAATCAGTAGAACACCCGCTAGAACTAATACCGGCTTTAACAAAATTTTAAGTATGCCCTTTTGAGACACACCAGACGAACGAATCACTACTAACTCACTGGTTGAAGCCAGTTGACCCAAAGCCACTAATACACCGACCAATACGGCGATTGGAGCAAGTTCCACTATTCTGCCGGGTAAAGACGTGGCGACATAAAACAGCGCGTCGGAAAACCCGTAGTTGCCGCGAAGATCCTGCACTTCATCTATCACTGCTGACAGCGCATCGAGCCCCACCAGAACGGCAAGGACCACGGTAATACCCCATACGACCTGCGCGCCTACATAGCGTTCGAGCAAAATCATGTTGACCTCGCTCGGCGCAATTTCAAACGCATCACCGGCCACATCAAAATCACCAGTCCCAAAATCGTGATCACCAGATGAAGTGCGACAATGATTAGAGCACTCTCTCCCTCGGCAACCGAAGCGCGCAAATTCGCGAGGGTCACCAAGTAGACCAAATACAGCAATATCGCGGGCAACAGCATGACGTAACGGCCTCGTCGCTTATCTGTTCGAGCCAAACCTAAAGCCAATAAAGACAGATTCAAAGGCATGAACACCAGCGAGGCACGCCAACCTAGGGTCGCGTATGAGGCGGAGTCAGACGATGAAAGCAGATCCAACGTTGATCTTGCATCTTGGAAGTCGTCACCTAAACCAGAAGCACGCACCTCCGCGTCAGGCAAACGCTCACCGAGGGTCTGAAACTGGGTTATTCGGAATTCATTTAAACCCGGAACTCCGTGGTAACGTCGACCTTCGGACAGCTCTAGATAGCGCCCCCCATTCCCTTGATCTAGAACCACCCGCCCACGTTCAGCAAAGGTCAGCGTAATGCGCTCAGCGCCCTCGTCATTACGCTCTTGCTCAGCTAAGAAGATGCCCTCAAGCAAGCCACTCTCTGAATCAACTGATTCTGCGTAAATCGTATCAAACCCGCCGTGACGCCGCTGAAACCGGCCGGGCGCAAAAGCGGCTAGACCGGTTTCGTCTGCAGCAACGCTCACAATGCCGAGAACACGATCCTTTGACCAAGGTGTGACCGAAAAGCTCATCATCGCGCTGATGCCCGCCATCAAAACTCCCGACACCAATGTGTACCGCAATAAGCGCATCGGGCCCAGTCCACTCGTGCTCAGCACCGTAATTTCGCTATCGATATACAAGCGTCCAAGCGCAAGCATAAGCCCAACGAAAAACCCCAAAGGTAGAACCAGTTCGAGATAGCTCGGAAGCGAAAACAGCATGAGCGAGGCTAAGAATTCGGCAGCGAGATCCCCCTCTGCCACATTTCCCAGCTGACGTACAAACTGGCTACTGAACACAACAAGCAGTATGACGATCGAAACGGCTGCGGTATGCGTTAAAATATCGCGCGTCAAGTAGCGAAGTATTAGCACGTTACGACAAGGATCCTTATACTGTCCGTTTCTATTTGAAACCTCAGTTTACACTACTCCTTACACTAGAGAGGAACTTTTCATGTCGGAACTCGTTTTTCACAGCAAGGCCGGTCAGCCAGAGCAACAAAAAACCCCTTGCTTGGTATTACCCCTAAGCCAAACCAAAAAATGCCCCTCTCGCTTGGCGGGCCTAGACACAGCAACAGGTGGTTTGCTCTCGAGAGTCTGGAAAAACAAAGACTTCTCGGGTGAACGAAAACAGTGTGTTCTACTCTCAGGGAACGAGTTTTTTCCCAGGATTGTGTTGCTTGGCTTGGGCGACACCAAAGACTTGAATGAGTACCAGATTAAGCAGCTAGTCGGCACACTGTGGGGACAACTCAGCAGACTGGCGTGTAAAGAAGCGACTCTCGATTTAGATGGATTCGAAACAGACGCCTACGAGACGCTTTCGAAAACACTCGCTCGCGAGCTGACCTGTGCAAGCTACAAATACACGACGACCCTAGGCAAAAAACCCACGCCACCGAGCCTCACCAAATTTACTTTGCTGAGTCAGGGAAAAAGCGCAATCGCGGCAATCAAGCGCGGTGGCAACGCCGGAGCGACGGTGGGACAAGGAATAAACTACGCACGTGAACTGGCAAATTTACCGGGCAACATTTGCACCCCGACTTATTTAAGCGAGCAAGCACAGAGCCTAGCTGATCAATTTGATACCGTCACCTGTGAAATCCTAGGTGAGGCGCAAATGCGCGAACTGGGTATGCATTCCCTCCTATCCGTTGCTGCGGGTTCGGCTCAGGAAGCGCAGCTTATCGTGATGCACTATCAAGGCGCGCCAACCAAAAAAGCGACTCACTGCCTAGTTGGCAAGGGCATCACTTTCGATACAGGCGGCATTTCGCTCAAACCTGGCGCAAAAATGGATGAAATGAAATTCGATATGGGCGGCGCAGCGAGCGTATTTGGCACCGTCAAGGCGCTTGCCTCCTCCGGCGCCAAAGTGAATTTAGTGGCTATTGTGGCTGCCGCAGAAAATATGCCAAGCGGCACAGCCACAAAACCCGGTGACGTTGTGACAAGTATGTCTGGTCAAACGATTGAGATCTTGAATACCGACGCGGAGGGCCGCTTAGTGTTGTGCGATGCACTCACCTACGCCGAACGCTTCAAGCCGGCTTCCGTAGTCGACATCGCAACGCTTACTGGCGCCTGCGTCGTTGCCCTTGGCCATCATGCGACAGGACTGTACGCAAATAATGATGATTTGGCTGCTGCATTGCTGGACGCGGGTGAGACGACGGGTGACCGCGCTTGGCGTATGCCCTTGTGGGACGAATACCAGAATCTGCTGGACTCCCCCTTTGCGGATATCGGCAACATTGGTGGTCCATCGGCGGGCAGCGTTACCGCAGCGTGCTTTTTGTCGCGCTTCACGAAAGCCTATCCCTGGGCGCACTTAGATATCGCTGGGACCGCTTGGAACTCGAGCCCGAAGGGCGCAACCGGCCGACCCGTCGCTCTGCTGTGTGAATATCTAGCGAGCCGTTAAGTCTTGATGACTCGAGTCGGATTTTACGTCGTACAAGACGCGTCGCTCGAAGCCGCAAATCATGTGGCCGCCGTGCTAGCAGAGAAAGCATTCCAGCGCGGCCACCGCATTTTTGTGCTCACACAAGATCTCAGACACTCCGAGGCGGTTCACGCCGCCTTTTGGAGTTTCAGACGAGATGGCTTCCTACCTTGCACCCTCGGTGACAGCGACACGCACAGCCCAATCGTGATTCACCATGATCTACCCACGGCAAATCACCACGATTGCCTGATCAATCTATCGTTGAAAACCGATAGTTTCGCGTCTCGATTCCAACGCATTGTAGAGATCGTTACGCAGCAAGAGAGCCACTTAAACGCGATGCGCGAGGCGTGGCGCTGGTATAAACACCGTGGATTCAGACTCGAAAAGCACGACGTAGCGCGACCGAATCCCGTATAATCACGCCTTTTTTCAGATTACGCTAAGGTTCCACCCCACATGGACAAAACTTATCAGCCTGACAGCATAGAAACGCGTTGGTATCAGCACTGGGAATCGCAGGGCTACTTTAAGCCAAGCGGAACGGGCACACCTTACAGCATCATGATTCCGCCGCCGAACGTCACTGGTAGCTTGCATATGGGACATGGTTTTCAAGACACCATCATGGATGCGCTCATCCGCTATCACAGGATGCTAGGATGCGACACTCTGTGGCAAGTCGGTACCGATCACGCGGGTATCGCAACCCAAATGGTCGTAGAGCGCCAGCTGGAAGCACAGGGGCTCCATCGCCGTGACCTAGGCCGAGATGCTTTTATCGAAAAAGTATGGGAATGGAAGCATCAATCAGGAGGTACGATTACCTCGCAGTTGCGAAGACTGGGTACCTCCCTCGACTGGTCTAGGGAACGCTTCACCATGGATCCGGGGCTTTCGGCCGCGGTTCAAAAAGTATTTATCGATCTATATAACGAGGGCCTGATTTACCGCGGCAAGCGATTGGTTAACTGGGACCCCAAATTCCACACGGCAGTCTCGGATCTCGAAGTCATTAACGAGGAGGAACAAGGGTCTCTGTGGCACTTCCGCTACCCTGTCACGGGATCAGATGAATCGATCGTTGTTGCCACCACTCGACCAGAGACCATGCTCGGTGACACCGCAGTCGCCGTGAATCCCAGTGACGAACGCTATTCCCACTTAGTGGGCCGTAGCGTCACCTTGCCAATTTGTAATCGAGAAATACCGATTATCGCCGACGAGTACGTAGATGCTGAATTCGGCAGCGGCTGCGTAAAAATTACGCCAGCGCACGACTTCAACGACTACGAAGTAGGTAAGCGGCACGACCTGCCCATGATCAACATTTTTGATGACAGCGCCGCACTCAATGAGACTGTGCCTGCCCACTATCGTGGCTTAGACCGATTTGAAGCTCGAGCCAGAGTCGTTGCAGAATTTGAGACGCTAGGTTTATTGGAAAAAATCGAGCCGCATACGCTGAAAGTGCCTCGCGGAGACCGTTCCGGCGCGGTGATTGAACCTTATCTTACGGATCAATGGTACGTCGACGCGAAACAGCTGGCGATCCCAGCCATCGAGGCTGTCGAGAGCGGCGCTATCGAGTTTGTACCAAAACAGTGGGAAAACACCTACTTCGCTTGGATGCGGGATATCCAAGACTGGTGTATTTCACGACAGCTTTGGTGGGGGCATCGTATCCCTGCGTGGTATGACGCTGAGGGGAATGTTTACGTCGGGACAGACGAAAGCACTGTCCGCAAGAACAACGATCTGGCTGACACTATCGTGCTGACGCAAGATAGTGACGTCTTGGATACGTGGTTCAGTAGCGCGCTGTGGACCTTCTCAACCTTAGGATGGCCTGAGGACACGCCCGAGCTCACGCGCTACCACCCCTCATCCGTTCTGGTCACCGGCTTCGATATCATCTTCTTCTGGGTTGCCCGGATGATTATGATGACCCTGCATTTCCGCAAAGAGGTTCCCTTCAAAACCGTCTATGTTCATGGTTTGGTGCGTGACGCCGAGGGCCAGAAGATGTCGAAGTCCAAGGGTAATGTTCTGGACCCAATCGATTTGATTGACGGAATCGATCTTGAATCACTGGTCACCAAACGTACCTCAGGAATGATGCAGCCAAAGATGGCCAAATCTATTGAAAAGGCAACTCGAAAGCATTTTCCCGACGGCATTCCTGCCTACGGAACCGACGCTCTTCGGTACACCTTTTACTCATTGGCCTCGACCGGCCGTGATATCAAATTTGACCTAGGTCGAGTGGAAGGCTACCGCAACTTCTGCAATAAAATCTGGAATGCGTCGCGTTATGTCCTCTCACAAGTGGAAGATACCGACTTGGATGGCCCGTTGGAATTGGGTGATGCCGAGCGCTGGATCTACGACCGCCTGCACAACACGCTAACGCAGGTCAGCGCCAATATGACGGCCTATCGTTTTGATCATGTAGCACAAAACTTGTACGAGTTTTTCTGGAACGATTACTGCGACTGGTATCTAGAGTTCACGAAACCGGTCCTGTGGGACGAGATGGCTACGGCTGAACGCAAACGGGGCGTCTACCACACTCTCATTAACGTGCTTGAAGCGGCGCTGCGCATGCTGCACCCTTACATGCCCTTTATTACCGAGGAAATATGGCAGCGTGTGGCGCCGGTACTCGGCCGAGACGGCGCCTCCATCATGTTGTGCTCCTACCCTTTAGCGAATGACTTTGAAGCAGCGCCTGCCACTGTCACGAGTAGCATCAACCGCATCAAAACCTTGATAACCGCGACCCGCACGCTTCGGTCCGACATGAACTTGAATCCCGGACAAGCCATCCCAGCATTCTTATTTAGCGATACGCCCGAGGCCCAAACAGCGGTTCGCGCCAACGAGGCCCTATTGCGAAAACTGGGCAAACTGACCAGTCTGCAGTGGGTAGATCATAAAGAGGAGCTGCCGCCATCGGCCTCACTCATCGCGGGCGATACGGAGCTATTTGTGCCTCTGGAAGGTCTGATCGATATCGAAGCCGAGCTCGCCCGAATAAACAAACGCGTGGCGCAGTTACTGTCCGAGATCGATCGAGTCCAAGCGAAACTCGCTAATCCCAATTTTGCCGATAGAGCGCCAGCGGAGGTCGTAGCAAGAGAGCGCGAAAAACTTGAGCAAAACCAGGCGGAACTCAGTAAAACAACTCTGCAACAGGCCCAAATCGAGGCCTTGAAATAATCCACAGAAAGCGATACCTTGATCAGTAATAAAAATAACAACGCAAAAAGTAAGGTTTACTATGTCTGAACGCGTTAGTGGAAAGGTGAAGTGGTTTAACAACGCCAAGGGGTATGGGTTCATTGAAAGAGACAGTGAACCCGATGACGTATTCGTCCATTTCAGATCAATCCAAGGCGAAGGCTTTCGCACTCTAAACGAAGGCCAAGAGGTCGAATTCACGCTTACCACGGGCCCAAAAGGCCTTCAAGCTGAAGACGTTACGCCGAAGTAATACAAAATCATCACGCTTTGAATAAAGGACTTAAATGAACCTCCTTACCGCTTTTGCCGCGTTCTGTGCGGGCGTTATCGTAGGAATTTCAACCCAATTTGTACCTCTAGATCCGGAGCTGAGCTCCTGGCTGAGTCCGGTTATGGCCGCACTGAGTACTGTCATCGCAAGCATGCTGCTGAAGAGGCCTAACCTCAACGCACACGCAAACACAGAAAGTGCTAACCAGGATCGACAGCAAGGCGTAGTGAAATGGTTTAACGCAACCAAAGGCTTCGGTTTCGTTATTTGCGAAGACGATAAGGAAATATTCGTACATTTTAGAGCCCTAAAGCACGGTGGCCGACGTAGTCTGAAAGATGGGTCTCGTATCAGCTTTGTGATCACCCATGGCGACAGAGGGCCACAAGCTAGCGAAGTTATCATTCTCTGACCCACGCAGACGAGATTCAGTAGGGTTCACAGGCAAGGGTTTATTTCCCCCTTAGCCTTTAAATTTATTCGATAAGACGAGACAATGCGCGCCGCTACAGAACGTGGGGTCTTTCGTGAGAATTTTCGACGCAGACATCGTAGAGCAACTCCCTGCCTTTACCCAGCCACTGATCGAAACACACTGCCATCTTGATTACCTGGATGCAGACGATCTAGTTAACGCGCTGAGTTTGGCCGAACGAGTGGGCATTGAACGGATTATTACGATCGCCGTATCGCCCGATAATTTGCAAACTGTACTCGATATTGCATCTCAGCATGCGCCGGTCTGGGCCACGCAGGGAATCCACCCGCACGAAGCGGTGCATTATAACGACGAGATTGATGCCTCGATTCGAGCCAATGCCTCGCAGTCAAAAGTCCTCGCGATTGGGGAGATCGGGTTAGATTACCACTACGATCACAGTGACCGTACCGCGCAGATTAAAGCCTTCGAGGCCCAGCTCACGATTGCCGTCGATCTGAACCTCCCGATCGTCGTTCACGCACGGGAAGCCGATGAAGATACCGCGGCTATCTTATCTGAGTATGCGCCAGATCTGAAGAACAAGGGAGTCATTCACAGTTTTACTTCTGGGCTGAAACTGGCCGAACACTGTTTGGATCTGGGCTTTCACCTCGGTTTTAACGGTATTTGCACTTTTAAAAACGCCGCTAATGTTCGTGCAGCACTTCAACTCACACCATTGGATCGCGTCTTATATGAAACGGACGCGCCCTACTTAACCCCGGTCCCATTTCGCGGCAAACCAAACGCACCCCATTTTTTGGGACTGGTCGCAAACACCGTGGCCCAGGTTAAAGAGCTTGATGTTGAAGTCTGCAACGAGGCGGTGTATTACAACAGCCTAAATCTATTTTGGAACCAACAAACCTCGTGAATGACTATGTAATAGGTCAGCGTTATTTGAGCCAGCTTGACCCCCATCTCGGACTCGGCGTCATCGTAGACGTCGAACCTCGACGAGTCTCCGTGACTTTTCCTGCTGTCGCGGAAGATCGAACCTACGCCAGTGACAATGCACCTCTGACCCGACTCATTTATCGAACGGGTGATGACATCAAACTCGCCGACGGAACTGAAGCTGAGGTGCTCTCGATTGCGCTGAGAGCGGGCATTGCACACTACGCCATTCGCACGGCAACAAATCAACATATGGACATAAGCGAGCTCCAGCTCGCGCCAGAAGTTGCGCTAAATCAGCCGGAGCAGCGACTACTGAACGCCCAACTCGACTCTGCTGTTCTGTATCAGGCTCGGGTAGCGGCGGCAAATCACGCTCAAATGCTCGACGCCAGCCCAGTCAGAGGACTGATAGCTCCCCGCACGCTACTCCTGCCCCACCAGATTTACCTCGCGCACTCCATCGGGAATCGTAATCAACCAAGAGTCATGCTAGCCGACGAGGTAGGATTGGGTAAGACAATCGAAGCCGGGCTCGTGATACATCACCAACTGCTCACCCACCGAGCCCACCGCGTGTTGGTTCTTTGCCCGGAGCCGCTTATGGCTCAATGGCTCGTTGAGATGCGTCGAAAATTCAATTTGAATTTTGAATTTCTGAATGCCGAACGCCTCGATACTCACGAAAATCCATTTGAAGATGGGCAGCTCAATCTCTGCTCTCTCGAGCTGATGAGGAATGCATCTGGCAGCTTCGATAAAGCACTGCAGGCTAACTGGGATTTAGTGGTAATTGACGAGGCCCATCATCTGAACGAATCCGAAACAGACACCTATGGTTTCGTGGAAACGCTAGCGAGCCAAAGTCGCGGACTCCTGCTTTTAACCGCGACGCCAGAGCAGCTAGGTCAGGAGGCGCACTTTAAACGAATGCGTTTAATCGATCCGGATCGTTTTGTCGATTTTGCCGACTATCAAGCCGAAGAAGCGCAATTTTCAGAACTTGATATGCTCATCAGACAAATTGAAGCGGGCGAAACGATTGAACACCCCAACTATCAAATACCGCATGGCGCCAACCCCGACGCCCAAATCGACGCATTACTGGATTATTATGGAACTGGAAGAAGCCTATTTCGAAATTCGCGGGCGTCGATAAGCGGACTTCCCCAAAGACATCTTCATCCCTACCCCTTATCTTCGGAAATCCCCGCGGGTGCCACATTAGAAGAGCAACTGTACCCCGAGCGGAAAGAAGCATCAGACAATTGGATTCAAAGCGAGCCCAAAGTGCGGTGGCTAACCGATTTCTTGCGCGCTGATCGATCGAGAAAAGTCCTCGTCATCTGTGGCTCAGCTCAGGTTGCTACAGACCTTGAATCGCATCTGCATTTACGCGAGGGTATTCGATCGGCTGCATTCTACGAGGGCTTAAGCTTGATCGAACGAGATCGAGCCGCAGCTTATTTCCAGGAAACCGATAATGGAGCTCAGGTCCTGGTATGTTCTGAGATTGGCAGTGAGGGGCGCAACTTTCAGTTCTCTCAGCATCTTGTGTTGTTTGATTTGCCCTGGTCGCCTGATCTGCTTGAACAGCGCATTGGCCGCTTGGATCGAATTGGTCAAAAATCAGTAATTCACATCCACGTCCCCTATCACGCCCATTCCGCTCAAGAGGCCTTGTTTTCGTGGTACGCACAAGGTCTGGAAATTTTCACTGAGCACTGTGCAGGAGGCCAAACGCTGTTTGATCGCAATGAGCCGCAACTCAAAGACTATTGTTTAGATCCAGCGGCCTACCCCGACACCCTTTCTCTCGTCTCGGTTCAGGCAGAGACAATGAAAGCTCAACTCGCCAAGGGTCGAAATAGATTGTTGGAGCGTCACTCGTTAAATAAGCCAATGGCGCAGACTCTGATCGATTCGATTCAATCCCTAGACCGAGATTCGAACTTGCTGGACTGGATAGAATCGGCCGCCGAGGCGTTTTCACTCGATATTGAACCACACTCCGACCACACCGTGATCATTCGAACCAATGAGCAAACACATGAGGGACTGCTGCCTTTCTTTGATGACGACTCGCTCACCGGCACACTAAATAGGGAGATCGCCGCCAGTCGCGAAGACTGGGCCTTTCTAACGTGGGAGCATCCCTTGATCAGGGAGACTATCGAGCTTTTTGATCAACAGCCAGTCGGTGCCGCGACGATCGCCAAGTTGAAATTGAAGAGTGTCCCACAAGGCACAATGCTCCTTGAGGCTATCTCGCTCGTTCGCGCTACAGGGCCTGCAGAGCTGGATCTTCCGAAATATCTGCCGCGCACACCCATACGGTCATTAATTAACGTAGAGGGGCGAGATCTTGCTGAGGCATTACCCTTTCAAGCACTGAATAAAACGCTTGAATCCATACCGGCCAAAGCGGTACCGACCTTGCTCAAACAAATCCGAAAACCGCTTGAGCAAATGATTGCGGCCGCTGAAAGACAGGCGGAAACACGAGCCGATGGCATAAAGAAACACGCCTTAGCAGCCTATGAATCGGCACTCAACGGCGAACTACAGCGCCATCAAACCCTAGAGCAAAAGACCGGCCGCCGCGATCCGATGGAAACCAGCCGACTGACTCGGGCAAAGCAGGAGGGCCTAAAAGCCCTCAGCCAAGCGACTACGGAACTGTTTGCCCTGCGTCTCATCCTAACGCATCACTGAGGCGAGACGGTGAGCCAAATCGGAGAGGAGTACGCTCGCTCCTGGATCGTTTTGGAGTATCCCGTATCGTTCACCTCGAGCGCTCGGGCATCCAGATCCGAGTGCCTCGGGGTGGGAACCTGAATCACACGCACGTAGTAAAACGCATTAACGGAGGGATCGAACTCAGGGTCGCTCCAAACAAGGTTAAAACTCGATTGCCCTTCGGAACTTGCCACGGTGTAGACCTGTTCATGGCTCTCGCCGTTGGCATCGAGCCAACCCTTTACGACATGCACACGTTCCAATGGTGCCCCGAGCGGATCCTGCGCTGCCATAATCACCAGATGAACCGCGTCACGATCTACTGAAACGCGGCTTCCCATTGGCGCAGAAAGATCCAGTTTCTCAGTGGCATCAAGCGTATCAAGCGCGAGTCCCTCTGCGGAGTCCACGATATAGGTTTGCAACGCGATTCGCGGGCCGGTTGTCGCGTAAACTTCCCGGCGCTTGATGGCATCCAGAATCGCTTCGCGGGTATTATCCTCGGCCCACACGGCTGCAAGCCCAGCTGCCGACATCGTCCAACCATTGGGGCCATCATCACCAGCCCAACGGGCCGCCTTGCGCTCGGGAATGGAATCCAAGGCCATTTTGCCGTGGAAATTATCTTCCTCAGCCGATGACAGTCCGCTGTGCGAATCCGTCGATCCAATAAAGCCCAACTGATAAGGGTTCACACCAATTTCATTTTCGATCTCCAGGCCTCTTTTGAGTGCACTTCGAAGGTAATCGCCAGGTGATGCAACATAGGGCTCGGAACCCCCTTTGGCCAGATAGTATGGGTACAACTCGAAGTCGGCGTAAGGGTCCTCGGGGCTAAGATCCGGATGAGTTTCTGAGTCACCTTTAATCTGTGTGATTTCGGCAATGGGTTCCCAACGTGCACGGATCGTTGCATACTCCTCGTCAATGGGCTTACCACGTAAGCTTTTTGTGTCAAACATCCAACCCTTTGAGAGATTCGAGTTATGCGGTATCGCAACAAAGCGCGCTCCGGTCGTGCCTTCCGCTTCGTCTAGGAAGGCCCACAAATCTTCAGGAAACGGGGAATCGGTGAACGAAAAAGGAAAGATTCTGGCAGCCTGCTCGGCACTGGCATCAGATACAACTATACGATGAAGATTCGCACCACCTGGCGTCCCGCTCCATTCCCATCCGATCAGAGCACTAAACTCCCCTGGCTTATTGTAACGATCCGCAATCTGCCCGATATCCTGCCAGGCGCTTACACGCACCGTCGGCATATCCGGCATTAGGCTGCCGTTATCGTAGCCTGTCCCCGCCATCGCTGCAGCGACTTCTCCTGCGTCTCCATGCTCCGGCAAGAGCGCACCAAAAAATTCAAGACTGGTATCGTTTTTAACCGAGCGGCGCAGCAGCCAAGCCGTAATCTCCGCCCCAAGCCAGCCCTTAAAAGAAAGTTCTTCACCGGCAGAGCCTTCCTCATAAAGGTGTTTTATTACACCCATGAACTCCGCGTGATCGCTTACAACCAGAAAGTCGAGTGGCGTCTCAATCTGAACACGCGCCCGATGAAATGGGTGAATCACAGGCTCCCCCATTGCATAGCGATAGGCCGTGGCAGGATCCGCCGAACGGTTGCCATTGGTATACGCATCAAAGGAATAGGAGGTATGCAGGTGAGTATCACCCCACAATAAACGCTTGGCTTGGATCGAGGATGTCGAAGCCGAAGCCGAAGCCGACAATACAGCCACGCTCATGGCTGACAAAAACAGTTTAACGCTCATATTGGTTAACTACCCCCCTTATTATTCTAAAAATGATGAACCAATAAATCTAAAGTCCGTGTGCGCTCAAAACCTGGGTTATCACGGTGCGCGTCTCACGTGGATCGATCACAGCATCAATTTCCAAGTGAGCGGCTGCTTCAGTCGCCTTACCAATTTCGTAAAGTTGCGCCACCAAGGCCTCAAAGCGCATCTGCTTCTCGCTCGGATCCGTTATGGCATCGAGCTCTTTGCGATAACCCAGCTTAACGGCCCCCTCCAGCCCCATACCACCAAATTCTCCGGTAGGCCAGGAGGCGCTATAAGTCGGTGCAGCGAAGCTCCCGCCTGTCATTGCCATAGCACCCAAGCCGTAACCCTTGCGCAAAAAAATAGCGATAAGCGGTTGTCCAAACGCCGCACCCGCCTCAAACATTCCGGACATACGGGTTACCGCAGCTTGGGCTTCGCTATCTGGCCCAACCATAAATCCGGGGGTATCCGTGAGTGAAAGTAGCGGCAGTTTGAAACGTTCGCATAAACGATACCAGCGTGCGGCTTTATCGGCCGCGTCTGCATCGATAGCACCGCCCAGCTGCTGACAGTCGTTCGCTATCAGTCCCATTGGAACACCATTGATACGAATGAAACCCGTTACCACACTGCGGCCTCTCACTCGCCCTACTTCGACAAACGAGTCTGCATCCACGATGGCATCGATTATATTTCTTACGGGATACGCCCAACGTCGATCCTCTGGTATCACCGTTCTCAAATCGATCTCGCTTTCGGGATCACGCGCAGGGATAGGCCCCTGAAAATATCCGAGCACCTGCCTCGCCACCGCTGTCGCCTGCGCCTCATCCTCGACTAGGATATCGACAACGCCATTGCGATACTGGCTCTCCGCAGGGCCGATATCAGTCGGTTCAAACCGACCCAAACCGCCGCCCTCGATCATAGCTGGACCGGCCATACCAATCCAGGAAGCTCGAGTAGCAATACGGATATCACCGGAACCAAACAAAGCGGCATTACCCGCAAAGCAGTAGCCGTGGTTAACGGTTATTCTGGGAACGATGCGGCCGAGCCCGGCCCATTCTCGAAATGAGGGATAATTGAGACCTGCGATTTGTGTCTTGACGTCTTCGTCACCCGGTCTCCCGCCGCCCCCTTCCGTGTACATTACAACAGGAAGCCGCAGGGATCGGGCTTGTAAAATCGCACGATCAAGCTTGTGATGATGAAAATACCCCTGCGTGCCAGCCAAGACCGTATAGTCATTGCATATCACGACGGTTTGCGCCGCAGCTTTACCCACTAGCGCGGCATTTACCGTGGCGAGGCCGGTCAAGATACCATCGGCGGCAGTCGATTCTCTCAAGTCCTCAATCGAGCGTCGAGACCGCTGTGCAGCGATCGCCAACTGACCCCACTCAACCCATGAGTCAGCATCGATCAGATCATGCACGTTTTCTCGGGCCGTCCGGTACCCCCGCTTGTGACGGCTCTCCACCGCACGAGGGCGACTCAAATCCAGCGTTGCATTCAGACGTTCGCGAAGCTGCAAGAATTCGGGTCTTTGTTTATCTTCGTTATTCTGCCTCATACGTTTATCTCAGCATTACCCCCGTTACCTCAGTAGCGCCTGAATGCATCACCAGCCCCGTCTTGCCTATCGACTGACGCCTAGCACCATCCATTAGCGCGATCTGAGTTGAACAAGAGTGTGAAGATTGCGTTAACGGCCTTTCCAAACCGGTTGGCGACGTTCAAAGAAAGCGATAGCGCCTTCTCTCGCGTCCTCGCTGGCCACGCAGGTACGCTGCAACTCTGCTTCTACAGAAATCGCCGTCCCAAAATCACACTCCATCGCGGCGCCCAGGGCTTCTTTGGTGCAACTCAGCGAAAGTGGTGATTTCAATACCAACTGCTCCGCCCATTCAACAGCGCTAGCCAGGACCTGATCATCAGCGACACAACGATTCGCGAGGCCCATCGAAACCGCCTCAGCACCCTTGATACGAGTACCCTCAATCATCAATTCATAGGCCTTTTTCCGACCAACCGCCCGAGCAAGTAGCCAAGTTGAGCCACCGTCAGGCACAAGACCAATCGCCGTAAAAGCCTGATATAAAAAGGCGCTTTCGCCGATTACAGTGAGGTCACAGGCCATGGCAAACGCGCTTCCTATACCCGCCGCCGCACCGTTCACCGCGCTAATCCAAGGCTTATCTGCCTCGGTAATCGCGAGCAAGGTGGGTTTGTATTCGTTATTCAGCTGATCGTCGACCCGAAAGCCCGCTGGCTGCTGCTCCGAGAGATCAGCACCCGCGCAGAAGGCACGGCCCGCTCCGGTAAGAATCACAACCCGAATTGACTCATCGTCATTTACCTCACGCACGGCGCGGAGCAAGTCGCGACGCAATTCGCCATTAAAAGCGTTGAGTTGATCAGGACGATTCATTCGCACGATGGCGATCTGATCTTGACGCTCGATGGTTACTGCAGTGTATTCCGACATACATGTTCCTCAGCTAAGCAATACTGTTATTGGTCTTCAGTGTTTCGATCTCATCGAGCGCAAATCCCATTGCGGCGAGGACCGCGTCGGTATCTTCACCGATACCATGCGCTCCGTGAGCCACTTCCGATGGGGTGCGAGAGAAGCGCGGCGCCGGTGCGGGCTGCATAAAACCATCCACCTCTTGATACACACCGCGAGCCACATTGGCTGGATGCTGTGGTGCCTCTTTGAACGACAGCACAGGTGCGAAACAAACGTCGGTACCTTCCATAATCACGCACCACTCATCACGCGTTTTGGATTTCATCACTTCCGCGAGCGCTGCCTTTAATTCAGGCCAACGAGCCTGATTGTTCTGATCAGCGAACAGCTCGGGATCCAGCTGGGCATGCTGCATCAACAGCGCATAAAACTGCGGCTCAATGGAGCCGATGGAGACATATCCACCGCAACCACACTCATAGGTATCGTAAAAATGCGCCGCACCGTCGAGCATGTTTGCTTCTCGCTGTGAGGCATCCCAGGCGCCCACCGCTTCAAAGCCATGCATCATCCACATCAATTGCGCGGCACCATCGACCATTGCAACATCAATAACCTGCCCTTTGCCGGACTGAGAGGTTTCAAGCAGGGCAGCCAGCACTCCGTTAACGAGAAGCATACCACCGCCACCCATGTCACCAACCAAATTTAAGGGAGGCACGGGGCGCTCACCGCGACGTCCCGTGGCAAAAAGTGCGCCTGTCAGCGAAATATAATTAATGTCGTGGCCGGCAGCCTGAGCGAGTGGACCATCCTGGCCCCAGCCAGTCATTCGCGCAAAAACGAGTTTAGGATTACGTGCCAAACACACGTCTGGGCCAATACCCAGTTTTTCGCAAACGCCTGGCCGGTATGGGTCTATCACGACATCGGCGTTCTCAACCAGCCGCAGAAACGTTTCGACACCTTCCTCGCTCTTGAGGTTCACCACAATGGACTTTTTGCCGCGTGCGCTGACGTCTTTCATGATGCGCGGATCCATAGATCCTTTGCGATCGATTCGAATAACTTCGGCTCCCATATCAGCCAAAATCATCCCACCCATGGGAGCGGGACCGATACCACCCAACTCCAACACTGTGTAACCATTTAATGGTCCCATACTTTCCCCTTACCTTACCTTACTTTAACTTAGCTGGGTGCAAATAATGCCATACAGGCGAGTGCACGCCGCATTCCTATAACCAACACCCATCATACCGAAAGCGCTCTGCGCGCTCTAACTCCAAAACTGGGTAGGGACGATCGGTGTTTGGCCGTTAACAAAAACACTGCCCTACGTCATTCTGCGCTTGATCACGAACCTTCACTGGCATTCGCTCTCTAATTTAAAAATTTCGAGTGTTGAACGGCACATAGTTGTCAGACAAACAGTCACGCGAAATGATAATTTTCATAACTTCAGAGGTGCCCGCATAAATGGGCGAGATACGAGCATCCGTGAACTGGCGACTGATTGGATATTCATCCATGTAACCCGCGCCACCGTGTAGCTGAACACCCAAATCGGCGGCGGCTACTTGAAGTTCACTGGTGACCATCTTGGCTTTGGCTGCATCGACAGCGGTTAAACAACCCCCATTAAAGGCCGCGACGCACTGATCAACATAGGTCTGCGCCAAATCGAGCTGGGTTCGCATTTCGGCCATCTTAAATTGCGTGTTCTGGTGGCTCGCTAGGGGCTTACCAAACACTTTTCGCTGTCTAACGTAATCGTAGGTTAGGTCCCAAGACAGCTGCGCTGCGGCTAGATAACCTACCGCACCAATCAACCGTTCCTCAGCTAAGCCCTCCATCAAATAGATGAACCCCTTCCCAGGCTCGCCGAGTACATTCTGCTTGGGGACTTTAACGTCATTAAAGAATAGTTCGGCTGTGTCTTGGGCTTTCAAGCCCATCTTTTTCAGATTCCGCCCCCGCTCGAAACCTTCCATCCCGCGCTCAACCATGAACAGCGTCATGTGGTGAGGGTTATTCTCAGGGTCGGTTTTAGCCGCCACAAATACCAGATCGGCATTGATACCGTTGGAGATATAGGTCTTAGAGCCATTTAACACCCAGTGGTCGTCTTTCTCTACCGCCGTGGTTCGCATCCCTGCCAAGTCGCTTCCAGCGTCCGGCTCTGTCATCGCGATCGCCAGAATACACTCGCCCCTGACCGCCTTGGGTAAAAACCGATTCTGCTGCTCTTCATTACCAAAACGGGTGAAATAGGGACCCACCAAGCGCGAGTGCAGCGTATTATACCAGTCACCACAGCGCGCATAGGCGGTCTCTTCGATAATGACTTGCTCAAATCGGAAGTCTTCATCGCCCATGCCGCCGAATCGCTCTTCTGGCCACACCATGAGGAAACCCTGCGCACCGGCCGCCTCAAACGCACTGCGGTCGACTCGACCCTGCTCACGCCAGCGCTCCATGTGGGGAACAATTTCTGCCGCTAAAAACTTGCGATACGCATCGCGAAACATGTCCTGCTCTTCGGTAAATAACCTAGGTAACATAAAGATCTCCTAATGATTTTCCAGAACAGCGACAATAGGTTCATGGCGGCCAGGTAACAATGACAAATTGAGTCATACAAATTGACATGATGTGACATAATAGCGTTTTTCGTGGTGAACCGATGCTCAGAAAGCTCTCCATTTCCGTCGACTTTGTTAGGGCGACCTTAGCCAATACCGTGGCGGCAGGCCTCGACCCGAACCAGTTGCTCATTCAAAATCGCATTTCACCGCGTCTACTGCTCGAGCAAGACGCCCGAATTTCGATGGAGCGATTTGCCGATCTACAGTCGCATACGATGCGTGCCATGTACGATGAGTCATTGGGCTACCACGTCAAACCTCTCCCCTTGGGCACTTGGGAAATGATGTGCCATGCGACCATAGGCGCGGGAACGGTACTGGATGCATTGCAGCGCTTTTGTCGCTACTACCGGCTGTTCGATTTTGATATCTCGCTTGATTTAAAAACCGACACACGGTCAGTCACGCTCACGCTCAAGCCAAACCAATCGGCAGATAATCCCAATAGCGGCTATCTCGCTCACACTATTTTGTTTAACTGTCATCGCTATTTGAGCTGGCTGGGAAACGCTTTTGTACCGATTCAAAGTGTCGAACTGTTAGCGCCCGCGCGCTTCAGCCAATCCGATTATCACCGCATGTTTTTGGGAGCCCCAGTGGGCTTTAGCGATTGCTCCCGAGTAAAACTCAATCGAAAAGCGCTTACGGTGGATATCGAACAAACCTCGCTGTCTCTCAGACACTACCTGAGACACCCCACACTCATAATGCTGACCCAATCGCATGCTTCCAGTGGCTGGTCTGGTCGCGTCTACGAACTGTTGCGCCGCAATCTAACCGAGCCACCCGAGCTGTCGACGGTGGCACGGGCCCTTGATATTCACCCGCAAACACTGCGGCGGCGGCTGGATGCCGAGGGTACGTCGTTTAGCGAATTAAAAAGTTTTATGCGCCGCGATTACGCCCTACACCTATTGGGTAAGCGCGGGCTTTCCATCGAAGAAATTGCCTATCGCACGGGCTTTTCCGAGTCGAGTGCTTTTATCCGAGCTTTTAAAACTTGGACTGGGGTAACACCTTACACGTATCGCAAGGGGCTTTAACAGACCTGCAGTTGACTCGGGCGTTAAACGGCTGCTGTGCCGGACTGGTGAGGGCGTACTCGCGGTGGTTCGGCTCGATAGCAAGATAGCACGGGCGAGGCTCATGGGGTGCAAAGCACCCCAGCACGCCGGTTCTAGGCCGTTTGATCCAAAGGCAAGATCTCTTGAAGCGTTCGCTTCAAAAACTTCCCGTTGGCGTTGCGCGGCAAAGGCTCGTTAACGAACCAAATGTGGCGCGGCACTTTAAACGGCGCCAACTGTCCTCCCACAAAAGCTCTCAGCTCATCTGCTGCTATGCTGCGTCCGGGCCTCAGGTAGACGGCGGCGCCCACCTCCTCACCCAGCCGGTCATCCGGCACCGCGAAGACGGCACACTCTGCTACCGCCTCATGCGAAAACACGGCATTTTCGACCTCAGCACAGTAGACGTTCTCGCCACCGCGAATCACCATGTCCTTGGCGCGATCGACCAAAAATATACAGCCGTCATCATCCATAAAGGCCACATCGCCCGTGTGCAACCAGCCATCTGTCAAAGATTCAGCTGTCGCCTCGGGCCTATTTAAATACCCCTTGATCACATTTGATCCACGCACCCAGAGCTCACCAATCTGCCCGCTACCGAGCTTATTACCCTGCTCGTCTACACATTTCGCTTCCAGTGTAGGCACGGCTCGACCGCAACTCGCAGGTTTAGCGACGAAGAACTCAGCGCCCAAGGAGGTAATGATGCCCGAGGTCTCCGTCATACCGTAGCCGGTATTCGGTTTCGCTTGGCTCATTTCTTGGTCAATCTTATGCACTAGGTCCGGCTGGAGCGCCGCACCACCGCCGCCCATCGTCTGTAAGCTAGATAAGTCATACTTCCTAAAGTCAGGATGCAAGATGATCTCGCGCGACATAACGGGAACCGCACTAAGCGCGGTGACCCGTTCACGCTCTATCAGACGCATGGCTTCGACGACGTCCCACTTGTACATGTGCACTAAGGTACCACCCGCCAAGGTAGCAAGATACGCGACGCAGTTATTTGCCGTGACATGAAACAGCGGAGTCGCTACCAGCGCAACGGGCGCACCGGCAGGCGCCGCTGGCGCCTCATCTCGGATCCGCCTCAGGGCTTCCGTTTGCACCCCTGTCATAAATACCATATTCAGCGCATTGGCAATGCAACTTCGATGCGTCAGCTGCGCGCCCTTTGGCCGACCGGTGGTACCTGATGTATAAAAAATACAGGCATCCTGATCGGGATCGATCGACGCCTCTGGCCATTCCGAGGGCGACTCTAGAACGGCACTAAAATCAACGACATTTGATTCCGATTGAGCCAAACGGACCCCGACGACGGGAACCTCAGCAAACCGTGGAGACAAGTTTCGCAAGCGAGCAAGCCGCTCCGTGTCGGCAAAGATCAGCTTGGGCGAGGAATCCTCAAGCGCATAGGCCATCTCATCCTCGACCCACCAAGCGTTCATCCCGACAACACAAGCACCAATCGAGACTGTGGCCCAATAAATGAGCATATATTCGGGGTAATTTCGCATCGCAATGGCTACTCGATCCCCTGAGCCAATACCCTGAGACACCATAAAATTCGCTATACGGCGGGTTAGATCATGCGCATTAGCGTAGGTGAATCGTTCATCCTGGTAGACCAAATAATCTCTTTCTCCATGCGCTTCCGTAGCTAGCCAGAATGCCCGCAAGTTGGGCGGCGCGGCCTTAAAATCGCGTTGCGACACCCCATGTATCGGGCGCTCTACTATCTCAAATGGGCCACCTTCTCCCGTCCACTCTGTCCAAACCTGATCTAGAACGTCAAACACATCTGCCTCCTATTATTTTGACACCGAGCATAGCCACGTACTCGCACCTCTGCAACGCTCGGAGAGCAAAAAATTCGGTTCAAGTCTTTACTTGACTCCTTAACTCGGTGCTAAACTCAGGCCTCTTTGAACGTTGGACAAACCATGAGTAATCAGACTATAGACACCCAAAAGTTGGGCGAGTACCTGCAGAAATTTATCCCACAAATTCGCGATGACTTGAGCGCCGAGAAATTTGCTGGGGGCCAATCTAACCCCACTTTCAAGCTCTCCAGCCAGGGAAACCACTACGTGCTTAGACGAAAACCCTTAGGAGAGTTACTCGCATCTGCGCACGCGGTAGATCGAGAATTTCGAGTTATCAGCGCATTAGCCGATACCGATGTTCCGGTGCCTAAGACCTATGTTCTATGCGAAGACGAGTCCGTCATTGGCTCTATGTTTTACGTAATGGAATATAAAGAGGGTCGCATTTTGTGGGATCCAACACTACCCGAGATCGCTACAAAAGAAGAGCGCGCTGGAATTTATGATTCGATGAACGCGACACTTGCGGCGCTCCACAATGTCGATGTAGACGCCGTAGGCCTGAGTGATTTCGGTCGCCCCGGCAACTATTTTGAGCGCCAAGTCAGCCGCTGGAGCAAACAGTACCGCGCATCCGAGATGGACACCATAGCGGATATGGAAACGCTAATGAAATACTTGGTCGACAACATGCCCGAAGACGACGGCACCGTTTCCCTTGTGCACGGCGATTACCGACTCGATAACATGATGTTTCACTCCGACAAGCCCGAGGTGATCGCGCTGCTTGACTGGGAACTTTCAACGTTAGGGCACCCCTTGGCCGATTTGGCTAATCAGTGCATGGCTTGGATGCTACCATCAACCGGAACTATGCAGGGCCTGAGCGATATTAACCGCGCCGACTGGGGTATTCCCAGTAACGAAGAGTACATTGCCAAGTACTGCGAACGGACGGGTCGGACGCATATCGACAATTGGGATTTTTACCTGATCTTCTCGCTGTTCCGACTGGCCGCGATTGTCCAGGGTATCCGTAAACGAGCCCAAATCGGAACCGCTTCGAGCGCCGAAGCCGACGCGCGCGGCGAGCTCGTCTACCCGCTCGCCGCTATGGGCGTGAATCTGATCAAAAGCCGCTAGGCGGCTTTCGTCTTAACGACGCGAGGTGGCGGACGCCGCCTCGCCATTCTCGGCCTTTTTACAAGGGATTTCGGCTTCAGATCACCGGATTCGAAGCGCTCTAAGATCTCTTCCATGAGCCGAGATATGCGCGTGCACGTTCGGATCGTCTCGACGTGTGGATAGGTCGCCTGCTCACCCGCGTGCATCAGATCTAAAAGTTCTTCCTCAGATAAATGCGAGATCAACTTACTCGGGTTGTACCAGCGGAACTTGGGCACGATATTCACATCACCGCTGTAATCTTGGTCGATTAAGCTGTGCACGCCGTTTACCAGCAGATTAAGGCGCGGCCATCGCTCTCCGTCTTTTTGTACGATACCCCGATAAAAATTAAGTACCTCACGGGAAACGCCGACTCCCAACTCACCCAAGGCTTTACGCAAACGCGACCGGTTTTCCGATCCCTGTGGATTCAAGAAAGGTGTGATGAGCGGATTGATCATACTAACGATGAAGTGGTTTGTGCTGTACAAACGCGACAAACGTTTAGCGGGAAGATCATCCGCAATCGAACCATCGACCCAGCGTCTTGACGGCAAATAAGGCTGAGCTTCGCCGTGCACGTTCTTAGCCATGAGCATAACCGGTGGAAAAACCCCCGGCACAGCGCAGGAGGCTTCCACGGCGGAGCGAATAAAGACATTCGGTGAGGTGATAGCGTTAAGCAAGCGGGACCGCTGATGGGGCTCGGCAGGCGCCACCGTGATGCTGATTTGACGCCCCGTCAGGTGATAAGCCTCTTGAAAGGTCAAGTCAGGGATCAATCGAGCAATGATATCTCGAAGTTCAGTGATATCAATCTGCCCCCCGCTACCGAACAAGCGTGCCAGCACTGAGGCCTCCTGCTCGGCCTCGTTGCGCACCAAACTCGGTGTGTAGAACGCCTCGAGCTCGGCATCGTTGTGTGTACCGATGATGCCCGCCACGAGCGAGCCCGCACTGGAGCCTGAAATCACGCGCGGCAACAGACGCTGATCAACAAGCGTTTTTACGACCCCCATATGATAAAAGCCCAAGACACCGCCGCCACTCAGCATCAGCGCCGATCTACCGTAGCAAATGTTCGCTCTGTAGAAAAAATCGAGCTTTTCGTTGATGCCGATGATGGAATCATCGAGCTCCGCAAGCGTTACCAGCGAATCGCATATTTCTTCTATGTACTGCTCAATTAAGGTTTTCGTCCCAAATTTGGCACGCTGGTAAAGACTGCCGCGCCCCATACCACCCATGTTGCCGTGGATACCCTCGTTCAAGGTGAATAGTAACCCTTGGTAGTCCTGCTTTACTCTGAGTGCACGAAGACGATCCAGTCGCAAGCGAATTTGAGCGTAATCGTAGCGACTGGACTGATCCCTTTGCCGCCAGCGCAGCGCACCCGAGATTTCGTCGTGTCGTAATGCGGCCTCTGACCATTGCGTGTAGGATTCCGCTTGATCCAATCGCCCTTCTAGTTCTTTCAATTCTGACGCTTTGCTCATAAAGAGGGTCTCAGTCGGAGGATTTGGCGTCGTCACGCGCCGCGGCCTTGTAGGCGTCCACTAGGTGACGCTTGTAGAGCTTGCCGTTATCCATACGCGGCAGCTTTTCCATAAAGTCGATCGCTTTTGGCACCTTAATGTGTGACAGGCGTTCACGCAACCACTCAAGCAACTCCAGAGCGACTTCATCTGTAGCATCAACCCAATTTTCGGGCTCAACCACAGCATGAACACGCTCGCCGAACTCTTCGTCCGGTATGCCAAACACCGCCACATCTGCAACACGCCCGTGATTGATCAAGGTGTTCTCAATCTCTTGTGGATAAATGTTGACCCCACCCGAGATAATCATGAAGTGCTTGCGGTCCGTCAGGTACAGATAACCCTCTTCATCGACGTAGCCAACGTCGCCGGTAGTGGCAAGTGAGTCGTTGAGATAGGCCTCAGCGGTTTTGGCCGGTTCCTTGTAGTATTCGAAGCGCGAAGCGGCGAACTCGCCGATTTCAAAATAAATCGTGCCAATCTCGTTCGGGCCCAGCTCCTCGCCTGCCTCATCTAGGACATGAAGTTTACCGTTCATGGGGCGCCCCACTGAACCTCGATGGCTCAACCACTCTGGGGAAGTAATTAACGTGGCACCGATACTCTCACTCGCGGCGTAGTACTCCACAATGATCGGGCCCCACCAATCTATCATCTGTTGTTTGACTTCAACGGGACACGGGGCCGCAGCGTGGATCGCAAATCGGTGTGAACTCAAGTCGTATTGACTTCGTACCTCCGGATCCAATTTCAGCATACGCACAAACATGATTGGCACCCATTGACTGTGGGTAATCTGATAGCGCTCAATCGCGGCCAGCGAGGCCTGCGCATCGAACTTCTCAAGCACAACGACGGTGCCCCCCATATCCTGAGTCATCATGCAGTAGTGAAGTGGCGCTGCGTGATAGAGCGGCGCGGGGCTCAAATAAACGGCTTCTTCACCAAACCCAAAAGCGGCGCCGAGTGTTGTACTGAGCGCATGAGGAGAGTCAAACGCCGTATCCGCAGGCGGCGCAAAAACGCCTTTAGGTTTACCCGTAGTTCCAGACGAATAGAGCATGGCCGCGCCCTTTTGTTGGTCATCAATGGGGGTATCAGGCATCTTATCCAAGAGTTCTTCCCACGAATCGTAGCCGGGGCCAACGCCTCCAAACATATAGCGATACGTCACGTCAGTTTCTACTTGCAGTAGCGCCTCGGCCGATGCGCGCAAAGTAGCTCCGACCACAAACAGTTTCGCCTCGCAATTCTGCAAAATATAAGCGATTTCGTCTGCCTTGAGATGCGTACTAATGGGTGTAAAAACGACCCCCGAACGATAGGCTCCCCAGCACAATTCCAAAAAATGCGCGTTGTTTTCCATCATCAAGGCGACGTGATCGCCCGAGTGAATACCCAATGTTCTGAAGGCTTGGGCAACTCGATTGGTGTTGCGGTCGAATTCCTGATAAGAAACCGTGCGACCCGAACTCGCCATAATCAGCGCGGGCTTGTGTGGTGTCATGGCGGCAGTCACCGAAATATGAGGCATCACTCTTCCTTATTGTTGCGATTTAGTCTGCTTGCAGTTTTTATCCACCCGGCGAGGGTACTGTGCAGATTCAACCGGTTCTGATAACGTTGATTTCTGTTTGTTACTCGCTCTAGCTTATGACACCAAAGGATTTACGACAACAGTGCCGGAATGGTTTATGGACTGCGCCCACTGCAGGTCTGTGCGACGGATTTGTGCAATGTAATATTGTAGCTATGCCCGCGGCCTACGCGGCTGATTTCGCTCGGTTTTGCCAGCAAAACCCGAAGCCATGCCCTCTCATAGCTCAGTCTAACCCAGGGCAAGTTGCTATTCCAAAGCTCGGAAACGAGGACATTCGTTCGGATTGCCCTCAATATAAAGTGTTTTCATACGGCAAAATTACCGCTGAGCCACACAATATAATTGACTACTGGCAGGACGATTGGGTCTTCTTTGCGCTCGGCTGCTCTTTTTCGTTTGAAGAAAGTCTTCTGGCGGCGGGTGTTCCTGTACGTCATATCGAAGAGGGGGCCAATGTTCCGATGTACAACACAACCATACGCTGTGAGCCGGCGGGGCCATTCCAAGGCGATATGGTGGTTAGCATGCGGCCGATGACACCGTCCCAAACTATTCGCGCAATCCAAGTCTGCTCTCGTTTCCCATCGGTACACGGAGCGCCCATTCACTTTGGTGAGCCCAGCGCTATCGGGATTCGCGACATTACAAGGCCCGACTACGGCGACGCAGTCGAGATACGACCCGGTGAACTACCCGTCTTCTGGGCCTGTGGCGTAACCCCCCAACGCGCACTGATAGAGGCTCAAATACCGATCGCTGCGACGCACGCGCCTGGGCACATGCTCGTCACGGACCTACTGAATGCAGAGCTAGCCATACTATGAACCTACTCACCCTCAACTGCGATTTGGGCGAATCCTACGGCGCATGGGACCTCGGCCACGACGCTGACATCATGCCGCTGATCAACGAAGCGAACATCGCCTGCGGCTTCCACGCTGGAGATCCAGCGACGATTCTCAAAACACTCGAACTCGCCGTTAAAAACCAGGTAGCCATCGGCGCACACCCGAGCTACCCCGATCTCGTGGGTTTCGGCCGTCGTTCCATGAAAATGAGCGAAACTGACCTCTACGCGGCCATGCTGTATCAGATATCTGCACTCTCTGGCATGGCTTCGAGCGTTGGCGGAAATGTCGCCTTCGTGAAACCCCACGGGGCGCTCTACAACGATATGATGAAGGATGTCAGTGTCCTGGATACGGTGGTCCAAGCGGTTATCGACTCCTCATCTGAGTCGACCTTGGTACTCCAAGCCACAGCCGAAAGTCCGCAATTGCGCGAGCGCTATAAGACGAGACCGGTAAAACTGCGCTTTGAGGCTTTCGCCGATCGCCGTTACTGCCCCGATGGATCATTACAAGATCGACGCACACCTGGCGCCGTGCTGACCCACGATGAGGCTCTAGCGCAAGTAGAAAGACTACTGGATGACAAATCGGTGCTTTGCTCCAATGGCGATACGCTCACCCTCGAGGCAACCACGCTCTGCGTCCATGGCGATACCCCTTCAGCGCTCGAACTCGCACGGACCATTAGAGAGAAACTTAATGCATACACTTGATGCACAGACCCTTGCACTCAGTACAGCGCTGGAACAGGCTCTAGTTGAACTCAACCCCAGAGGTATGACGGCACTGCGCTCGCAGCTGGAACCTGGATACTGTGCCAGAGCCGCGCTTCGACTGTGGAATAATCGCCAAGGAACAATACTGATCGGTACGGGGTTCCCGGTGGCCAACACCTTTGAAACCGATGGACCAGCCGGTGCCATGGCGCTTTACTCCGCTTTAACCGAGCTGGGCGCTGAGGTTTGGATAGCAGGACCGCCCTCACTCGCCGCCGTTTTGGCCAACAGCCACCGCGTCATTGCCTTGGATGCCGCGGTAAACTCAACCCAAGCCGAACTATGTAAGACTTTTATCGAACGTATAGAACCAGACTTAATCGTCTCGATTGAAGTTCCAGGTGCGGCCGAAGATGGCTGCTATTATAATATCCGCGGCGTCGACATCAGCGCCCAAGTGCGCAATTTCGAGGAGTTTATGCGGCAGGGAAACTGCCCTGTCATCGGCATCGGTGATGGTGGCAATGAGGCTGGAATGGGAAACATAGACGCCTTTGCGGCCGCTCTACCGATTCGACCCGCCGTGAGTCGCTGCGACGAGCTCGTGGTAGCGGATGTCAGCAATTGGGGTGGCTACGCCTTAGTTGCGATGCTGCAGTACTGGAGCGGCAAGCCTTTTCTTGAAAATCTGCTCGAAACCCCACTGCTTGCATGGCTCGTGGACCACGGCGCAGTAGACGGCGTAACCCATCAAACGCAACCCACGGAAGATGGCTTAAACGAGGGGAGCGGCAATCAAATTATTGCTCGACTGCTGAAGCACATTAATGGAGCGAGGGAAGCCCTGTGACAGAACAAATCGTGTATCTGAACGGACGATTCATACCTAAATCGGAGGCCACAATCTCGCCTATGGATCGCGGTTTTTTATTTGGCGACGGGATCTACGAAGTGATTCCCTGCCACGGCCGGCGTCCCATCGCTCTGGAACGACATCTGGACAGGCTCACGCGCAACTTGGATGCCATCAGCCTGCGCTGTAACGAGCGAGACAAGTGGCGTACCGTTATTCTCGAGCTCATTTCGAACTCACCTTGGGAGCATTGCGGCGTTTATTTTCACGTCTCACGAGGCGTTGCAGAGCGCCGCCACCATACATTCAGCTCCACGCTGGAGCCCACGGTATTCGCCTATACATTCGACATACCGGCTCCTCGGTCTAGCGCCAATCCGCCGGAACACGGGCTGAAATTAAAGTCTCAAGAGGACCTGAGATGGCAGCATTGCGATATTAAAGTGACGGCGCTTCTGGGCAACGTCTTGCATTACCAAGCAGCCGTCAATGAAGGCTTTGACGAGGCCTTGCTGTATCGACAAGACGGCCTCCTAACAGAGGCTGCCGCCAGCAACATCTTCGTTGTATCGGGACGCAAGGTTATGACCCCTCGTCTTGACCAGCATCTCCTGCCAGGCATCACTCGCGGGCTCGTTCTTGATATCCTCCGGATGTCGCAAGAATTCGAAGTGACAGAGTGCGATCTTCGACTCTCCGATTGTTTTGATGCAGACGAAGTCTGGTTGAGTTCGTCAACGCGTGAAATCGCGCCGGTGTCGATGATCGATTCAAAGCCCATCACAGCCCGAGCCAAGTCCGTGTGGGGGCTAGCTATTGACCTATTCCAGCAGCATAAATTTGAGTTCGCATGACACGCCCTACTCACGCCACAATAAATATCGCGGCTCTTGCACACAACGCGAGGTGGTTAAAATCGATAGCGAGCGGCGCAAAGCTCATGGCGGTGGTCAAAGCGGATGCCTACGGGCACGATGTTAGAATCATAGCGCCGGCGCTCGACGGTATAGCGGATGCGTTTGCAGTCGCCCATTTAGATGAGGCAATCGAGCTTCGAGAGCTCAATATCACCCAACCCATCCTGGTGCTTGAGGGGGCCTTTTCTGACTCTGAATATGTCGAAGCGAGCTATCACAACATCACGCTCGCTCTTACAGACGAATGGCAAGCACGCCAGTATCTGTCGATACCCATACCGCAACGCCCTGCCATATGGATCAAGTTCGACAGCGGCATGCACCGCCTTGGGCTCGACGCAGCAGGCGTGCAGCAACTATTGCAGGCGCCGCATTCCATTGAACCCACGGTGTTTACGCATTTCGCAGATGCCGATGTAGATCGAGGTAAGACCCTTAACCAATTGTACAAACTGACCCGCTTAACGCAGGGCCACAGGTGCACTCTGAGCGCGGCAAACTCCCCGGCTTTGATCCAATACCCCGAAACACATCTAGACTGGGTAAGACCTGGCTTCTCACTCTATGGCGCGAACCCGACCAGCCTAACACTGCCTGAGTTACAACCGGTCATGTCCTTAAATACGCAGATACACAGTTTGCGTTGGATTGACGCAGGAGAATCTGTGGGTTACGGCGGGACTTGGACCGCGCAGCGAAGATCCCTAATTGCTACTCTACCGATAGGCTATGCCGACGGCTATCCGCGCGATGCAAAGAATGGAACACCGATTTGGCTAAGAGGACGAGAAATTCCTTTATCGGGGCGGGTCTCGATGGACCTGATCACTGCCGACGTTACGGACATTGAATATCCACAAATCGGTGACCATATCGAACTGTGGGGGAGCGAGTTACGTATCGAGCGTGTTGCAGACTTCAACAGCATGTCCGCATATGAGTTGCTCGCCCGAATACCGAAGCGGTTACCCAGGCTTTCCATCTGAATACCGGTTAATTTACAAAAGGCGCGCTCTTAACGACAGAGCATATGTACGACGCAGGCGACGGTCCAAACTCACTGAGCCAGAGGTATGGCAAGTGGACGCGAGCGACGCACTCAACTAAAGGTTAACCCAAGATGCGAGTGCAGGAACGATGAATCGAAACCCATCATCGGAATCCACCACGATGTCGCTCTCTCGAATCGCGCTCAGGGTAAGTCGACCCGTTAAGCGCTCTCCCACGCCGTACCAAGCCCGATTGATCATCACCCGGCTTTCCCCTCTTGGCTGAAAATCGTGCGCACTGTAGAGCAAAGTCGGTATGCGATCCCGGTCAGCTTCGGGCAACTCCTCGATTGTAGGCAAACGACTCGCCCGAGTTGCGGCTTCCGCCTGCAGAAGCTTTTGCGCTTGTTGCAGTATGGCCTCAGAATCTAAGCCGCTGTCGCGGTCAGAATTGTCTCGCGCGACCAACGATTGCAATTGCCCCTCGTTAGACAATGCGCCCGAGCGTTGGGAAGGGCTGGTATTATCACGCAGCGGGTCCGCACTTTCGCTGAGCGTTTGCGCCACCTCACTTTTACTCAAAGCCACGGCGCGAGCTCGGTACAGATCCTGCACTCGTTTGTCTTCTTGCTTTGGACGCGCACCAGATTCGGGGAAATTCGCATCCAATGAACGATCGCGGCTGCCTGCTCGATCGAGCATTTGCGCCGTTTCGTTATCGCGCTTTGTGTCACTCATGGGAACCGATAATGGCACCGAAGTCTGCCTTTCTGCTTCGATGTCATGCAAGGCAGATTCTGTTACCTCGACGGACGCAGATTCCGGTATCAGCTGCAGCAACGCCACTAAAATCAAGCTCGTGCACGTTACCGTTGCCGCGATGATAAGCCACAGGCGCCTGCGACTGAGTATCACGACCCCTTCTGGTCTGACGGGGTCTGGATTACCCTGGCTGCGCCTGTAAGCCTCTCCAACGAGTGACATTCAGTCGGCCCCCAAGGCAGACACAATCACAGACGCTTGGGGCGCAGAGCCGAGCGCTGCCTCCAAAGCGATGAGCGTTTCTCTACCCACCACCCCATCGGTTGAAAGACCATGCTCTGCCTGAAAAGCGACCACCCGTTCATGCAGCAAGCCATTGAACTCATTCTCCGCCAGCGGGCCCGCAGCGCTGTCGAGTTTAGCGAAATCACGCGCAATCTGAGTGACCACAGCCCCTCTCGCGCCCCGAGCCACGGCTTGATCAAAACCGAGAGGCGGTTTCCACAAAAACAAATAAGAACCGTCCCACAAGGCGCCTAAACGCCTGACATCTACCGACATCGTGCCGTCGGCGGAGAGCAATTCAATGGAGCGAACCTGCCCGTCTACTAAATTGACTCGGTGAACCAAGGCGTAACTTTTCTCTCTATACGCGTTAACCAGAGAGATGAGCACCGGTCGATTAAGCGCCGCGAGTGCCTGCCAACTCCCATCGGTAAACTCGAGACAGCGTGGCCCCAAATCGTCGACGCAAGGCGTGCCCAGCCCCTCGTAGGAAGCCCACAAAGCGCGCAGAGGTCGAGTCTTTGACTCATACGTAGGCAGCGCATCTGACGCTTCGCCGGCTACCGTGGTGCCCTCCTTCTCCTGGAGAGTTGCCATTGGCGATGAAGGGTTTTGCGGACTCCACCAAACCGCTGCAAAACCTGCCGAAACAATGAAAACGGCCGCGAGCGTAAAGCGCTTGAGTTTTGCTTGGTTCGAAACGCCTACATCTGAGTTTAGTACTTCGACAGCGCCATCGGCCTGCCACAGTTCATCGGCAGCAAGGAGCGCTATTTTACGGTCGGCGGACTTCTTCTGGCGCGCAAACAGCGCAACCAGTATGCGATCGCACAGCAAATTGATCAAACGCGGCACCCCGCCGGTCTTCTCATGAACCACCCGGATACTCCCTTTGCTGAAAGGGGACACGCCCGGCGCCATTCCGGCAACTGCAAGCCGGTGTTCGATATAATGCTGAGTCTCTTCCAACGACAAGGCACCCAACTTGTAGCGTCCTGTGATCCGCTGATTTAGCTGCCTCAGCTCTGGTCTGTTGAGCTTTGTCATCAACTCCGGTTGCCCAATAAGAACAATCTGCAGTAACTTCTGAGTATCTGTTTCTAAATTCGTCAGTAAACGCACTTGTTCCAAAACGTCCAAGGCGAGATGTTGGGCTTCGTCTACCATCAAAATCGAACGACGCCCCTTGCCGTGATTGTCCGTTAGAAAACGGTGCAAGGTATCAGTCAGCGACTTCAGGCTATTCGATTCAGGGAGTTCGAGCCCAAAGGCTTCGCAGGCTGCCGCTAGAAACTCCTCGCAGGATAGACTGGGATTATTGATGATCGCCACATCAGTCTTATCCGGGAGCTGAGACAAAAAATACCGATTGAGCGTTGTTTTTCCCGTTCCGACTTCACCGGTTAACAAAACAAAGCCGCCCCCCGCCACACCATACAGCAAATGAGCCAGAGCCTCTTTATGCCGAGCGCTCAAGAACAGGTAGCGTGGATTCACCGCTATCGAGAAAGGTGCCTCACTTAGCCCAAAATAGTCGCTGTACATAGTTTCCTCGCGTCAAGACCCCTAGTATGCCTCATGCACAGCAATAGCGGAATCGCTCTGAAGCGGGTAGCCGGCCGCCAGTCAGTCAAGGAGTTGTTGGGCTCCATTAGACGACCCCAGGGCGCCAATATCAGCCATCATATCAAGACTGGCATCGCACCAATGAATCGTGGCTTCTGCATCTCGAATCCCGGCGTCCAGCACCATGGCGACGCCCTTTAAGCGATTCGATAGCGCGCAGGGATTGGCATAGCGCCGTTCTCGTATCCTGCGGTATAAAACAAGGTTTGATGACGCCGTTGCGCGCCGGATCTGAACCTGTTCACGAAGTTCATTCACGTTCGTCGATGA
>JAUHWV010000127.1 GCA_030427335.1 Gammaproteobacteria bacterium | reverse complement strand
CCGGCGTAGCCGTATCACCGACCGCTACGGGCAAAGAGGCAAAGACACTCCCCGCTGAGATGCGCTGCAAGCCTTCAACCCGAATATCGCTTACCTGAAAGGCGTCGGCTTGGGCTAGGCCTGCAAGACCGCTCAATAGAAAAACAGCAAATGCGTTGGCTATGAACTTCAAGTTATCCCTTATTTTCTTTTGTGTGCAATCGTTATCCCAACTGCACGGTCCGTTGTTAGTCTAGCCCAGCCGCGCCACATCATTATACAGCGCAAAAGCCATGAGACCTGAAATTAAAACAAATCCGATTTGATAGCCCCATACCTGTACCCGCTCTGGCACCGGTTTCCCGATAAGCCACTCTATCGCGTAATACAGTATGTGCCCACCATCCAGTACGGGGATGGGAAGCAAATTCAAGACACCTAGACTTACGCTAAGTAGGGCAATGAAACCGAGATAACTCTCTAATCCGCTTTCCGCTGTCGCGGTCGCAACTTTAGCAATGCTTATGGGCCCACTCAAGTTTTTTGGCGAAATCAGCCCTTCGATCATCTTTTTGATCGACTCTAAGGTAAACACTGTCAGTTGCCATGTCTTTTGAACAGCAGCCCCGACTGCCTCTAACGGGCCACGATCGAATGTCCGAATCATGTGTTCGGGCCACTCAGGCAGCATCACACTCGCGCCTAAACGCCCCTCGACTAAGCCATTTTCTGAATATTGTCCCAGACGAACCGCTATATCCAGCAGCACGCCCTCGCGCTCAACCTGAAATTGCGATGTAAGCCCCGGACGCGCCTTCACCTCTCTTACCAGTGTCATCCAATCCGTAATGACCACCCCATCAATGGCCAAAACGCGGTCACCGTTGCGCAGATCCGCAAGATCCGCAGCCTGTTCTTCAACCACCGAACCAATTATTGGGTCTAAATTAGGGGAAAAGGGCCGGACACCCAAGGCGTTCACAAGATTGGTTTCCTCGGTTCCGGCGAGCCAGCGCTCCAAATAAGCACTGGACACATACACCTGCTCTGAGGGGGGGTAAGCCACACCAATCTCGATCGAACCAGTATCACCGAGTCGTTCGAGTAATTTAAAATTAACTGCCTGCCAAGTAGGGGTTGCCTCACCATCAATAGAGACGATCTCTTGCCCCGCTTCTAGCCCCGCTACGTAAGCAATGCTGTCCGGCTCCACCTCGCCAATGATCGGCGCAAGACCTCTCTCACCGACCAAAAACAAGCCACTAAACAGCACCACCGCCAAGACAAAATTGGCGGCGGGTCCTGCAGCTGCAATAGCGATTCTTTGCTTTGCCGACTTGTTATTAAACGCCTGTGGTGTGAGCGCTGGATCGACCGGCGCTTCTCTCTCGTCGAGCATTTTGACATAGCCACCTAGAGGCAGTGCGCCAACCACATACTCAACCCCATCCCGACCATGACGCGACCAGATCGGGCGCCCAAAACCGACAGAGAATCGGAGCACCTTAACGCCACAGCGCCGAGCAACCCAAAAGTGGCCATACTCATGCACGGTCACCACGATTCCCATCGTGATCGCGAGCATCAATACGGTTTGTAAAAATTCAAACACGGACTACACCTTTGCCTTCAAACGCTCAACATGCTCAGCAGCGACAGCGCGAGCTACAGTATCTTGAAGTAAGACCACATCCAGCGACGTAGGTTCCATATTCGCCACTTCAGACAGGGTTAACTCAACGACCCGCGGAATATCACCAAACGAGATTTGATGATCAAGAAAAGCCTGAACAGCGACTTCATTAGCAGCGTTGCAAACAGCGGACGCAGTGCCACCCTGCGCGGCACTCTCAATCGCCAAACGCAAACAGGGAAAACGGTTCAAATCGGCTTTTTCAAAGGTTAACTCGCCCACGGTCGACAGATCGAGTGGTTTTACCCCAGACTCGATTCGCTTAGGCCAAGCGAGGCCATAAGCAATGGGCGTGCGCATATCCGGGTTACCCATCTGAGCCAATACGCTTCCATCTACGAAACGCACCATAGAATGAATGATGCTCTGAGGATGCACGACCACCTCTATCTTATCCACGGGCATATTGAATAACCAACTCGCCTCGATTAGTTCGAGCCCCTTATTCATGAGACTCGCTGAGTCAACCGAAATCTTGGGCCCCATTGACCAATTCGGATGCGCGATCGCCTGAGGCGGCGTTGCGGACACGATATCACTGGCCGACCAAGTTCGAAATGGGCCGCCAGATGCGGTCAAAATAATCGACTCGACACCACCCTTGGCGGGAACCGCGCGCTCGTTGGATTCCAAGCACTGAAAAATGGCGTTGTGCTCTGAATCGATTGGAAGCAGGGTCGATCCAGATTTCGCCACAGCCTTCATCAGTAAAGCACCCGCCATCACCAGCGACTCTTTATTCGCCAACAAGATTTTTTTACCGGCTCGTGCGGCAGCTAATGTCGACTGCAAGCCAGCAGCACCCACAATCGCAGCCATTACGGTATCCACATCGGCCGATGCAATGCATTCACACAGCTCCTTCTCACCTGCGAGCACGCGTGTCTCGGTACCGGCCAAAACCTGCGCCAGCTGAGCATTGGACTCAGCGTCGGCAAGATATGCGAAAGCTGGGCGAAACTGCCGACACAGCTGGTGCATCGACTCAACGGACCGGTTTGCAGCTAACAGGGTGACCTCAAAATGAAGCGGATGGCGACCGAGGACATCCAAGGTGCTCGAGCCAATTGATCCGGTAGCCCCCAGTACGGCAACTTTTTGGAGCCCTAAATCACGCACTACCACTGCACCAGCATGTAACCCATGGCAAAAATCGGGGCGGCACCACAGATACTGTCGAGCCGGTCCAGTACACCGCCATGTCCAGGAAGCAAATTGCCGCTGTCCTTGTACCCGCTTTCCCGCTTGACCATGCTGACTAACAAGTCGCCTACGACCGAAGCCAAGGCTGTGGTGAGAATAACGGCAAGAACGGAAAAAAGGTCCAGATGCGAAAGATCAATCGGTTTAACGTACCAAAGAGTACCACCAAAGATCGCGCAGGCGATAAATCCGCCCCAAAAACCTTCCCAGGTTTTAGCAGGACTGACGTTCGGCGCTAACTTGTGCTTCCCAAAGGCGCGACCTGCGAAATAACCCCCAATATCGGCTACCGCGACGGTCGCCACCATGCATATCAGGATAACAGGCCCGAAGGGAACGCTGAGAAGGAACATCACTGCTGCCCACGCTGGAACGAGCACCATGAATCCCATAAATAAGCGCATGGCGCGGCTTCGCCACAAGATAGCGCTACTCGGATAACCTTTAATCCAAAGCAGAGCGACAGCCCAAGCGAGACAGGTCGTACCCATCAACGACTGAACGTTTGCCCCATCCACGCTGCCCAATAAGACCACTTTATCGGCCGTGAGATAGAGTCCGGCGCCAATCAGGAGCAAGTAGGCAAAGCGAGCGGCGGCCGACTCCAGCCCCGACAAGCGGCTCCACTCCCAGGCGCCCAATAGCACAAATAGGCCAAAGAGCAGTGCGAGAATCCATGGCGCCAAATACACCACCATGGCAATAAACATGAGCGCCAAGGGAACACCCGTGGCTATCCGAGTTTTAAGCATTATTATTATCCAAACTGGGTCGACCACCGAAGCGGCGCTCTCTCATACGAAAATCACGCAGTGCAGCCTCGAAGGCTTGTTCATTAAAATCAGGCCATAAGGTATCTGTGAAAAAAAGCTCAGTGTAAGCGAACTGCCAAAGCAAAAAATTACTGACGCGAGAGTCGCCTCCGGTACGAATACAGAGATCCGGCGGAGGCAAGTGCCCAGTCGACAATTGGGCGCCGAGCAATTCAGGCGTGATATCGGCGGGATCCAAATCCCCACTTTTTACACGCTCCGCAATAGAACGAGCTGCCTCGGCAATATCCCAATGCCCACCGTAGTCCACAGCGATAACCAAGGTCGAACCTGTATTGTCTCGAGTCAGGTTTTCACTGCGCTCAAACAACGTATTAATACGTTCCGAAAACCGGTCCCGTCTACCAATAAACTGAATGCGAACATTATCGCGATGCAGTTCATCAACCTCGTTGCGCAGATAACGCATCAACAGCGCTAAAAGCGCTCTGACCTCGGGTGTCGGACGCCGCCAATTTTCACTACTAAAAGCAAACAGGGTGAGCACTTCAATACCCTGTTTTTTGCACACATCGAGCACACCGCGGACGGCTTCAACGCCCGCCTTATGTCCAGCCGTCCCCATCATGTTATGACGCTTAGCCCAACGATTATTCCCATCCATTATGATCGCCACATGTCGAGGATTGCCCTCAACACTGGGGAATTCAGCAATGATACTAGCGCTCGGGGTAGCCGACATGTGCTCGTTAGATTTCCATCAGATCAGCTTCTTTTGCCGCCAGAAGCTCATCAACACGCTTAATCATTTTATCAGTGAGCTTCTGAACTTCGTCTTGACCTCTGCGCTCGTCGTCTTCGCTGATCTCTTTCTCTTTCACCATATCTTTGAGCATACTCATGGCATCACGACGCGCATTACGCACAGAGACTCGAGCCGACTCAGCTTCTGCTCGGGCCTGCTTGATGTAGCCTTTGCGAGTTTCCTCCGTCAGCATGGGCATGGGAATACGAATGACCTCGCCCGCCGTCGCTGGGTTCAACCCCAGATCGGACTTCATGATCGCTTTCTCAACAACCTGAATCATAGAGCGATCCCACACCTGAAGCGACAGCGTGCGCGCATCTTCAATGTTAATGTTTGCAACCTGATTAAGCGGCGATTCCGACCCGTAATACTCAACCCGAATACCATCTAATAGACTAGGGTGGGCGCGACCGGTGCGAATCTTGTTGAAATTGTGCCCTAGAGCTTCAATGCTCTTGAGCATTCTAGATTCTGCGTCTTCTCGAATATCATTAATCATATAATTCTCCTGTACTCAATGATCACTCGCCAGCTTCGATTAGCGTGCCGTCATTCCCGCCACGCACGATATTAAGAAGCGCTCCTTGCTTCTCCATCTCAAATACACGCACCGGCATATTATGATCGCGACATAAACAAATCGCCGTTAAGTCCATTACTTCAAGCTTTTTGTCTAGTACCTCATCGTAAGTGAGCCGATCGTATTTTATGGCTGATGAATCTTTAAATGGATCAGCTGAGTACACGCCGTCTACCTTGGTTGCCTTCAGCACCAACTCGGCTTCTACCTCAATGCCGCGCAAGCAAGCAGACGAGTCGGTAGTAAAAAACGGATTCCCAGTACCTGCGGCAAAGATAACCACGTCACCATTTGATAAAGCACGAATCGCCTTTCGTCGGTCATAGTGGTCCACAACGCCGCTCATAGGAATCGATGAGAGCACTTGCGTAGCGATATTCGAGCGCTCCAGTGCATCTCTCAACGCCAAGGCATTCATTACCGTAGCCAACATACCCATGTGGTCGCCCGTAACGCGGTCGAGACCCGCTCGCTGAAGCGCTGCTCCACGAAACAAGTTGCCACCGCCAACAACCAAGCCAACCTGCACGCCAATACCGACAAGTTGACCAATCTCCAAGGCCATTCGATCCAAAATTTTAGGGTCGATACCGAAGGCCTCTTCGCCGGTTAGGGCCTCTCCACTGAGCTTAAGTAAAATGCGCTTGTACTTTTTCTCTACAGTGCCGTGCCCCATAATCGCCTCCTAAAATTTGTGCGCTATCTTAACGCACAATCGTGTAACACCCTAGCCCCCGCTGCGCTTCGTCTCGCGCGCAATAGAAACCCAAGTTGTGGGTATAAAAAACCCCGCTGGAACGGGGTTTTTAATTTGACTCGATCTTTCGCTGCTTTAGCCCTTAAGCTGAGCCGCCACTTCGTCTGCGAAATCGACCTTCTGAACTTCAATACCTTCACCCACCTCAAAACGGATAAAGGCGGTTACAGAAGCACCAGCAGCTTTAACGAGCTTACCGACCGTCGTATCTGGGTCTTTAACAAACGCCTGCTCAACCAAGCTATTCTCAGCTAAAAACTTCTTAATACGACCACCGATCATTTTTTCAACAATCTCAGCTGGCTTACCTGATTCGAGCGCTTGCGCCGTATAGATTTCTTTTTCCTTTTCGATAAGCTCTTGCGGCATATCGTCAGGCGACACAACTTGTGGGTTAACCGCAGCTACGTGCATCGCTACGTCGCGGGCCAAATCCTGATCGCCACCCTGCAAAGCAACGAGAACCGCGATGCGGTTGTTGCCATGTACATAGGCACCGACCACCCCATCGCCCGCATCAACCGCGTCTATGCGACGAACACCGATATTTTCACCGATTTTCTGAACCAAGCCTTCTCGGGCCGCTTCTAGTTCACCTTCCATGACGGCCGCTACGTCCGTAGTGCGCGCGCTCAGAGCGGCTGCGGCTACAGAGTTAGCAAAACCTAAGAAATTATCGTCACGAGCAACGAAGTCGGTCTCGCTATTGACTTCCACGACCATGCCGTAGCTGCCGTCTTCACTCACGCGCGCCAAGACCACACCGTCGGCCGCCGTACGACCTGCTTTTTTAGCCGCCTTCATACCTGAAGACTTACGCAGTTCTTCGATCGCTTTCTCGATATCGCCGCCCGCTTCAGCTAGGGCTTTCTTACACTCGAGCAGACCTAAACCGGTACGCTCGCGCAACTCTTTTACAAGTGCTGCAGACATAATTTTCTCCTCGATTGATGTGCATCTAAATGCATTA
>JAUHWV010000005.1 GCA_030427335.1 Gammaproteobacteria bacterium | reverse complement strand
TACAAAAATCACCGTCGAATAACACGGGAAGAGCTTCCTATTCTGACGCCGTCGCGAAAGCTACGCCGTCCGTAGTCAACATTTACACAGCCAAATTGGTCAACGATGGTGCCGAAAACAGTAACACGCTTCTGCGCCGATCACCGTATAACACCCCTCAGGCCCGCGTCGAACGCTCCTTGGGATCCGGCGTTATTCTCTCAGACGAGGGCATCATTTTAACCAACCGCCATGTCATCGCTGATGCCGACGCGATACAAGTACTCCTAGCAGACAACCGAACGGCCCGAGCCGAGATCCTCGGTGCCGACAGCGCCACCGATCTGGCCGTATTGAAAATTGGCCTCAGCGACCTGCAGCCGGCCATTATCGGCGATTCGAATGCAGCTCATGTCGGCGATGTTGTGCTGGCGATCGGCAACCCGCTGGGGTTTGGACATTCGGTAACGCAAGGCATCATCTCCGCTCTGGGGCGATACGGGTTTCAAGGCGGTGCCTACTATGAGGACTACATCCAAACCGACGCCAGCATTCACATGGGCAACAGCGGTGGCGCCCTAATCAATGCTGATGGGGAACTACTCGGTATCAATTCCTTGATTTATACCGGGGGACAAAATGCCAACGCCAACGCCGGAATTGGTATTAGCTTGGCGATACCCATCAACCTCGCCGTTTTTGTGGCTCAGGACCTCATTGACTACGGGCAGGTCATCCGTGGTTGGATGGGCGTGAGCGTGCAACCGATTATTTCAAAAACCGGGGGGGCAGACAGCACTGCCTTGTTAGTCACGCAAACCGTCAACCGCGGCCCAGCGGACAAAGCCGGAATTAATCCTGGAGACGTAATTACCGCTATCAATAATGAACCTGTAACCGACGGACGCATCGCGATGCACCGAGTCGCGCTTCTGCGACCAGGAGACATTGTCAATGTCACTCTAACTGACCCAGAGCAAGGCGATCGAGTTATAAAAGTGGTGCTTGGGAGTTTACAGCAGAGCCAAGCGGTTGATTAATCGGAGCAAGTCATTCAGAGCCCACGACCGTAATAGGTAGCAGCGGCATAGCTAAAGTGTCGATATAGCTCAGCTCTTACTTTTTTAGACGGAATTCAGCGCTGCGAGCATGCGCAGTTAAGCCTTCGGCTCGAGCGAGCACCGACGTGCACTGCCCCAGCACATCAACACCACGTGCCGAAACCTGAATGATTGAGCTGCGCTTCTCAAAATCGTAAACCCCTAAAGGCGAACTGAAACGCGCGTTGCCAGATGTCGGCAGCACATGATTTGGTCCGGCGCAGTAGTCGCCCAGCGATTCAGTAGCGTACGCCCCCATGAAAATGGCACCAGCATGGCGTATCAGCGGCAAGAGCTCCTCAGGATCCGACACCGCAAGCTCTAAGTGCTCTGGCGCCAACCGATTGCTGATTTCGGCCGATTCGGCCAAGCTTATCGTTTCGATCAGCGCGCTGCGTTTACTCAAAGCCTCGGCAATAATATCCGTACGCTCCATTGTAGGGAGAAGACGTGCTATCGATTCACCCAGACGATCCAAAAATGCCGACTCATGACACAGCACCAGGGCTTGAGCCATTTCATCATGCTCGCACTGTGCAAACATGTCCATGGCAATCCAGTCTGGATCAACGGAGCCGTCAGTGATAATCAAAACTTCAGAAGGCCCGGCAATCATATCGATACCCACCTGACCAAACACCGCTCGCTTAGCTGCTGCCACGTAGGCATTACCGGGCCCAACAATCTTGTCCACCGGACTTATACTCTCGGTACCATAGGCTAAAGCGGCGACGGCCTGAGCGCCGCCAATGGTAATGACCTCATCTACGCCCGCCAAATGCGCTGCGGCCAGCACCCAGTCACTCATTTCACCGTCAGGTGACGGCGATACCATCACAACTCTTGGCACACCGGCTACTTTGGCGGGTATCACATTCATGAGAACCGACGAGGGATAGGAGGCTTTGCCGCCAGGCACGTAAACACCCACCGAATCCAGCGGCAGCACGCGTTGGCCAAGCGTATTCCCCAACGCGTCTGATACCTGCCAACTCCCTTGCTTTTGGTTTTCGTGAAACCATCTAATCCGTTCTGCGGCGAGTTTTAAGTTGTCGTAGTCGAACTCACTGAGCCGCGCAACGGCCGCCGACAAATCTGATGGACTTAAGCGAAGTTCATCGACGCCCGTGATATCACGTCGATCAAAACGCTGCGTTAACGCCACCAGAGCCGAATCACCCGATTCCCGTATCTGATGAATAATGGCGTCAGCGGCATCAATTACCCCCTGCTCAAGCGCACCCTGTGCATCGCAAATTTCGGCTAAAGCGGCTCGAAAGTTGGTCTCACTCGATCGTAACCGGCGCACCATCACTGCCCTTGCCCCCGATCGTCTAAAGCGCTCTGCAAGCGTTCGATAAGGTGACGCACTTGAGCATGATGCGATCGCATGGCCGCCTTATTTACAATGATCCTCGAACTAATATCAGCGATGATTTCGAGCGGTTCCATGCCATTGGCCCTTAGGGTATTACCTGTGTCGACGATATCCACTATTTCGTCAGCCAAATTCATGAGCGGAGCCAGCTCCATCGCGCCATAGAGTTTGATCAACTCGACTTGCTGACCTTTTTCAGCGTAAAAATCTCTTGCCACGTTGACAAATTTCGTGGCCACCCTCAACTTTCCTCTAGACCGGATACGCCCCGTGGGAGCCGCCGTCATAAGGCGACAGCGCGCTATTCCCAAATCCAGGGGCTCATAGACGCCATCAGCACCGTGCTCCAACAAAATATCCTTGCCGACAACGCCTACTTGAGCAGCACCATAACGAACGTAGGTCGGAACATCCGTTCCGCGGATAACCACTAGAGAAACATCATCCAGGGTCGTTGGAAAAATCAGCTTCCGACTTGAATGAATGTCTTCCAGCGGCTCCACACCGGCCTTAGCCAGCAAAGGCAGGGTTTCTTGGAGGATACGCCCTTTAGTCAGCGCTATCGTTAACATACTCTTTTCCTAGCTCACGCGGCGAATATCAGCGCCCAGTGACTGCATTCTTTCCTCTATACACTCGTAACCGCGATCAATATGGTAAATCCGGTCAACCAGCGTCTCCCCTTGGGCGACCAAACCCGCGATGACCAGACTCGCAGAAGCACGAAGATCACTTGCCATAACGGGAGCCCCGGTCAATGAGGCCTGCCCTTGAATGAAGGCAGTATTGCCTTCAATCTTAATCTTCGCGCCCATTCGATTCATTTCGTGCGTTTGTATTAAGCGGTTCTCAAAGACCGTTTCGACGACAGAAGAGGCACCATCGGCAATGGTATTGAGAGCCGTGAATTGAGCCTGCATATCGGTTGGGAAACCAGGATACGGCGCCGTTTTGATATTAACAGGCAAAGGACGTCGCCCCTGCATGTCGAGGCGAATTGTATCGCCGTCAATCTCTATTGCAGCGCCTGTTTCTTTTAGCTTTTGCAGAATTGCATCCATCGAATCCGGTGCCGCTCCACGCAGCACGATAGATCCTCCGGTCGCTGCCGCAGCGACCAAGTAGGTACCGCTTTCGATGCGATCCGGCATAACCGCATATTCGCATGAATGAAGATCACTGACCCCATTGACCACAATTCGATCGGTTCCATGCCCACTGATATCCGCCCCCATGGCAATAAGGCAGTTCGCAAGATCAACGACTTCCGGCTCGCGCGCGGCGTTATCGAGTATCGTTTGCCCGTCGGCCAGCACTGCAGCCATTAGCAAATTTTCAGTACCACCCACCGTCACTGTTTCCATGACGATATGCGCACCGTGGAGTCGGCCGTCACTGTACGCGTGAATGTATCCGCCCTCGACTTCAATACGAGCCCCCATGGCTTCAAGACCTTTTAAGTGCAAGTCGACGGGGCGACTTCCAATCGCACAACCACCAGGGAAGGATACGTGTGCCTCCCCGAATCTCGCGACCAGCGGCCCTAACACCAGTATCGATGCGCGCATGGTCTTTACCAATTCATAATCGGCTTGGAAGTTTGTGATCGTGCTCGCATCGACTTCAACACCCAAACGCTCGTCGACAATGACCTGCACCCCTAAACAGCCCAGTAGTTCGATCATGGTCGTGACGTCATGCAAGTGTGGTAGATTTCTCACCACAACAGGGCGACTGGCGAGCAAAGTCGCTGCCAATATCGGCAGAGCTGCGTTTTTGGCTCCCGATACACGTAACTCTCCGTGTAAAGGCCGGCCGCCTCTGATTAAGAGTTTATCCACTCCGATCGCCTCGCGCCGCTACTTAGATGCAGCTGATTCAGATGGGGTCATGGCTCGGATATTGACCGCATGAATAGCCCCAGAAGAAATCAGCTCGGCAAGGGTAGCATACACAAGCTGTTGTCGTTTCACTGGCCTCAAACCTTCAAAACAGTCGCCTATTGCCGTCACCGTGTAATGTCCGCCCTGCTCGCTCACACTCACGTCGCAGTCACTCAGACCTGAGCGCACGATGCTCTCTAACGTCGCAATGTCCAATTTATGCCTCCTGACCCCAAGTCGTTATAACGGTAGTGATGACCTCTGCGATACATGCCATATCGCCATCAGCGCAACTTGCGTCCTTCGCAATACGCTTAGCGGCAGAGTCGAATTGGCTACGGTATATCTCTCCGAGATTGACATCTTCAATAATGACATTACGAAGCTGCCACGAACCATCGCGATTTTGCCCCATCTGGTAGAGCACCGTGTAGGGATCATCTGAGTCACGTTTGATCCGCTGCACAATAGAGGCCCTTCGAGAAGCGTCTGCGTCGGGTTTAACGACCTCAATATCCGCCTTCGCAAACGCAATCAGACCCTTCGCATACGTTTCAATCAGGTTCTCACGCATGACCGCCGTGAAATCCTCTAGCTGCTGGCGCAGATTCGCTTTGCCTTCGTCTGATAGTGAATCGTAGTATTGTTTCGAGGCAAACGGACCCATAACGCCGCGAGCAAAACCTCGGTAATCCACTACATCATCCATAACGACACGTAGTGCATCATAGTACCGCTGGGGTTCTTTATCGGCGTAAGACTCGGCGTCCTTAAGCACAACCATCACCCGCTCTGTGGTTGCCGCCACCGTCTCATAGGCGGTCAGGGCCGTTTCCTGTGCTGTCACATTGAATGATAGGGCAAGTAATAATGCCACAACCCAATTTCCTGCTTTTCGCTTCACAGATTGCATGCGGAGCCTCCTATTGTTCGAGTCTTCTGGCTTCGTTTCAGTCAGAATGGCTGTATAATGCGCACCAAGTGGGGCGCGAGTATACCCAAATTCACAACGCTCTGCGCGAATTATAGCAACTCCTTTTTAGGCCTTGATTAAATGTTTCTGAGCATTGTCGCTGTTCTTGTTGGATTCCTAATCCTCATATGGAGTTCCGACCAATTTGTAGAGGGTGCCGCAGCGATTGCTCGCGCGCTCGGCGTTTCGCAAATTATCATTGGTATGACCATTGTCTCAATCGGTACATCTGCGCCTGAAATTGTTGTATCAATCATCGCGGCGCTCGATAACGCGGGCAATCTCGCTGTGGGTAACGCCATCGGTTCTAACATAGCCAATATTGGCGTTGTTCTCGGCGCAACACTCCTCGTCGCTCCCCTATACCTACAAGAGAGCTACGTAAAAAAAGAGATGCCGATCCTCCTCGGAGTTACCTTGTTGGGCGCGCTCGTGGTAATCAATGATGAGTTATCTCGTCTCGATGGCATCATACTCGTATCAGCGCTCGTTCTGATCCTCACCAAAATGATTCGAGATGAGAGTCGCGACAGAGCCTTACGTGATGAGGTGGAACAAGAATCACTCGGGGGGAACACCGCAACCCACCCCTGGCTCCGATTTGTTGGCGGATTAATTCTGTTAGTTGCCAGCTCGAGGCTTCTTGTTTGGGGTGCCGTGAACATTGCGCAAAGCATGGGAGTCTCTGAGTTGATCATCGGACTCACCATTATTGCAATAGGAACCAGCCTACCTGAACTGGCCGCTTCGGTTATGAGCGCCAAAAAAGGCCACGCAGAAATAGCGCTTGGCAACGTACTCGGTTCCAATCTCTTCAACCTTCTTGCGGTACTCCCCGTTCCCGGGCTACTCAGTACGCTAGTACTCGATCAGAGCGTCACCACGCGTGACTACCCCGTCATGTTTGCGTTAACGCTTCTACTGGGTGTTGCGATGTACAGCGCGCACAGCTTGGCCAAGAAACGAGCGTCCCAAGCCAGATTAGGCCGACTTTGGGGCCTTACTTTGCTTATCTGCGCTGTTTGCTACTACACTGTACTAATTCAAGCCACGAGGTAAGTCACCATAATGACTTTGGACCACCAGGCCGCTCTGCTGGCTGCCAAACGTACTTTTGAAATGGAGGCCGAGGCGGTCTCTAGTCTGGTTGACCGCCTAGACGATCAATTCCCACATGCATGTGAGCTCATGCTTGCCACTGAGGGGCGTGTCATCGTTACTGGCATGGGTAAGTCCGGCCATATTGCACGAAAAATAGCCGCTACTCTGGCAAGCACGGGTACGCCTGCGCATTTCGTGCATCCCGGTGAAGCGAGCCATGGCGATATGGGCATGATCACATCGAAAGATGTGGTGGTTGCACTGTCAAACAGTGGAACAGCAGCGGAGATCGTGACACTCTTGCCACTGCTGAAACGTTTGCGAGTGCCTCTTATCGCAATGACCGGCAATCCAGAGTCAGCTCTTGCGGAAGCGGCCGACGCGCACTTAAACACTGGTGTTACCACCGAGGCCTGCCCGCTTGACTTGGCGCCCACATCGAGCACCACGACCGCACTGGTTATGGGTGATGCGCTCGCAATTGCCTTGCTCGAAGCCCGCGGATTCACGGCAGAAGACTTTGCTTTTTCGCATCCCGGCGGCAAACTGGGACGCAAACTTTTGCTCAAAGTCGCCGACGTCATGCGAAGCGGCCCGCTTGTCCCGCGCGTCCTGTCAGATACCCCCTTGATAAACGCCCTACTTGAAATCAGCCAGAAGGGTTTAGGAATGACTACCGTTGTCGACGCGCAAAACCAGTTGCTCGGCATATTTACCGATGGAGACCTCCGGAGGACCCTGGATAAGGGGCTGGATATAACATCAACCCAAATAGCCGATGTTATGACGACAGGGGCCAAAACCATTGAGAAGAACCACCTCGCGGCCGAGGCACTCAATATAATGGAGACCCATAAAATTTCTGCTGTGGTCGTCGCTGACGGTCACCACACCCAAGGTGTCATTCACTTAATGGACCTCCTTCGAGAGGGCATTGCATGAGCGCTTTTGCAGGACTCAAAGCCTTAGCGCTGGATGTAGACGGTGTCTTGAGTGATGGCCGCCTGTATTACGGCAATCAGGGCGAAGAATTAAAAACCTTCAGCATACGAGACGGTCTGGGTATTAAGTTATTACAAAGCGCCGGTATCGTGGTGGGAATCATCACAGGACGATGTTCCAAGATCGTGACGAGACGCGCCAAGGAATTGGGCATTGCGCATGTTATCCAAGGTCGTGAGGATAAACTCACAGCACTAAACGAGTTTTGTTCGCAGCTCAATATCGATTTAAGCGAAGTCGCGTATATGGGCGACGATCTACCCGACCGCAAAGCTATCATGGCCGCTGGACTGGGCGCCACAGTTGGCAATGGTGCCGCGGATGTGATCGCCGTAGCCGATTGGCAAAGCGAGTCGAATGGAGGCGAAGGCGCCGTTCGCGAACTCTGCGAAGCGTGGTTGAAATCCCTTGACCTCTGGTCGCATTTGGTAGAGCAACTCGATTGATGCCTCGCAAGCGCATACAGACCATCATTCTATGCGCTCTGGCCGCGCTGGCGTGGCAATTCACACAGAATCCGGTCGAGTTAGAGGCACCCAGGGCGAGCGAAACGGATATTTTGCAAACCTATCTTCATGACAGTGAGATAGTTCGGTTCGACACGAAAGGCAAAGCTCTAGATAGCATCGCCGCAGCTGAGGTTCGATATTACTCCGGCAGAGAACTGGCCGAGCTGGATCTCCCTAAAGTAGCAAGAACCATAAAGATAGATGAAAGCTGGAGTGTGCGTGCCGACCGAGGCTACATCAATCAAGCCAGTCAACAGGTTCGGCTGGAAGGCAATGTGCTTCTGACACACGACAAGAACGACTTGCAACTTTCGAGCGAGACGCTCGAGCTTGATCTGCGCACGGATATTGCGCAAACGAATTCCGCGGTCGAACTAAAGCAACACAGGGGCCAAACGCAGGCGAAAGGCCTGAAGGCAGACTTAAACAAACAAATTTTTGAATTTCTAAGCGAAGTGAATTCAACGTATGTACCGAGCAACTCAAACAAGTAGAGCCCGACACTTTATAGGCTTTCTACTGGGCGTCTCATGGGTAGTAAGCGCCCTCGGCCAAGCCGATCAACCGATTAAAATCAGCGCAGATCACGCCTCACGCTCGGAACTGGAGGGCGTAACCAAATATTGGGGCTCCGTGGAGTTACTTCAGGGCGATATAACCATCACGGCAGATGAACTGGAGATTCATCAATCCGATGGCGGCGATACGCATATCAAGGCCGTTGGCACTCCCGCTACCTTCACCCAACCTGCGTATGCGAACGAACCGGCGCTTGACGCCGAGGCCTTAACAATCAAATTTGCCGAACGCAAGCGGACGGTGGTGCTTCAGGATCAAGCAAAAATTGTACGGGGCGATTCCTTGATCAGCGGCCCAATCATTGAGTATTTTATTGATGAAAAAAGGGTGCAGGCAGGGCAAGATTCCACCAAGACACCCGAGCGGGTGGAAGTCGTTATCCCTGCTAAGACACAAGAGCCTTGAGCCGTGACCCAATTAATCGCACAAAATCTCGCAAAATCCTATAAGGGCAGACCGGTCGTAAAAGACGTGTCTCTGGATATAGCGAGCGGGCAGATCGTCGGTTTACTGGGCCCTAACGGGGCAGGCAAAACAACCTGTTTTTACATGATTGTAGGTATCGTACCAGCTGACGGAGGCCGTGTATCCATAGACGGCATGGATATAACTAATCTCTCACTGCACGAGCGCGCCCATGCAGGCCTGGGTTATTTACCGCAAGAGGCCTCTGTATTTCGGCGCATGTCTGTGCGCGATAATATTCTAGCCATGATCGAAACTCGCAAAGATCTGGGCGCCAAAGCACGCCAGTTCCTGTGCAACCAATTGCTTGAAGAATTCCGCCTCGGCCATGTCCAAGACACCCTCGGACAGGCATTATCAGGGGGAGAGCGGCGGCGCGTCGAGATCGCCAGAGCGCTTGCACTGGAACCAAAGTTTGTTTTGCTTGATGAGCCCTTCGCCGGTGTTGATCCCATATCTGTTAACGATATTAAAGCGATTGTCCGACACGTTGCACAGCGTAATATCGGTGTTTTGATCACCGATCACAATGTGCGAGAGACGCTTGATTTATGCGACACTGCCTTCATCGTGGGCGAAGGACACATCATCGCTAAAGGGCAAACAGAGGACATTCTAGGCAACCAAAGAGTGCGCGACATTTACCTAGGTGAACATTTCAGTTTGTAGTGCCAGATTGCTCTCAAAAAAGCTCACCACAGGTTTTCAAGAACGAAAATAGCCTGTCGGCAAAATACCCTCACCGAAGGCCGCACTGGCTAGCAAAAAATGCGCCAAAGCTTGTAGAAAGACGGTATTAAAGGCTACACTGCTATTGTCAAAAAGCGGAATCTTGGCATGAAACAGTCGCTACAGTTAAAGCTCAGCCAACAGCTGACTATGACGCCTCAACTTCAGCAGGCGATCAAACTGTTGCAACTCTCGACTCTCGACCTGCAGCTGGAAATCCAGCAAGCATTGGACTCAAACCCGCTGCTTGAGATGGAAGAGGAATTCGAAGATGCCGAAACAATCGCTCTAAAAAGCAATTCAGAAGGGCCGCTAGATAACCTAGAAGACGCCGCAGCCGAGACTCCGTCAGGCACGGATAACTGGGACTCAGCGATCCCCGAAGAACTCCCGGTAGACACTCAGTGGGATGATCTGTTGCCATCAGCCTCAGCACCTGCATCGCCACCCTCCGAAGACACCATCGAATTTGACTACAACCAACAAGGTAGCGCTGAAACCACCTTACAGGAACATCTGCTGTGGCAACTCAATCTAACGCGCTGGTCCGAGATCGACCGGATGATTGGCGTCACCATTATCGACTACACAGACGACAACGGGCGACTCACTGCAGATTTAGAGGAAATCCATGAAGTACTGGTGGACGAAGCCGACATTGACTTCGATGAGGTCGTGGCCGTTCTGCACGGACTGCAGCAATTTGAGCCAACCGGTGTCTTTGCCAAGGACTTACAGGAATGTCTCTTACTTCAGCTGAAGCAACTTCCACCCGACACGCTTCATCGAGAAACAGCCTACCTACTGCTGACTCGCTACATGAGCCAGTTTGGATCGGGTGATTACAAACAGATACTGCGGCGCGCCCGTCTCAATGAGGACGAACTGAAAGAAGCGATCGGTCTGATACAAACACTGGACCCAAACCCAGGACACACATTCTATTCCGCTTCAACTGAATACGCGATACCAGACGTATTTGTCAGCAAGCAACAAGACCGCTGGGTGGTTGAATTAAACCCCGATATAGCACCTCGACTCAGAATTAATGAAACGTACGCCGGCTTGATTCAGCGCTCTGACAATAGCGATCAAAACAATTACTTAAGAGACAACCTGCAGGAAGCACGCTGGTTTTTGAAAAGTCTCTTAAGTCGCAACGAAACGCTCATGAAAGTGGCAAGCAAAATTGTGGAGCATCAGCGCGGTTTTCTTGAACAAGGAGAAATTGCGATGCGGCCGCTGATTTTGAGTGAGATTGCAGAGCAAGTAGACATGCATGAGTCCACCATCTCTCGAGCGACAACCAACAAATATATGCATACCCCTCGCGGGGTTTTCGAGTTGAAATACTTTTTTTCAAGCCATGTGAGCAATGATGACGGCAGTGAGCACTCCTCTACCGCCATACGCGCTTTAATAAAGCGATTGGTCGCCGAAGAAGACTCACGAAAGCCCTTGAGTGATGCAAAAATTGTGACCCTTTTAGCGGATGAAGGCATCACGGTAGCGCGGCGCACGATCGCTAAATATCGTGATGTGCTGCATATACCGCCTTCGAACGAGCGCAAGCGACTCGTTTGAGTTAGTATCAAGACGGGGGTAACCCCTTCACACGTAAAGCATGATTAAGGAGTCTTTATGCAACTTACTATCAGCGGTCACCATGTCGACGTTTCGGATGCGCTTCGCGACTATGTGAATAACAAATTTGAGCGTCTCGAGCGCCACAGTGATCACATTACCAAAGCCGAAGTGACTCTTATCGTTGAAAAAGCAACGCACAAGGCTGAGGCATCGATCCACGTCGCTGGAGCCGATCTGTTTGCCGCGTCAGAAGCCGAAGACATGTATGCAGCGATAGACCAATTAGCAGATAAACTCGATCGTCAAGTCATCAAGCACAAAGAAAAAGGCCGGAGGCATTAATACGCCGATGAGTGTTTCACTCGTTCAACTGTTAAGCGATATGCGCACCGACACTCAGGTGTCGGTGAGCAGCAAGAAACGTCTGTTTGAGATCATCTCAGAGCGAGTTAACTCCGATTTTCCTGATTTGAGTTCTCGGTCTGTCTTCAGTCGACTTCTAGCACGCGAAAAGATGGGCAGCACCGGTCTCGGCCATGGTATTGCTATACCACACTGTCGCGTAGAAAACGTGAGTAAAATAGTGGGGGTCATGCTCACCCTCGACCATCCTATTGACTTTGAAGCACCAGACAACCAGCCAGTTGATATCGTGTTCGCGCTATTAGTCCCAGAGGACGAACAACAAGAGCACTTAAACGCCTTGGCAAAACTCGCCAGCTTATTTAACGAGAGCGAGTTCTGCAGCGCTGTCAGGAAGGCACGATCAAAAGAAGATTTAAGACTGGTTTTACTTGAGTGGGAGCAAGATAACTGATGCAGCGGCCTTTAGTCATTATCAGTGGGCGCTCTGGCTCCGGCAAGAGTACCGCCCTGCACCTGCTTGAAGACGAGGGCTTTTACTGCATCGATAACCTACCCTTGGGACTCCTCAAAAACTTGTTGCAGGAAATCGAACGCCCGCATTTCAATCACTACCGCGGCGTCGCGGTATGCGTCGACTCACGCAATGCATGGACCAACATGGGAGATCTCGCGCCCCTATTGAAATCGATACCGGAACGCACCGGCGGCAGCATCTTATATCTCGACGCGCTCGATCCCATATTAATCACGCGTTACAGCGAAACGCGCCGCAAGCATCCTCTAACAGATAAAACGACCACGCTCTCAGACGCGATCGGCAAAGAGCGCCAACTTCTTGAACCCATATTGGGGGCCGCATCAATCGTTATTGATACCAGTGATATGACGATCTACGAACTGAGAGACGCAATCAGACAGCGACTGCTGGGCGCCAAAAAAGGCGATCTGTCGATCCTGTTTCAATCTTTTGGCTTCAAAAAGGGCATACCCTCTGACGCCGACCTAGTGTTTGATGTTCGAATGTTGCCAAACCCGCATTGGATTAAAGAACTCAGAATTCTGAATGGGACCGATGCGAGCGTGATAGAGTTTCTTCAGCAACAGGAGCAAACGCACGCCTTATTCGGCGATATAAAGCGGTTCATTGAAACCTGGTTACCTTCTTACAGTGAGAGCAATAGAAGCTATGTCACCATTGCGATCGGTTGCACTGGCGGGCAGCATCGCTCCGTATTTATGGCACAGCAGCTATATGAATATTTTAAAGAAAGTCGAGGCAACCTACACGTACGCCACCGAGAGCTAATATCTCGGGACGAGTGAGACCGGCATGATTAAAGAAAATATTACCATCATAAACAAATTGGGGTTGCACGCTCGAGCCGCGGCAAAGTTTATCGCTTGTACAGGCCATTATGGCTCATCCATCCGAGTTGGCAAATCAGGTGGCCCCTTAGTTGACGGAAAAAGTATCATGTCGGTTATGATGCTCGCGGCCGCAAAAGGCACCGAATTGGCGATTGAAATCGAGGGGCGAGACGAAAAGGAAGCATGGGAAGCACTGAGCAGCCTAATCAATAATCGCTTCGACGAAGCCGAGTAATCGCACGCCAAAATTAAAATAGAACAGCCCCGAAAGTCCGTTTCTGGTATCCTATGCCCCGTCAGAGGGGGAGCTTCATCGGGATGACGTCGAAACTTAGCCACATTGCGCATGACAAGCTCGAGTCGCTTTTGAGCTCGAGCGATAGCGCGCGCATAGCGGATGTCAGCAGCATGCTGAACGACATGCCGCCCGCCGATGTGGCACATCTACTTGAATCATCTACCCCCAAGTTACGAAGCATCCTGTGGCAACTTGTCGACACCGAAATCGAAGGTGAGGTTATCGGCGAGCTCAGCGAAGAACTGCAAGCTCAGTTCCTCTCTGAGATGGATGCCAGTGAAGTAGCCTCGATGACAGAGGGGATGGCGGACGACGATATCGCCGACATCCTCCAACAACTCCCGGGCGCCGTGACTAGAGAAGTCCTGGAGTCAATGGACCAACAAGACCGCGCTCGTATCGAGCGTGTTCTCACCTACCCCGAAGACACAGCCGGGGGGTTGATGACGACCGATGCGATCACCATTCGCGCGCGCGTTACCATGGACGTCGTACTTCGTTACTTGCGGCGACACAGTGAAATCCCCTCGATGACCGACAGCTTGATCGTGGTAAACAACAACGATCAATACATTGGCTTACTGCCACTTCGAACGTTATTAGTAGCTGACCCTTCAGCCTCGGTCCGCGAGATGATGGTGACGGATATCGACCCCATCCCCGCGCTGATGACAGACACGGAAGTGGCTCGACTCTTCGAACGTAACGACTGGGTCTCAGCGCCGGTTGTCGATGAAAATCGAAAGCTATTGGGGCGAATCACCATTGACGACGTAGTCGATGTAATTAGAGAGGACGCCGATCACTCATTCATGTCCATGGCGGGTCTTGATGAAGAACAAGACATCTTCGCGCCCATTTTCAAGACAACACCGCGTCGGGCGGTCTGGCTCGGGATTAACTTGGTAACGGCATTTGTTGCCGCCGGAGTTATCAATCTATTCCAAGATACCATTGAGAAAGTGGTTGCACTTGCCGTTCTGATGCCGATCGTCGCCTCTATGGGCGGAATCGCTGGCACTCAGACGCTCACCGTGCTTGTTAGGGGCATCGCCGTCGGCCAAATTACGCCATCGAACCAATCTTGGCTCGTCAATCGCGAGCTGGCGGTCGGCCTACTTAATGGCTTGCTTTGGGCATCGGTCGTGGGGGTCGCCGCTTCCGTTTGGTTCAATGATTGGACTCTATCTGTGGTATTCGCCATCGCGATCGTAATCAATTTGATTACCGCGGCCTTAGTTGGAGCCCTGCTGCCACTATTCCTCAACCGAATTGACATCGACCCAGCGCTGGCCGGAGGTGTCATACTCACAACCGTAACCGACGTTGTTGGTTTTCTTTCTTTCCTTGGCTTGGCAACCGTACTTTATGGATGACGAATGGGACGAATGGGACGACCGTCCCAGTAAAAGCGAGGTGAAGCGGCAGCTCGCCAGCTTGGTTGATTTGGCCCGCGAGCTGGTCGAACTACCACAGAAACGATTGGATCAAATCCCGATCGATGATGATGTCCTTGCGGAGGGCATTGAATTGGCACGTCGTATTACGGCAAACAGTGGGCGGAAAAGACAGATTCAATTCCTGGGTAAACGTTTACGAGCCATAGATGTCGACCCCATTGTCGCCGCGCTAAATCGCCAACACGAGAATGATCAAGAGGCAACAGAACGACATCACCTAGCCGAACGCTGGCGCGCGAACATTGTGTCTGAAGGCATGTCGGCGATCGATCAGTTTATAGGGGAGTACCCTGCCGCTGAACGAACTCAGTTGCGAGCGCTGTGGCAACAAAGTCAAAAAGAGGCGAGTAAAAATGCGCCTCCGGCCGCGTTCCGCAAACTCTATAAAGCGATTTTTACGGCTATATCGGCAGCCTGAACAAATAAAGCGCACTAAGGTCCAGGGGGTGCCTCGGCTTCCTCCTGACCTAACACCTCACTAGGGGCTGGCTCGGCCATATAGCTAGAATCAGTTTCCAGTTCATCCCTGGGTTCAGAATCAGTCTCGGACTCGGGCTTTGATTCGAGTGCGGTTGCGGGGACACTAGAGTTAGACTTCTGCACCCGCGGCTTGGTGTCAAACAAGCGATCAAATTTAAGAACAGGCTCTTGCCAAGTTCCCGATACTCGGTACACGGCACTCGAGAATTTATCCACCTGCTTTTCAAAAATTTTACTTATGACGTACACGCCTGCAGCCGCTGGTAGACCGCCTGTTAAAGCAGCGAGCCAGGGTAAATTATTCGCCACCGGCAATGTCGCAATCAAATCGCCATCCAAAGACTCGTCTAGCAGGTTTGCCCGTCCGCCGAACTGAAAATGACTGGCACTGCTTTGCACCGACAAAGTTGAAACCTCGATCAAACCCAAAGACGTATTCGCTTGCAGTTCGAGATCATCAAAGGGCACACCGCTTTCAAACAGCTGACTCAAACTCAGGCGGTTTATGATGTCCGCAAAATTCAGAATAGTGACTACTCTAAGTGCGCCGCGAGCCCCCGCAGACGCTTTGGTAAACTTCCCTTTCCTTAGCCGAACCTGCAAAGCGCCTTCAGTACCGGCAAAGCCAAATGCTTCAGGCCCTCCCGGCCAACGCAACGAGAAATCGATAGCGCCTGAGCGTGTCTCGATAAACGGTTCGTAGCCATAACTCTCCAAGATGTCGCCCATGTTGTCGAGCGTCAAGCCACCAGAGACTTGCGTCAATACGGGCTCTTCAGCATCCCAAACGAGCCTTATGGGCTTCTCAGAGTCCACCGTCAAGCCTCGCCAATTCCCACTCAAAATGCGAGCGCTGTGCTCATCAGAAAGCGTCGACGCCGGACGAAACTGCAAGATTCCGCCGCCGATCAATCGTTCTTGCTCGCGAATCCTACGGATGTCCAGGTCAAGCTCAGGCACATCATTCAGTGAAAGCACCGTATCAGTTTGTAGATTCCCATTCAGCACAGTCAATGCCTGAGTCAAATTCAGGTCTTCCACACGCAATTGCCATGGCTTACCCTCCATAACGGTCAGCGCAGCATCTAACCAATCTGCCTTTGCTGCTACAAACCACTGATCACCCTCAGCACGTGCATCCACTAGCACGTTCTCAATCTCTCTATCGAGATAGCGAAGTTGGATAAACTCCATGGCGCGCGCATCATATACCCATTTTGAAGTCCCCTCTGATGAAGGCAGAGAGGATTGCCATGAATCTAAATCCAATGTGTCGAGCGATCCCGTCACGATAAACGCGGCAGACTCAACTTCTAGCGGCTGCGCGCCAATACCGAGACTCACGCCAAAGCGGTCTGGATTCAAACGACCAGAAACACTGAATTGATCCTTGATATCACCAGAGAACCCCTTATCATGATCGGCCAAATTTATGTCGATCGCGGAATTCCAAATCTCCTCGGCCGATTTTTTAGCAGGATAAGGCAAGTGGATCGAGATACCCTCAAGACTCGATGCAATCGAGAGATTCGCCTTATCTTGCCCCAGATTCAGAGCGGCTTGGACGGTGCTCGCACCTTGTAGCCACTCCATCGACGGTAGATTCAAGAGCTGAGACAATTCTCGCCCTGGCAGCGTACCAGCAACATCGATTCGGGTTAGTAGCGGATTGCTCACATCGGAGGTAATGCGGGCCCGCAGTGGCTGTTCCCACAACACGCCCACCAGCTCATCAGCAAAAAAACCTTCCGCTGTAGAGTAAGATAACAGGCCATTCAAATCATGTATGTGAATCCCCTCTAATGGATTCAAACTCACGCCTGAAAACTGCGCTTGAAAAGAGACTTGCGGCACAACCCCCACGCCGGTCAGTGGTGTTTGAATATCCAAGTCCGCTTGTTGCTCACCCTGGATTGCCCAGCCGAGTGTGTCGGCGGGAATATACCGCAAGAGAGGCGAAGCACGGAGATCCGCAAGTAATCCCTCAAATGGCCCTTTCAGAGCCGCAGACGCGGCCAAAAACGGCAGTCTGTTTTGATCAAGCCAAACCTCGACACTCGTGTCGTAAACTTGCGTGGCGGGAAACGAGCCCCGGTCCACCCAAACGCTGGTCTCTTCGTCGTCGAGAATGAGCGAACCCGAAATAGCAGTCAAATTTGGCCAGTCCAGCAAAAAGCGTAGCTCGGTATCTTCCAGCCTCGCCGTCAAGCCAATGGACCTTGATTCACGGCTTTCCTTCACAAGAGAACCGCGGTAAAAAAATCCAGCGTCATAAACCCCGCCGGAGACTATACTCCGATCGAGCCAGGTCTGAAGAGACTCAGGAATGGTCTTTGGAATCACAGTGTTACGCGCACCAATTAGAGCCTCGGGTGCACTCAACATCAATACCATTTCAGGTTCGAAAGTACTGGGAGAGAGCGGCAGCTCTAACTTGAGATTCCCGTACACTTTGCCCAAGGCGGCTCGCGCTTCTATATCTTTGCCTACGATGCGCACGGCATCCGGCGTCACCTTGATGTGAAGAAGCGCCTGAGGGTTATCCAGAACGAGCGCTTGATCATAGACACTTTGAATATCTAAAGTGAGCCGAGGCGTTTCAGCCTTAACGAGCACATCGTTATCCCGCGCCCACAACCGACCCGACAACCCGGTCACACCGACACGCTTGACACTCCCCTCGAGAGCAACGTCCGTTAGGTCGGCAACCACCTCTCTACGTCCATCCCCGAACTGTCTCAACTTAAGATTTTTGACCTGCCCTCTCGGGTTTACCTCGTCGAGCAGAGCCCCTGTTGTGTCAGCGCTGATAGCCGTTATCAGTTCCGCAACCGCCGCGATATCAATCAACGCTGAACTGACACTTACGGTATCCGCAACCCAATCCACTCGCAAATCCGGCAATCCGAAGGTCTGTGTATCGACCTCGATAGTCTGCTCCGTTAGGCTCAACCGTGAATCCCGCCAATCTGTGTCAAAACGAAAACGCCCGCCCATCGCCGCCGGGACCTTGATCGACTCATTGGCAACAATAGGGCTCACACTGTTGATAAACCACTCTCCACCCATTCGCCAATCGGAAGGCTGAGCCTGCCAAAATAGCTCAAGGCCTACTTCACCTGACTCCAACTCAAGCCAATCAGGAAGTCGTTGAGTTTTCGTGGGTAAAACAGCTGAATTAACACTGAGATCTAAATAACCTACACCCTCAAACTCTTCCGACTTCAAAGGGTTGCCCAAACCCGACGCTCTGAATTCAAGACCGCCCCCTTCTCGATCTCTGAGCGTGAGAATAAGCTGACGCTCACTGCCCTCTCGCCAGTAATCAAAATTGAGAGCTGTTTCATACGACCATGCGCCATCGCTTAAACGCAGGTCGGCTGAATCAACAAGCACTCGACGCGTCTTGCTTAACACCGGCTCAAAAACATCGGATAGCGCGCTCGTAAACGACTTAAAAGACGTACTTACGCGCGGAGACCTCGTTCTTGGCAATGCGAGGTCGAGCGCCATATCTTTAACAATCAGCAAATCAAAAGCAGGCACTCTATTTCGTAAAGTTTCGAATACATTTAGTTTTAAATCGGCTGACTCGAAACGTATCATGTTGGCAACATAGCCCGACTTGATCGAGGTAATCTCGACATTCTGAAGCACCAAGATAGGCGATAAACTCTGCCAACGTAAGGACGTTCGCTCGACCGCCACAGTCAGCGGCAGCGCCCCATCGATCCTGTTGGCAATCATGCCGCCAAAGTAATCGAAGTTTGCTGCGAGCAAACGGCCCAAGCTGACATAGATCGCTAAAAATACAATGAGCCCCACAATCATGCGCCATAACGCACGGCTTAAAAGGGCAAAGAAGTGTGTGTCTTTTTGCTCAACCATAGGTTCTACACAACTTAAGATTCATCTACAGATGCCAATTTGAGCGGTTCGCCCGCCTTCATTAACATCTGCATAGTTCCGCGCAATGGCAAACCGATAACATTACTGACCGATCCACTCACCGAATCAACCAGAATATCGCCCAAACCTTGCAGGGCGTAGGCGCCGGCCTTACCAAAAGGCTCTCCGCTTGCGACGTATTCCTCGATCAGTGCTCGAGTTAGACACATAAATCGTACTTTAGTTACAAACTGCTCGGTCAACCGACAACGGTCATTCAGCACTGCGACCCCAGTGAAAACTCGGTGCGTCCGGCCACTCAAGCGCTCCAGCATCTCAATTGCCTCCGCTGCATCCGAGGGTTGCTGCAAACAGTCTGAATCTAAAGCAACCGTCGTGTCGGCTCCAATTATCGTTGCGTGAGGATACTTCTTTTGCACCTTTGATGCTTTGCCCAAGGCCAATCGAAGTACATAATCTCGAGGTAGCTCGCCCTCATTACGCCGCTCGTCAATATCTGCAGGCACCACGTCAAACTTTTCGACCAATCTCGCTAACAAAGCGCGGCGACGAGGTGACTGAGAAGCTAAAATCACCATTCGGTCATACCTTGACTGCGGCGCAAAAATCTGAGCGCTACGAGAACGATAGGCCAAAAACAGGCGCTGAAAAATGCCGTCAACAAAGGCGATGTCGCAGTTTCCGCAAACCCGCTAAAGGTCGCGAGTGTAGCGTCGACGAAATGCGCGAGTCCTACAATCAAAAAGACCAGAGCGCATTGGGAGAATAAATCCATCTTACGCATCCTAAGCGAAATCATCTGCCCAAATACGCACACGACAACAAGCACGAGCGCATGGTAGCCAAACGGTGCTGTTGTCATGAGATCAAGTGCAAAACCCGACGCGATGGTGTAGATCAAACCGACCCGCATGGGAAGCGCAATAACCCAATAAAGAATAATCAGTGCGAGCCAGTCAACCAGCTGTGACAGGCCGACCAGTGCCTGCAACCAGAGAGTGAGCAGCAGCCCCATGACAAGGGTGAAGGCAACCACTACCGCATCGCGCAACAAGCTCGCCTCCTAGGGTGCAGAACGGGCGCGTGCTGGCGCTGAATCTTCAGGGAAGACCAGAAGCGTGTATCGGGCTTTACTCATTTGGGCTAGCGGTTCAGCCCAAACAGTAGCAAAACGCTCCCCATCTTGTCGTTCAACAGAGGTCACGCTGGCCACGGGATATCCCATAGGAAATCGCCCGCCGAGCCCCGAAGTAACTAAAATGTCGCCAACTTCGATATCGGTCGTAGTCGCTAGATACTTAATCTGCAATCGATCCATAGCACCCGTTCCCTCGGCAACACCGCGAACGGAGCTTCTAACCGACTGCACTGGTAGCGAATGCGTGGGATCGGTAATCAGAAGTACATAAGCGCTATTATTGGCAACCTCGACGACTTGTCCTAGGACGCCGTCAGCATCAACCAGTGGCTGACCGATGAAAACCTGCACATTCTCGCCTTGGTTGATCGTTACTATCTGCCGGTTGGGGTTCGGTGCAACACCCACGATTTCGGTAGCCATTAAATCGCTGCGTTCTCTTGGTGCCGAATTCAATAGGGCTCGCAAGCGAGTATTCTCGGCTCGAAGGGCGACCATTTGCTGCAAGCGCCCTTGAAGAACCAGATTTTCACTTTCTAACTTTTCAATCTGATTGATCAGTGCGTCTTCGCTTCTGCTCGCCTGCGCTAATGACGACCAAAGATTCTTTGGCACCGCCGCGAGTGAGTACACGTTCGACACCAGATCGGTGCCTGCAGTTCGGATGTCACCTAGCCAACTCGTTCGAGTATCAATCAAAAACAAGGCCAGGAGTAACAGAGCGACAGCAACAGCGCGTATCCCAACTTGCGATTTTTCTATGAATAACGGTTTGATATTGCCCTCCGCCTATTCGGCTCGCGTGGCACAATTCGCACCCAAATCATTCACTCGATAAGAGTTCCAGTGTATGTCTATCCATTCGTTCCATTGCAATACCGCCGCCCCTAGCAACGCAGGTGAGGGGATCATCAGAAATCACCACCGGCAACCCCGTCTCCGACGAAATCAACTTATCCAGATCTCTGAGCAAGGCGCCACCTCCGGTCAACACTACACCGGATTCAGCAATATCCGCAGCTAATTCAGGCGGAGACTGCTCCAATGCCGATCTCACACCCTGAATGATAATTTGGAGCGGGTCAGACAGAGCCTCTAAGATTTCATCACTCGTCAAAGTAAAGCTACGCGGCACCCCCTCCGCTAGATTACGACCGCGGACATCAATTTCACGCAATTCACCGCCTGGGAAGGCGCAGCCGATCTCCTGCTTAATACGTTCTGCTGTCGCGTCACCAATCAAACTCCCATAACGGCGACGTACATGGGCGATGATGGCCTCGTCGAATCGATCTCCACCGACGCGAACTGAATCACTGTAGACGACACCGTTCAGAGAAATAATGGCAATTTCGGTAGTTCCACCACCGATATCGACAACCATACATCCCGTCGCCTCTTCGACATTGAGCCCCGCGCCTATCGCTGCAGCCATAGGCTCTTCAATCAAACGCACATCGCGCGCACCCGCACTCAGTGCGCTCTCACGGATCGCACGACGCTCTACCTGCGTCGACATACAGGGCACGCAAACCAACACACGCGGGCTAGGGCGGATAAAACGGGTCTCGTGTACTTTTGCGATAAAGTGTTGCAACATCTTTTCGGTAACCTGAAAGTCGGCAATAACGCCGTCTTTCAGGGGTCTAATCGCCGTAATATTTCCTGGTGTTCGGCCCAGCATTCGCTTCGCCTCTGTACCCACCGCTTCGATCGACTTTTGACCATTGTGCATCCGAATTGCAACCACAGAAGGCTCGTTTAATACAATGCCTTGGTCTTTTACGTAGATGAGCGTATTTGCGGTACCCAGATCGATCGATAGATCGTTTGAAAACATACCGCGCAATCGTTTAAACATGATTTTTTTAGTTCCGTAGTCATTGATGCGAAGGGAGCGGTCTCAGGCCTTCGCGAAGGAGTAAACCGGTTCATTTTTGCCGTTCATACTCACGCGCAAGCGCGCTTGGCGCGTTTCAATTTCTGAGGCCTATACTCTACCAACGCCGATGATTTTCGGCAAGAAGACCCTTGTGATAAACTGCGATGCTCAGTTAGTTTGGAAACCACCCCCTATGTCTGTTACCACCGAACAGCTCGCTGACGTAGCGACGCTGGCGAGACTGAAACTCGCCCCAGAGCACAGCCAGTCACTCACGCACGCCTTCAACGAAATATTGAGCTTGGTAGACCAGCTACAAGCGCTCGAGCTGGAAAGCGTCAAACCCATGGCTCATCCGCGAGATGAGAACCAGCGGCTCCGCCAAGATCTGGTTACAGAGAGCAATGCAAGAGAGGCATTTCAGGCAATTGCCCCAGATGCCCAAGAAGGTCTCTATGTCGTGCCACCGGTGATTGAATGATGGACATGCAGTCAATTAAACAGCTTTCTGATGCGCTCTCAAAAAAGCAGATTTCGTCTGTTGAGCTCACACGGCACTTCCTATCCTCAATCGAAACGCACAATGACCAACTCAAGGCATTCATCAGCGTCGATGAAGATCGGGCAATTGCACAAGCGACGCAGGCCGACAAGACGCTGTCAAAGGGCAATGCACGCGCACTGACCGGCATACCCATAGCGCACAAGGACCTATTTTGTACTGAGGGCCTTGCCACAACCTGCGGCTCAAAGATGCTGGCGAACTTCGTACCCCCCTACGACGCCACAGTAGTGCAGAAACTGGACGAAGTGGGCGCTGTGACCCTAGGCAAGACCAATTTAGACGAGTTTGCCATGGGCTCATCTAACGAAAATAGCTATTTCGGCGCGGTCAGAAACCCTTGGGACACAAACTGCGTTCCTGGCGGATCGTCTGGCGGATCAGCGGCAGCCGTGGCGGCCGGCTTGTGTGTCGCAGCAACCGGCACGGATACCGGCGGATCCATTCGACAGCCTGCCGCTTTTTGCGGGATCACCGGCATCAAACCCACCTACGGCCGGGTATCGCGTCTTGGTATGATCGCCTATGCCTCTTCATTGGATCAGGGCGGCGCGATGGCACGCTCAGCCGAAGATTGTGCGTTTTTGCTGGAGGCGATGTCCGGTTTTGACGCAGCAGATTCCACCTCGAGTGATCGAGCCGTTGAACCCTACTCTGAGCAACTCAATCACGATATCAAAGGATTGCGAATCGGCTTGCCACGTCAGTATTTCAGTGCGGATCTGGATGCAAAGGTTCGAGAGCTACTGCACAACGCGCTGCACGAGCTTGAACGCTTGGGCGCAGTGCTTGTCGATATAGAACTTAAGCAGGCAGAGCTTGCCATACCCGTGTATTACATCATTGCGCCGGCAGAGGCCTCTACCAACCTATCCCGCTACGATGGCGTGCGCTACGGATATCGCTGTGAGGCGCCGGCCGACCTACACGATCTCTACACCCGAAGCCGAAGCGAAGCTTTTGGCGAAGAGGTCAAAAAACGTATCTTGGTGGGCACATACGCTCTCTCTAGCGGGTATTACGATGCCTATTATGGCCAAGCTCAAAAAGCGCGCCGCTTAATTGCGGAAGATTTTCAGCAAGCGTTCAAGCAGGTTGACCTGATTGCAGGGCCGACGGCACCCGGTCCCGCTTTTGCGCTCGGCAGTAAAACAAGCGACCCTGTCGCGATGTACCTAGAAGACATATACACACTCGCGGTGAATCTCGCAGGGCTTCCAGGACTGTCGATGCCGGCTGGGTTTTACGATCACCGCCCGATCGGCCTACAACTCATCGGCAATCATTTCGATGAAAGCCGACTCCTTGCCGCGGCACATCAGTATCAAACACAAACCGATTGGCACACTCGGAAAGCCCCTGTTTTCGCAGGAGGTGCATTATGAGCTGGGAGGTTGTTATCGGGCTTGAGGTCCACCTGCAACTGGCCACCGAATCCAAGATTTTTTCGGGCAGCTCAACCCGATTCGGGGCTGAACCCAATACGCAAGCCAGTGCGGTAGATCTTGCCATGCCAGGAATGCTACCCGTTCTAAATGAGCAGGCAGTTCGCTACGCCGTTTTATTTGGACTGGGGATTGGGGCCGAAATTGGACAACGCTCCGTTTTTGATCGGAAAAACTATTTTTACCCTGATCTACCTAAAGGCTATCAAATAAGTCAGTTCGAGCAACCTATCGTGGGCCGCGGTAGTTTCGCTGTGACACTTGCTGACGGCAGCACGAAGACCATTGGCATCACTCGAGCACACCTAGAAGAGGACGCAGGCAAATCTCTGCACGATGCGATCCCCAACGCCTCGGGAATCGATTTAAACCGCGCGGGAACGCCACTGCTCGAAATCGTGAGTGAACCTGACATTCGTAGTGCAGAGGAAGCCGTTGCCTACTTGAAAACGCTGCATACACTGGTGACTTACCTCGGTATTTCAGATGGCGACATGTCGCAGGGGTCAATGCGGTGCGATATCAACCTCTCTTTGCGCAAACCCGGCTCAACTGAGTTCGGCACACGCACAGAAATTAAAAACGTAAATTCGTTCCGCTTTGTCGAGCGAGCGATTGCGTCAGAGATCGAGCGCCAATCCGACATCCTCGAAGAGGGCGGCGTAATTATTCAAGAGACACGCCTGTATGATGCCGAACGAGATGAAACACGTTCCATGCGATCAAAAGAAGTTGCCAACGACTATCGCTATTTTCCCGATCCTGATCTGCTGCCAGTGGAACTCAGCGATGCCTACATCGCCGAGATCGCCTCGACACTACCTGAGTTACCCGATGCGAAAAAAGCGCGTTTTCAGGCAGAATATGGCCTAGGCGAGTACGACGCCAGCGCCCTTTGCGATAGCCAAGCGCTTGCTCAATTCTTTGAACTCACCACCTCTCGGGCGAAAGATCCGAAGTTGGCGGCGAACTGGATTCTCACCGATCTTCTGGGCCAGCTAAATGCAAGCGGAGTCAAGCTGCAAGACGCCCCGATACAACCCGAGCAACTCGGCCATCTGATTGAGCGCATCAAAGACAACACGCTGTCGAGCAAAATGGCCAAGCAGGTTTTTGAAGCGCTCTGGCAGGGCGAGGCACAAGGCAACGTTGATCAAATCATTGAAGCACGCGGTCTCAAGCAAGTCAGTGATTCGGGCGCCTTAGAAGCACTCATCAACGAAGTTGTCGCGAACAACCCCGAGCAGGTGGCGCAATATCAAGCCGCAGACGACGGAAAACGCAAAAAGTTGATCGGATTCTTCGTAGGGCAAATCATGAAGGCCTCTAAAGGCCAAGCTAACCCGCAATTGGTGAATCAGCTGCTTAACAAAACGCTAGGCTAATACCGCATAAACCGTTCGCGGTTAGATAGCTTCTGCTGCTCATTTTTGCGCAGCAGAATATAAACAGCCCCTGTACCGCCATGCTGGGGCTGCGCGCTGTGAAAAGCCTGCACATCGTCGAGCTCTCTCAACCAATAGTCCACGCAGCCTTTCAGAATTGCGCTTTGCTCTTTCTCGGCCTTACGCTCGCCGCGACCGTGAATAATAATCACCGTTCTGAGGCCGAGATCCATGGCCTGTTGAACGAACTCAAAGACCGCCTTCCTGGCCTGCAATACCCTCATCCGGTGCAGATCAAGCCGAGCTTCCGATTCATATTTACCTTGCTTTAGCTTACGAAACACACCGTTTTGAATACCGGGACGTTTAAAGTCGAGCACGTACCATGGATCAAGTGGGCTGATACCCTCTTCTTTTAGGGTATTGCGATCGGCCTCCGGCAAGCTAACTGCAGCCTCACGCCGGTGTTCCATGCTCGCTGGAGCCAGAGATTCAGTTTTCATTCGCTCAACGCGAGCATCGACCTTCAGAGGTTTAACATCGGCGAGTTCCTGCTCGAATAGCGACCAATCATCGTCTTTCATCGGACCCTCCACCGTGTCATTTCGTCGTATTATAGCGGCACCTAAACTGTACGCCGAGCCGTTTTTTTGGCTTACTGTACGCTCGTAACACCCAAAAGGACCACTCATGAAAGGCAATGTAGCTAAGGGAATAGAGTACCTGTTTCGGGGAATACGCCTCATGCGCACACCCAAACTGATGGTTTTTATACTCGTGCCTTTACTCGTCAATATCGTAGTCTTCGCCAGCCTAATTGGTTGGGTTTTCAGCTACTTAAATGATTGGGTTCCCGCGTGGATCGCCGCTCTGCCTGGCTGGTTACAATTTCTGGAGTGGGTGCTGTGGCCCCTGTTAGTCTTACTTTTGGGCTTATTCACGGGCTATCTGTTCACCTCAGTGACGCTTATGATCGCTTCCCCCTTCAACAGCTTGCTCGCTGAAAAGGTCGAAGAGTTCTACACCGGCAATGAGGTAGAAGCGTTAGAGGGACTCTTGCCGGCTCTGCTCGCCATACCTAAGTCACTCTTACGTGAATTGCGGAAACTCGCTTACTATCTACCCATGGCCCTGTTTGTTTTTATTTGCTCATGGATTCCGGTTCTCAATTTCGCTGCACCTTTTATGTGGTTTTTACTCGGCGCGTGGATGATGAGCCTTCAATTCTTAGACTATCCGCTGGACAACCATCGCCGCAGTTTCAAAGAGGTCACCCTATTTGCCGGTGAGGAGCGCCTAACAACCATGGGCTTTGGCGGGGCGGTTGCGCTTTGTGTCAGCATACCGCTTGTCAACCTTTTGATTGTACCCGCCGCCGTGGTGGGGGCCACCTTACTCTATTGCGATCGCGAGTATGGAATGTAATTCAGTCAACCCAGTGCACCTGCACTTGGCACGACGGCTGACTTGATGCAACTGAGCTGATGCGACTGCCCGGCCCTACCCCGCGACCCGACCTGACCTGACCTGACCTGACCTGACCTGACCTGACCTGACCTGACCTGACCTGACCTGACCTGACCTGACCTGAGAAAATAGTAAGTTAGTTGCCGGCCGTGGGGAATACTACTAGGCGAGCAGAGCCTCAGGCGGATGCGTGCACTCCAGCTTTTCGCCCAGAAGCGCCTCTATGTCGGGCAGTAAGAACGCGTCGTCCTCGCTTGCAAAACTGATCGAGACCCCGCTGGCACCGGCGCGCCCGGTTCGACCGATGCGATGCACGTAGTCATCGGGGTCTTCCGGTAAGTTATAGTTCACAACGTGTGACACGCCATCAACGTGGATACCCCGGCCTGCTACGTCAGTCGCGACTAGAACACGCAGTTTCCCACGTTTGAAATCCTCAAGCGTGCGGGTGCGCTTATTCTGAGGTATCTCACCCGACAAGACACCGCAAGAAACACTCGCCTTGCGCAAACGCTCATAAAGATGGCGAACCTGGTCGCGACGATTTGCAAACACAATCACGCTCGTCGCATCTTCAGAGCGCAGGAGATTAATTAAGATTTTGTATCGCTGCTCGGCCGATACCAGATAGACCTTCTGATCGACATTGGCTGTCGCGACACTTTCCGGCTCGATTTCGATTTTGATCGGCTTGTAAGTCCACTGCTCCGACAAGTTGATGATGTCTTGCGTAAACGTGGCTGAAAACAAGAGCGTTTGGCGATTTTGCTTGGGCGGTGTTGCCCTGACGATACGCTTGACCTGAGGAATAAATCCCATATCGAGCATGCGATCAGCTTCATCCAGCACGATAGTCTCAACGCTATCGAGAAAAATATCTTGTCGAGTCATGAAGTCAATCAATCGGCCGGGCGTAGCAACAACCAAATCGACCGGTTTTTCATCCAGTCGCTGAAGTTGTTTTTGATAATCCATCCCGCCTATCAGCGTCACAACACGCAGACCGGTGTGCTTACCTAGATCTTTAGCATCCTCAGCAATTTGCATGACCAGCTCGCGCGTCGGCGCGATAACCAAAGCACGCGGCTCGCCAACAAAACGTTGGTCCGCAATCGGGTGCGTTAATAAATCGTTAAATATTGTGATCAAGAAGGCAGCGGTCTTGCCGGTGCCCGTCTGAGCCTTACCTATGGCGTCAAGCCCGCGTAAGGTATGAGGGAGGATGGCGCCCTGAATCGGTGAGCACGTTTCGAAGCCTAAGTCTCGGATGCCGCGTAGCAAGCGCTCGTCTAAATCCAGTGATTCAAAAGTTTTACGGTCCAGTTCGTTCACCTTTGTGGTGTCGTTCATTCAGCCTCGAAAATGTGTTTTCAAAAATTGCCGCGGAGTGTAGCACCTTTTCAAATAGACTGCCCGCAGGTTATGCGATCATGCCCCTGCAAATCCTTGATGGTTTTGATTTTTTGGAAACCAGCCTGCATAAACATATCACGCACGACCATTCCCTGCGCCCAACCGTGCTCCATGAAAAGCCAGCCAGCCTCAGACAAAAACGCACGAGATTGGCTCGCTATCCACCTGAGATCTGCCGTTCCCTCACTATCAGCCGTGAGTGCCTCAAGCGGTTCGAAGCGGACATCACCCTCGTTTAAGTACGCAGAGTCGGGCTCTACATAAGGTGGATTAGAAACAATGACATCAAAACGCTCCCCTTCAAAAGCGGTGAACCAGTCGCTCAAACGAAAATCGACGGCTCGATCCAGTAACTGCTCAGCGTTTCGTTTAGCGACCTGCAACGCAGGCTGACTGGCTTCGGCACCGTAGATGCGCCACTGCGGGCACAATGAACCCAAGGTAAGGGCAATAGCACCCGAGCCTAACCCCAGATCCAGCAGGCTAACTTCTGCGGGTAGATCGAGCTGTAGCACGGCCTCCACCATGAATTCGGTTTCGGGCCGTGGAATCAAAACCGATTCATCTACGTAAAAATCGAGACCAAAGAACTCTCGATGATTGAGCAGATAAGCTATCGGGACGCCTTGTAGCCGCTTATCGACCAGCGTTTCAAATGCTCGAAGTGCACTTTCGGCGACTTCACGCTCTGGCCAGGTATACAGCACCGTTCGAGTGCAGCCCAACACGTGTGCTAGGAGCAACTGAACATCGAGCAGCGCGGTGTCCGTACCCAAACGCTCTGTGGCAGAACTTAAAACCGACGCTATGGTGTTCACGAGTCGTCGGACAACGCCGCTAATTGATCCGCTTGATATTCTTGCCGTAAAGGGTTCACCACGCAGTCGAGATCGCCCTCCATGATCTCATCTAACTTATACAAGGTGAGGTTAATACGGTGATCTGTCATGCGACCTTGTGGAAAGTTATAGGTGCGGATTCGGTCCGAGCGATCGCCCGTGCCCACCAAATTACGGCGTTCCAAAGCCTGCTCGGAGGCCGCTTTCTCCTCGGCCGCGGTGTCGAGCTTAGCCTGCAATAGCGACATGGCGCGAGCCCGATTCTTGTGCTGTGAGCGCTCGTCTTGGCACTCCACTACGATCCCTGTGGGTAAGTGTGTAATGCGAATCGCCGAGTCCGTTTTGTTTACGTGCTGACCACCTGCCCCGGACGCGCGAAACGTATCAACCCGAATGTCAGCCTTGTTAATTTCAATTGCATCCACCTCTGCTGCCTCCGCCATCACCGCGACGGTGCAAGCCGACGTGTGGATGCGACCTTGAGATTCCGTCTCCGGAACGCGCTGAACTCGGTGCGCACCCGATTCAAACTTAAGATGGGCGTATACGTCTTTCCCCTCTACGCGAGTAATGATCTCTTTATAGCCGCCATGCTCTCCGGGTCTCTCCGACAGGACTTCAAGACGCCATCGCATGCGCTCTGCGTACCGTGAATACATGCGGAATAAATCTCCGGAGAAAATCGCCGCCTCATCACCCCCGGTGCCAGCACGAATTTCCAAAAATACGTTGGCGGAATCCTTGGGATCCTTGGGTAACAACAGCCGCTGCAGTTCAAGCTCAAGCTCTTCAACCAGCGCCTTGGCGGCAGATAATTCCTCTTGGCCAAGCTCTCGCATTTCGGGATCGTCGTCATCTATCAACAGCAGAGCCGCTTCAACGTCATCCTTTGCAATTTCGTAACGCTTGAAGCTCGCCACCACGTCTTCAAGCTCTGAATACTCGCGAGATAATTCTCGGAAGCGCTCTTGCTGGCTGATCGTCTCTGCATCGCTCAACAGGGCGGACACTTCTTCGTGACGATCAACCAACAGTTCTAATTTCTGCAAAAGTGATGCTTTCATAGTCGGCGGATTACCGCACTCTCCGTATATTTTGTTTGTTAATAATCTTCTAGACCCAAAAGCTGCGCCGCGGTTTGAAGTTGCTCGAGGTCGTCCTGTGCAATAGAGCGCAACCCCTGGCTTGGCCAATGTATTAATTTGTTAGTCAGGCCGCGCGCCAAGGTCTCGAGAACATCCTCAACGGCTTTGCCCGACTCCAGTTCACGACGCGCGCGCTCAAGCTCGTCTTGAGCGGTCTGCTGAGCGCGCTCGCGAAATCGGGTAATGAGTTCTTTCGAAGCATCCGCTCGAAGGCTAAGCACGTAATTCTGAACTTCTTCGTCTAGAATCAGTTTCGCCTTGTCGGCCTCGGTTTCCCGCTGCGCCATATTTTGATCAACGATTTCCCGCAAATCATCAACGGTGTAGAGATACACATCTTGTAGCTCTGCCACCTCTGGCTCTACATCTCGAGGAACCGCAATGTCTACGAACAACATAGGCTTGTGTCTACGCTTGCGCAAGGCAGTTTCAACCTGGCCTTTGCCAATAATAGGTAGCTGGCTCGCAGTGGAGGAAACCACAATATCAACGCGCGGCAACACCTCGGGGAGATCCCCCAGAACACATACCTCAGCACTCAACTTTTCCGACAGTGCTAGACCTCGATCTAGAGTACGGTTAGCGATGGTGATGTTCACCGCACCCGCCTGGCGTAGATGTCTGCCGACCAATTCAATGGTTTCACCCGCCCCAACTAACAACACACTCACCGAGGCAAAACTTTCGTAAATTCGACCCGCCAAATCGACCGCGGCATAGGCGACAGAAACGGGATTCTCTCCAATCGCCGTTTCGCTTCTAACTCGTTTGGCCGAGGCAAAGACACGTTGATGCAAACGATTGAGCGCGCCACCCACCGTTCCGGATTCTTGTGCCAAAGCAAAAGCGGATTTCAGTTGACCGAGTATCTGCGGTTCACCCAAAACCAAGGAATCGAGCCCCGAAGCCACGTGCATGAGGTGGCGCACGGCGGCCTCATCGCGATAAACATATAAACTGGGCTCTAACTCACCCACATCCAGACGGTGAAACTGCGCTAGCCAGTTTTTAATCACTTCATCAACCGGAGCCGGTTCTGAATCGAAAGCGACCAGCAGTTCCGTTCGATTACAGGTGGATAGAATGCTGACTTCCGAGCCGACGCACAAACCTTGCAGCTCTCGCAGCGCTTGGGGCAATTTTTCTGGGGTGAACGCCACCCGCTCTCGAATCGAGAGATCAGCAGAATTATGATTTAGCCCCAGCAACAACAGCGACATGCCTTGTCTCGCGTGCTCCATAAGATCTAGGGCGGCATTCTACCACAGATCACCATCAAGACAGCCCTGAGCAATGCGACTTGGAGGGGGAAAACATCGTGGCATCGGCGTGGCGTATTACAGTATCATTCGTACGTGTTCTGAATTGAGTGATCATATTCGTAATGAGGTCGACCAAACGACTAACCGCTGTACTCCTAGTGTGCTTCGTGAGCGCGTGTGCGACACAGAATACCTTGCAAGTGACCGAAGCGTCAGGCGAGAAGAGCCCTGCGAGCGCGAAACCCGAACCCACTATTCAGGAAGTACCCATACCTGATGACCTGCTATTGGATTTTTTGGTGGCTGAGTTTGCGCTCAGACAAGGAGACTACCGGGAAGCACTGCGCCGCTATGAAAAGCTCTCTCTTGAGGTCAACGACATTGGCGTAGCGGCTAGAGCCACTCGTATTGCTCAATTCTTGGGCGACGAGGCGGCAGTCAACCAGCTCGTGGAACGCTGGCTTACTCAAGAACCGGATAACCCAGAGGCAGGTAGGCTCGCCGGCATTATGGCGCTAAGACGCGGTGCTGGAGCACAGGCTTTCGACTACTTTTTTGAGGCAGCGCAAGAAGGCATGACCGTTGACTTCGGCATGTTGGCGAGGGCCTATCCGCAACTGCCCGCCCAGGAACAGCAAAACCTCAAAAATCGAATCGATGCCAAGCTTGACAGGCAACCGATGCAGTCACTTATCTTTGCGCGCGCCCTGATGGCAACCGAAGATCAGGACGATGAGACAGCACTGAAAATCGTGGATCAATTGCTGGCGCAAAACCCAGAAGATCTGCAAGCGCTCATGTTACAAGCTCGGTTGCGATTAAACCTAGAGCACCCTAATGCCCTTGACGCGCTGGAGCAGGCCGTTAATAAAAATCCGGAGAACGCACCACTAAGGCATCATCTCGCACGCTTACTTTCCAATAGCGACCCCAGCAAGGCTCGCTCGCACTATGAACTTCTCTCAGCAGACGATCCGCGTAATGGCGAGTACTTATTGTCGCTTGCCTTACTTAATATGGAACTGCAGGATCTACTGGCAGCGAAAGCTTACCTTAGGCAATGCCTCGAGCTGGGGCAATTGGTTGACGAAGCACACTATTACATGGGCGAGATCGAACAGCGGGCCGGCAATGCTCAAGCGGCGGTCGAGCACTACCGCGACGTAGGCGAGAGCAACTACTTTCTCGTTGCTAATCGCCGCATCGCCGCCCTGCTTCTGCAGTCAGAGCAATACCAGTCGCTGTCTGCCTTTTTTGCGCTTCAACGACAAAAGCACCCTCGACGCGGCGAACAGCTCTTTGCACTGGAAGCACAAGCCCTCACGAGCGCAGGTCAAGACCAGCAGACGAAAACCATACTAGACCAAGCTATAGGGTTGTATCCCAATTCGGAGTCGCTCATATACGCTCGAGCTATGACTGCTCAACGTTTGGGCAACTTAAAACAACTAGAACAAGACCTTCGCAGCATCCTCGCTATGAGCCCCGAGAATGCCACGGTATTAAATGCACTGGGCTATACCCTAGCTGACGAGACTGATCGATATAGTGAGGCGCGCGAATTGATCGAGGCCGCTCTGAGGCTCGCACCAGATGAACCCGCCATTCTCGATTCCATGGGCTGGGTACTCTACAAGCTTGGCCAACTGGATGAAGCTAAGCGATACCTAGAACGCGCTTATGAACTGATGCGCGATCCTGAAATCGCCGCTCATCTGGGTGAGGTCCTGCTAGCGCTCGGTGAAAGCGAGGCCGCGACTCAAATCTGGGAAGAGGCAATGCACGAATCACCTGATCACGAGAGCTTACTCGCAACAGTCGAACGCCTCAAACCGAATCTACTCAACACAATCAATGCGCACTGAACTCCGTCGCATTGGTACCGTGCTGATGGTCGTCTCATTGGCTGCCTGCTCATCCATCCAAGAGTTGAACACTCAACCCGACTACGAATGGCAAATGAATGCCAAAGTCGCCTTTCGTACCGATACCGAAAGTGGCACTGCGAAAGCCGTATTCACACAGTCAAGGGATCAGGTAGGGCTCACGCTTTCCGGCGCCATGGGACTTCGCTCACTCTCTATTGAATGCCGCGAGCAGCAGTGCGTGACAACCGACGCGCAAGGCTCTCAAAACAGGGTAACGCTGAATGATGGGCTAATTGAGCTCTTGCCGAACACCTTTGTACCTGTTTACGACCTGTTTTTGTGGGTTCGCGGACACAAGCCAAAGGCTCAGGAATCTTTTGGGTGGCGGATAACATTCGAAACTGATAGCAATGCACCGAATGCGCTGCCCGCACGAATAACTCTGGAGCATGACCTAGGTGCTCGCATCAAAATCGCCGTGATTGATTGGAGCGACGCGAGATGACCTCCTCTCTTACGCTCTTATCACCCGCCAAACTCAACTTATTCCTTCACGTAACGGGGCGCAGACCCGACGGCTACCACAACCTACAAACGGTATTCCAACTCCTTAACTGGGGCGACGCGATGCGATTCTCGGAGCGCACCGACTCAACAGTAACCGTGGCCTGCCCAGCGCTTGATATCGATGTTGAAAGCAATCTGGCCTTCCGAGCTGCACGAGCGCTTCAAGATAGTTATGGGTGCACTCAAGGTGTCGACATCGCAATCGATAAAGTTCTGCCACATGGGGCCGGCCTGGGCGGTGGTAGCTCTAATGCGGCAACCACGCTGATTGCACTGAATCGTCTCTGGAAGCTCAATGCACCCACCGACGAGTTAGCGGACCTAGGAAAGACGCTGGGGGCAGACGTTCCCGTCTTTGTACACGGGCAGTGTGCATGGGCCGAAGGCATTGGCGAAATCCTGCAACCCATTGTTTTACCTGAATCCTGGTTCGTGGTGGTCAAACCACCGGTAGAAATACCAACCTCCGAAATTTTTCAATCCAAGGAATTGACACGAGACACGCCCGCCATCACAATAGCGGCCTTTTTCGAGGGGCAGTATCGAAACGATTGCGAAGCGGTCGTACTGCAACGGTTCCCGGTAGTGAAAGCGGCCTATAATTGGCTCGCTCAATACGGTGAACCGCACCTCACAGGAACGGGCAGCTGCGTGTTTTTAGAGTGTCATTCTGAAGCACAAGCGGTTAAGATAGCGGCCGCTGTTCCAACAGAGAATTTGGCCTTTGCGGTTCAAGGCATTAACCAGTCGCCCACGTTGACTGGGATGACTTAAAAGAACAACTGGGGTGTCGCCAAGCGGCAAGGCACCGGGTTTTGATCCCGGCATTCGGAGGTTCGAATCCTCCCACCCCAGCCATTTTTACGGTGTGATCAGAACAACACACAAGACATCCAGAGGAAGCGTCGTGTCCACTAGAATGATGGTTTTTGCGGGTAACGCGAATCTAGACCTCGCCCGCAAAGTGGCAAGTCGTTTATATCTCTCACTAGGCAATGCAACCGTCAGCAGCTTCAGCGACGGAGAAATCGCCGTAGAACTCAACGAAAACGTTCGCGGCAAAGACGTATTCATTGTTCAACCTACCTGTGCACCGACCAATGACAACCTAATGGAACTCATTGTGATGATCGATGCATTGCGCCGAGCTTCAGCGGCACGCATCACTGCTGTAGTACCTTATTTCGGTTACGCGCGTCAGGATCGTCGAGTAAGATCAGCTCGGGTTCCAATATCAGCGAAAGTCGTCGCCGACATGATCGTAAATGTAGGTGTCGATCGCGTTTTGACGGTTGACCTGCACGCAGAGCAGATCCAGGGCTTTTTCGCTTGCCCTGTAGATAACATCTACGGCTCGCCTGTTCTTAACGCAGATATCGTCGCATCAAACTATGAAAACCTGATCGTCGTATCACCCGATATTGGTGGTGTGGTTCGTGCAAGAGCCATTGCAAAGCAACTTGGCGATGCCGATTTGGCGATTATTGACAAGCGCCGGCCACAGGCGAATGAGGCTCAGGTAATGAACCTCATCGGTAACGTCGAAGGCCGAACCTGCCTTCTGGTTGACGACATGGTCGACACGGCCGGCACACTCTGTAAAGCCGCCGATGCACTTAAAGAGCGCGGCGCAATCAAAGTGGTGGCTTATTGTACACACGCCGTGCTCTCCGGCAATGCCATCAACAATCTTAAAAACTCGAGCCTAGACGAATTGGTCGTAACCGACACCATTCCTCTATCCGAAGACGCCAAAGCGCTCAAAAAGATCCGCCAACTGACGATCGCTGATCTACTGGCAGAGTCAATGCGCCGAGTGAGCAACGAAGAATCCATTAGCGCACTGTTTGAATAACAGTGTAATTTGAACCCTCTCATGGCATTGGTCGCAGGTGTCGCGGGAGATAATTGAGGAGAACAGACCATGTCTGATCAATTTGAAATAGCAGTATCACCTCGCGGAGACATAGGGAAAGGTGCGAGCCGCCGCCTACGTCGCCTCGAGGGCCTTGTACCTGGCGTCGTTTACGGTGGTCACAAAGATCCCGTTAGCGTGAGCGTCGTCTCTAAAGACATCGAAAAAGCACTCGAGAACGAAGCGTTTTACAGCCACGTTCTGACGCTCGATTTCGGTGACCACAAAGAGAGCGCCGTACTTAAGGATCTTCAGCGCCACCCTGCAAAAAACAGTGTCGTACACATTGATTTCTTGCGCGTGGTAGCGAATGAAGCCATCAAAATAAACGTACCATTGCACTTCGTAAACGAAGAGTCATGCAAAGGCGTGAAACTCGGCGGCGGAATGATTCAACACCAGATGACAGAAATAGAAGTATCGTGTTTGCCAGCCGATATGCCTGAGTTCATCGAAGTCGACATGGCCGAAGTTGAAGTTGGCGCCATCGTCCACCTTTCTGACCTGACCCTACCTAAAGGTGTCACCTCGGTTGCTCTTAGCTTAGGTGCTGATCACGACTTAGCCGTATCGTCGGTTACACCACCTAAAGGTGGCGCAAGCGCAGCAGCAGACGATGACGGCGAAGCCGACGCAGCTGACGAGTAACACCCTCTGAGGTGCACAGACCATGACCCTGCGATTAATTGTGGGCCTGTGCAACCCAGGTAAGCAATACGACGAGACCCGGCATAATGCCGGGTCTTGGTTTGTAGAGGCTTTAGCCTCTCGCTGCAACGCACAGTGGCGCAGCGACTCAAAATTATTCGGTCGCACTTCCCGCGTTCAATACCGGGGACACGACATACACTTATTACTTCCAGATACCTTTATGAACCTCAGTGGCAAGTCGGTAGCGGCCGCCGCTAAGTTTTATAAAATACCGCCTGAGCAGATTCTCATTGCCCACGACGAACTCGATCTTCCTCCGGGAACGGCACGCTTCAAACTGGGCGGTGGTCACGGCGGGCACAACGGATTACGCGACATCATACCCTCTTTGGGCAATGCCAATGGCTTTTATCGCTTACGCGTCGGGATTGGCCATCCGGGCCACGCCAAAGCCGTAAGTAATTACGTTCTGACCAAACCAAGCCAAGATGATAAAATCGCGATCGACAATATCATCGACGAGGCGCTCAGCGCACTCGATAAATTACTAGACGGCGACTTCGCCAAAGCGATGACTCAGCTGCACTCAGTGGCAGCGGGCAAACCATAAGGATTCAGTAATGGGTTTTAAATGCGGGATTGTTGGACTCCCTAATGTGGGC
>JAUHWV010000004.1 GCA_030427335.1 Gammaproteobacteria bacterium | reverse complement strand
AAAAATTGACAACGGATGGGCGAACCCTTACTCGTCAAAAGCGTTATCGTAACTATGAAGCGGATGATATTTCGGGTCGTATCGAGCTTACGGGTAATTTTGATACCGGCGGGCTCACTCACCACTTGTTGGTTGGTGCAGACACTTACACCTACGAGCTCGACTCCACTCAGCTTCGCTATCGCGTTGGTGTTGGCAGTGACGCATACACGATCGACATTTTCAACCCCGTTTATGGCCAGGAAGTAGTCACGCCAACTGCGGTCTTGACTGATAGATTGGAGGAGCAAACAGCGAGCGGTTTGTATCTGCAGGATCAGATCGATGTTACTGAAAAATTGAAGTTGCTCGTTGGGCTACGTTATGATGATTTCAGTCAGGAAATCAAAAATCGTGCAAATGGGACAACCAGCAAGCAAGACCAAACACAAACAAGCCCCCGCGCTGGTATATCGTTCGACGCCACTCCCAATCTGACTCTATACGGTAGCTATTCAGAAGGTTTTCGTCCTAACAGTGGAGCAGACTTCAACGGCACAGCGTTTGAGCCCGAAGAAAGCAAATCGTTCGAAGTCGGTTTGAAACACGCCTCTAGTGATGGCCGCCTAAGTACTACAGTGGCTTATTTTCAGATGGAAAAATCCAATGTGATAACGGCTGACCCCGTAAACGCCGGTTTTTCTGCTGCGCTGGGTGAGGCGGAGAGTGAGGGTCTGGAGCTGGATATCACAGGTGAGCTGAGTGACACCTTGCGAATGATGTTGACCTATGCCTACGTTGATGCCAAGTCGACTAAAGGCGTGATTAACGCCGATTGGGGTGTGGAGGTGCCCGCTGGTAGTCCGTTGGTAAATATTCCAGAGCATAGCGCTAACTTGATGCTGGTCAAGAGTTTCAACCTCAATGGAGCCCCCAGTAGTGCCGGCGTCAGCCTTAACTATGTAGACGATCGGCTGGGTGAGACTATCGATCTTGACTATAGGCTGCCCGCGTACACGCTCGTTAATTTGTTCGGGTCATACAATGTAAGCGACAACCTGAAGTTAAAAGTCAATTTAGACAACATTTTCAATGAAAAATACTATGTTAGCTCGTATCACAAGTGGTGGACTACGCCCGGTGAGTCGATGACATGGACATTGAGTGCGGAGTTCAGACTTTAATTTCAGTGCATATGGCTGTATCTGGATAAGCGCTTGGTGTTGCCCGTATTACGGGTAATGCCAAGTGCTTCGCAATATGCTAATTTGGGCTTTGACTACTTTCACTGCGGATCACGTGCTATGAGCGCCCACAAACTTGACCGAATCGATATTAGGATTCTTGCTGAACTTCAACGTAACGGGCGTATAACGAATACGGATTTGGCTAGTGCGGTAGCCTTGTCACCAAGTCCTTGTTTGGCTAGAGTCAAGCGCTTAGAAAAGAGTGGTTATATTAGTGGTTACAACGCACGCATTGTTCTTGATAAGCTGGGTGAAACCTCTACCGTCTTTACTGAAGTTACACTAGGCGCTCATCATGTTGACGATTTCTCTCGATTTGAACGGCGGATTAAAACGATAGATGAAGTCATTGAGTGTCATCTAATCAGTGGAGGGTACGATTATCTGCTTAAGTTTGTCACTCGAGGCATTACTCACTATCAGGAATTAATAGAAGATATCCTCGTCAAGGATTTTGGTATTGCTAAGTACTTTAGTTATATCGTGTTGAAATCACCGGTAGTCAAATATCACTATCCGCTGACTACCTTGTTTAAAGACAGCGTTGAATAGATTAACGGACGATATTTGCAGTAATTCTGTCTTGTTAATGCCTAACAAGGTTGTCTCTGGTCGATCTGCGTTACGATTTCCAGTCAGTTTGTTCTCATAGCTATGGCTCAAAACGCGAACTCGCTACCCACGCCAACCCTTCTGTATAAGTCCTCGGTTGAGCGAGGTGAAGCATGGCGAAGTCAGTTTGCCCGGGAGATGCCGGAGGTGGAATTCCGTTTGTGGCCTGATGTGGGAGATCCTCTCAAGATTACGCACCTCGTGGCTTGGGTGCCACCTGACAACCTACCCGAAACCTTTCCTAACCTGCGTGTGATTTTCTCGGTCGGGGCAGGGGTAGACCAGTTTGAATTAGAATCCTTGCCCATTACTGTCAAACTTGTACGTATGTTAGACCCGAGTATAACTCAGGGAATGGTGGAGTATGTGACCTGGGCGGTGCTGTCTTTGCACCGAGAAACCCCTGTTTACCTCGATCAGCAGCGTCATAGATGTTGGAGTGAACGATACTGGACTGCAGCAGAGGAGCGACGCGTAGGAATTCTAGGAATGGGTAATCTTGGCCAAGCGGTCGCGCGTAGCCTAAGTAGGCTTGGGTTTCCAGTGGCTGGCTGGAGCCGAAGCCGGCACGAGATTCCGGGTGTAGATTGCTTTGCCGGTATAGGTGAATTGTCACGATTTCTCGCCCGCTCCGATATTCTTGTGTGCTTGTTACCACTGACAGCAGAAACGCACCATATTCTGAATGCACATACCTTCGCGCAGCTGCCTCAGGGCGCCATGCTGGTTAATGTGGGTCGGGGAGGGCATCTCAACGAGGTCGACCTATTGAAGGCGTTAGACTCCGGACAAGTTAATGCCGCTGTGCTTGACGTCTTGGAAAACGAGCCTCCAGGGAGCGATCACGTCTTCTGGAACCACCCTAGGGTTTGGTTGACTCCTCATGTTGCCGCCTCTACCCGCGTGGAGAGTGGGTGCAAGGTGCTGCTCGATAACATGCGCCTTGATCTAGCAGGTATGCCGATGCAGGGTGAGGTGAGTAGGCAAGCCGGCTATTAACCACTTTGTTGACTGGCAGCGATGAATTTGACTGCGTCCGCTCGTTATTTCGTCATAAGTGGTGTGGTCAAACTGAGTCAAACAGCAATAAATTTTCCGTCATAGTGATAGCCTGTGTCTTTATTGAGTGTATCTATAATAAGAATTGGGGGTAACAACGTGACAGAGAATCAGATCGTGGATGCAAAGTCCCGAATCGCTTCGATAGATATTATGCGTGGCTTGGTGATCGTTTTCATGATGTTAGATCATGTCCGCGAGCGATTTTTTTTGCACGTTCCCGTAAGCGACCCGATGGATGTAGAGGTCATATCGGAATTGCTATTTTTCAACCGTTCTCTGGCGCATCTATGTGCACCGATCTTTATTTTTCTGACGGGGATGTCTGCATGGTTGTATGCTCATCCAGCTGGAGGCGGCTTCAAATCTCCATCAGGGTTTCTTTTCAAGCGAGGGTTATTTCTGATTTTGATAGAGATCTCGGTCATCTACCTAGTATGGATTAGTACCTTCAGTACGCTGTATTTACAAGTGATCTGGGCAATAGGTTTGTGCATGATTGTTCTGGCTGCGCTAGTTAAGCTTAACTACTGGATGATTGGGGCGCTTGGCTTGATTATAGTAGGCGGTCACAATCTACTGTCACCTATTTCGTTTCAGCCTGGTGAAGTTGGTCACAGCATTTGGACAATACTTCATGATCGCGGATTCTTGCTCGAGGACGGGCCTATCCCGATCAAGATTTCGTATCCAGTGCTACCGTGGATAGGTGTTATTCTACTGGGCTACTTTGCTGGTCCCATTTACGGTCGTGCTATGGATTTGATCACACGCCGTAAAATTCTGATTGCGCTGGGCGTCTGTTGCTTACTTCTGTTACTGGTACTACGAGGCTTCAATCTTTACGGTGAGACTCTTCCTTGGACTATCCAAGAGACGACGATTCGCACCCTAATGTCTTTCTTCAATTACACAAAATACCCACCGTCCCTCAACTTCGTTCTAATGACTCTGGGGGTCGGTTTATTGTTATTGGCTTGGTTTGAAGTGATGAACAACCGAGTGATGGATGCACTCGAGGTGTACGGTTCAGTTCCGATGTTCATCTACATCCTGCACCTGTACGCGTTGTTGCTTGTGTATGGATTACTATTCGCCTTTTATGGCCCCAACCAAGGTGAGAGGTTCGGTTTTGACTACGTTTGGCAGGTTTGGTTGGCTACGATCATCCTTGCTGCCGTGCTTTATTACCCGACCAAGGTCTTCGCGGCCTACAAGCACAGAGAGAAGCGAAATAAGGCTTGGCTGAGCTATTTTTAGAACAGATTCAACAGCTCAGGTTGCATATAGTTTGGATAAGCTGATAGACGTCTTTTTAACGGAACCGTTAATTCTACAAGATCCAAAGTACGTGTTCGTCAAAAGAGGCGCATTGAGATGCCAACATGGCAGAGATGTATTCGGTGTTCAGTCTAAGCAGACCCGAGAGAGAGGTATGGACAATCAGATGAACTTAAAGCATGACGATCCCAGTACGGGTAGACTTAAGTCAGATCAGCTTCCCCAGGCGTTGCTATTGTCGAGGCAAATGGGGTGGCCTTACAGGCTTGAGGACTGGCAATTTGCTCATGCCCTTGGTGAGGGCTTTAGTCTTGAATTAGGTGAGCAGCTGATCGGGACCGCGATGGGATGGAATTACGGTGATGACTTTGCCAGTGTCGGCATGATCATCGTCGATAACGATTTTCAGGGCCATGGGTATGGCGCACGTTTGGTAGACCTTCTTCTCGCAGCTTCAGGATCGAGATCGATCCTTCTCAACTCAACTCGCGAAGGCTTCGCCCTCTACCAGCGCAGAGGATTTGTACAAATCGGCCAGACCCATCAGCACCAAGCCGTACCCTTGCCACCGAGTGGGGAGCCTCTGGACCCCCGTGTGCAGGAGGCGAAACCTGCAGACCTTACGTTCATAACTCGCCTCGACCAGGAGGGTGTCGGTATGCCTCGCAAGGCTCTGATTGACAGTCTCGCGCAACATGGACAGTTAACAGTGATTCGCGATCGCGATGCGGTTAAAGGCTATGCCGCATCTAGACCTTTTGGTAAGGGCTATGTCATCGGCCCTGTTGTGGCTGAGAACCTTGATGATGCCTGCGCATTGATCGAGCACGCTATTCGTCAGGTGTCGGGCAAATTTGTGCGGGTAGATACCGCTTCGGATTCGGGCCTCAGTGATTGGCTTACTGCCCGCGGACTACGTCATGTAGGGACAGAAGCATTTATGGTGCGAGGCTTGGCCCCTCGTATCGCAGGGCCTTATAAAAAATTTGCCTTGTGCAGTCAGTCTCTATGTTAAGTGCGAGGAAAGTGATTGAGTTTTCGGCGCCACGAGCACGGTAGAGCATGCAGGCTTCCCCCAAAGAGTATCACTCAAAATGCTGGCGTTCTCCTACAGAATTATCTTATTGCATCAGTACGAGATATCGTGCTCTGCTTGACACCGCGGAACAGGGTCGAAACATTACAATTGATTCCAGAGCGGTTTTCTCGCTTTGAATGGTTCGTGGGGTATTTGCGAGTCATTCCCCCCGGCTTGAAATAGGGTATGTGCAAATCTAAGCGCGCCCGTACAGCGGTCCAGCAATAATTGCCGTGGGCTAGATAAACTTCGGCAATACCTTTTACGTAGGCGTAGGAAAAGGCACCAAGTCCTGTTGCTCGCGGTTACACTGTGGCGGTATGGGATGCTTGCCTGCCTTTACAATCTTACAAGGAAAATGGTTGCTATGACATCTCGTAGTATCGAGCGATTGACTCAGTCAAATAAAGTTAACAAGGTTTTCATCGACGGATGCTGGTCTGCGCCACTGAACTCAAGGCGAATTGCCGTAATTAATCCTGCCACGGAAGAGTCGGTGGCCGAGGTCGCACTGGGGGGGGAGGCTGACGTCGAATTGGCCCTACTTTCGGCCCGAAAGGCCTTCCCTGCCTGGTCAGTGACTCCCGTCTCAGAGCGGGCGGCGATCATTGAACGCATACATCGTTTGGTTCTCGATCGAACAGAAGCCTTTGCTCAAGCACTTACTCTTGAGATGGGAGCACCGATAACATACGCCCGAACTGCTCAGGTACCCTTAGCTGCGGAGCACCTGAGGGCTGCGCGGGAGAATCTTCTTAGCTATCAGTTTGAAACCCGGCGAGGTGACATTACTATTATGCGGGAGCCTATTGGTGTCTGTGCATTGATTACACCTTGGAACTGGCCTCTTTACCAGATCACCGCCAAGGTTGGCCCAGCCTTAGCTACAGGATGTACTATGGTGCTCAAGCCCAGTGAGCTCTCCCCTCTGAGCGCTTTACTTTTCGCTGAGATCGTCGAGGAGGCCGGAGTGCCTGCTGGGGTATTCAATTTGGTGAATGGTGACGGAGCGACGGTTGGCTCAGCGTTAGCGAGTCATCCAGAGGTCGATATGATTTCGATCACCGGCTCGACCCGAGCGGGGGTGCTCGTCGCGCAAGCAGCCGCGCCTACGGTCAAACGTGTTGCACAGGAATTGGGCGGCAAGTCCCCTAACTTGGTGTTGCCAGATGCTGACTTGGAGCGCGCGATACCGTTAGGAGTGGGTGCGTGCTTCCGCAATTTAGGTCAGTCCTGTAGCGCGCCGACCCGGATGCTGGTTCCTCGGGATAGACTAACCGAGGTGGAGGACCTAGCTGCAGAGGCGGCAGGGCAGTTTGTAGTGGGTGACCCGACCCGCGTGGAAACCACCCATGGTCCCATCGCTAACCGGGGACAGTATGAGCGAGTCGGGCACATGATTGACCTTGGTATTGCCGAGGGGGCGCGTTTAGTCTGCGGGGGGCCGGGTAGGCCCGAAGGTCTCGATCGTGGTTTCTTCGTGAGGCCCACGGTTTTTTCCGACGTGGAGACGAGCATGACCATTGCGCGAGAGGAAATTTTCGGCCCTGTCCTATCAATCATCCCCTACGATGACGTCGATCAGGCAGTCATGATAGCTAACGATTCGGTGTATGGTTTAGGTGCCCATATTCAAGGCCGAGATCCGGCGCTGTTACGAGAGGTCGCCGGCAGACTGCGCAGCGGCCAAGTGCATGTAAATAATCCTGCATGGTCACCACATGCCCCCTTCGGCGGTTACAAGCGTTCTGGAAATGGTCGGGAATACGGTATTGAGGGTCTCGAAGAATATTTAGAGACCAAGTCAATACTGGGTCTAAATTGACATTAACTATGTATGAGTAAGGCGATTACCTATGTCTAAACAACTCGTTCGGATTCCGAGCGATGAAAAGTTCCCTGCGCGTGCTGATGTGGTCGTAATTGGTGGCGGTATCATTGGCGTAACCGCCGCCTATTTTTTGGCTCGGCAAGGGGTCTCGGTAGCTCTGATTGAGAAAGGCCAAGTAGGTGGTGAACAGTCGAGTCGTAACTGGGGCTGGTGTCGGCAGCAGAATCGTGATGCCAGAGAGCTGCCCGTATCCACAGTTTCGATGAGACTCTGGGACGAGCTTATGGCTGAGACGGGGCACGATTTGGGCTTTCGCCGTTGCGGTCTGCGCTACGTTACAGACAATCCCGCTCAGCTGGCCGAATGGGATGCCTGGCGGGAGCTAGCTAGGCAATACGACATCAATCCCCGTATGCTGAGCGGTGATGAAGCGGCTGATATGATTGGCTCCTCTGGTCGGCGGTGGTTGGGGGGAGTGTACTCTGAAGATGATGGAAAAGCGGAGCCGGCGTTGGCTGCTCCCTTGATCGCCGAGGGAGCACGAGCGCGTGGCGCTACCATTCACCAGCATTGCGTGGCTCTGGGGTTGGATGTGAGTAATGGCGCTGTCAGCGGTGTTGTAACAGAGCGGGGGACGATCCGCGCAGACGCAGTGCTTTGCGCCGCCGGGGCGTGGGCATCGGCGTTCTGTCGCAATTACGGCATTAGTTTTCCTCAAGCGAGTATACGTCAGACAGCGCTGCGCACCGGTCCGGCACCGGACATCGGTGGCGCCATTTACACGCCAGATTGCACCTTGACCCGCCGCCTTGATGGCGGATACACCATGGCCATTAGCGGTAAAGGTCGGATTGAAATCACTCCCCAGGCCGTCCGCTACACTCGGGAGTTCATGCCGGCGTTTATAAAGCGCTTTAAAAATGTAACCTTTGGTATCGGTAAATCCTTCATCGAGGGTCCAGAGGCTTTTGGTGGCTGGAAAGGCGAGAAAATGTTGTCTCTAGAGCATCTACGTATACTCGATCCAGAGCCAGAGCAACACTTAATTACCCTTACTCTTGAGCGTGTGAGAAAACTGTTTCCGGCCCTAGCTGATGTGCCTGTAGCAGAATCCTGGGGTGGCTATGTAGATTGCACGCCTGACTCGGTCCCAGTAATTTCGTCGGTGGACGGTATGAAGGGCTTTTACCTCGCGGCGGGCTGCTCTGGACATGGTTTTGGTCTTGGCCCCGGTCTTGGCATGCTGGCAGCGCAGCTGGTTACAAACGATACTCCCTTTGCAGATACGCAGCCGTTTCGTCTGTCCCGTTTGGTCGATGGCTCTCAGTTGGACGTTGGTAACATCTAATCTCCGAGTGGAAATTTTTTTATGAGCGAGCGCCCTGAAAATTATGCTATGCCATGTGAAATGAGGGGGTAGCGATGAAATTTATGTCGGAAGCGGAATCGGCTGCGCTGGTCTCGCATGAGATGGCGTATGATTCGGCGCGTGAAGCATTTATTGCCGCCGTCGACGATGCTGTCATCTTTCCTGCGGTGATCGCACATGGGTCGTCTGTCGCTAACCGTTTTTCAATCAAATCGACAGCGACCAGTGATTTTGCGGGATTAAAGGTGGGGTCATTTTGGCCTGGTAATATCGAGCACGGATTACCCCGTCATAATTCGCTCATTCTAATGTTTGACCAAGATGTGGGTCGGATTGAATGGGCGATTGAGGCGGGCAAGGTGAATGCTTATCGTACCGCTGCGGCTGACGCGGTGGCAGCCGCGGCACTCGCGCGCGAGGACTCCTCCGTTATGGCCATTTTCGGCGTGGGCAATCAGGCATTCTACGAGTGCATCGCGGTCGCGCGTATTCGTCCGATAAGTCAAATTTTGGTGGTGGCTCGTGATGAGGCAAAGGGATATGCATTTGTTAAAGCGCTTGGGCGGGAAGGTCTAGAAGCTACTTGCGTGTGCGCGCAAGAGGCATGCGAACGGGCGGATATAGTCGTAACTGCGACTCCATCGCGCGAGCCATTGTTCGATGCCGATTGGATTCGCCCTGGTACTCACATCGCCAGCATGGGATCGGATGCTGCCGGTAAGCAGGAGTTGCCCCCAGCTTTGTTTGATCGCGCTACGATATTTTGTGACCTTCCTTTGCAGGCGGTGGTGATGGGCGATTTGCAGCATTTCAGCGGAGATAGATGCCTCATAATCGCGATCGGGGACGTGCTTCGAGGGCATCGCGACGGACGCACTTCACCTACAGAGATTACCGTGTTTGACAGCTCTGGTATCGCTCTGCAGGACCTAACCATTGCCCGCCGGCTTGTCGCAGCGCAGAGTTGACTGGCTGTGACAACGTTTGATCGGGAAGACCAGTAGACTCAGATGACAAGGCTCGGATGCGATATTATGTTTCAGCGATCCAATGATTATGGGGTGGATGCGATTATCTGGTCGGAGCTGGTTTATGTATTGTTGAGTGAAGGCGACCATCTGAAACCTGTGTGCAACAGTGAATAACTAATCGGGACTTTTTAGCTAAATGAGCTCACTCAACTTTAGTTGACTTCTTGCTCAGCGGAGATCACAACCATGCCAGCGCCACTACGTTTTATCCAATCCACGCCAACTTTGCCCACCGAAGCGGATGCCGTTGTCATAGGGGGCGGCATAATCGGTACCTTCACGGCTTACTATCTTGCTCAGCGCGGGCTGAACGTGGCGTTGCTGGAGAAGGGCGTTGTTGGCGGCGAACAATCGAGCCGCAACTGGGGTTGGTGCCGGCAGCAAAACCGCGATGAGCGCGAATTGCCTCTCGCTACCAAGGCTCTCGACCTTTGGGAGCAGTTCGGTATCGAGAGTGGCCAAGAGACGGGATTTCGCCGCTGTGGCCTTTTATACGTTAGTAACAACGACAAAGAAATCGAAACCTGGGCACGTTGGGGCGAATATGCGCGATCCGTCGGTGTAAAGACACGCATGTTGAACAGCGAGGAGGCGTCTAATAAAGGAAGCTTCACGGGCCAGCGCTGGAAAGGCGGCGTTCATTCGGAAAGTGATGGTATCGCTAACCCAGCCCTGGCGGTGCCCGCTGTGGCTCAGGCGCTGATGGCGCTTGGCGGGACAGTGCATCAGGCTTGCGCCGCGCGTGGCATCGAAACCACTGGCGGAGCGGTGAGCGCTGTTGTCACTGAAAAGGGTACGATTCGCACGCCTTTGGTTATTCAAGCTGGTGGTGCTTGGGCCTCGTCCTTTTGTCGGCAGTTAGGTATCCGCTTTCCACAGGCAAGTGTTCGGCAGACGATTCTGTCGGTGGGAACCGGACCGCTGACGCTGCCGGATGCATTCGTGAGCGATTCGGTCTCGATTACCGCGCGTGGTGAGGGTTGCCATACGCTGGCGATAAGCGGACGGGGCAAGGTTGATCCTACAGCGCAATTGTTGCGTTTCCCTGCCCAGTTCCTGCCTATGTTTATTAAGCGGTGGCGAAAGTTGTCTCCCGGTGGTCTCGAAGGATTGCGCAGTGGACATGAAGCTTATCTCCGCTGGCGGCTCGACCGCCCTACTCCTATGGAGGTAATGCGCATACTCGATCCCACTCCCGATGCAAAATCGGTGCGCCTGACCCACAGGCGTGCAGCTGCCCTGATTCCCGCGTTGGGTTCGGCTCCAGTGGTTGCTAGTTGGGCCGGTTATATCGACAGTACGCCCGATGGAGTGCCAGTAATCGGGGGCGTCGCAAACATATCAGGCCTGATTCTGGCCGCGGGTTTTAGCGGGCACGGCTTTGGGATTGGCCCGGGCGCTGCCCATCTGGTCGCTGACATCGCCACCGGACAGGATCCCATCGTCGATCCACACCCCTACCGGCTTTCTCGTTTTGACCGCGGTGAAAAGATCGAGGTTTCGGAATTCTAAACTTTAACGAAATATTGAAGATATTTACTCTGCATTAAGGCCGAGATAAAACCACAGATATCAGATCTCTCTGTCTCTAGATTTACTGGACAGAACCTTTCCCGCTGTAGAGTTGGCTTTTCCTCTTTTTTTGAAGAGGGGAATTTATACGAAATCGATGGGAGGAAATCGTTCGTTGGTGTCGGTAGCAAAATGATCTGCCCTGGGTTCAGGGTGAACTCAAGACCCTCATGGTCATGGAAATAGTCAGCCATGGGGCCAAGCTCTTGAAAGCCCTGCATCAGTTGCTGCCAATTATCTGCAATCTCTCCATTTATTTAGTTCTATGGGACTCGTGTGCCCCACATAAAATTTCACACCTCACCCGTATCAAAAAGGAATCTGCTAGGGCACTAATCATTTCGGCATCATCGCCGTGATGATATTCATACACTTATAGGCATCATAACGATCATTCATTGGGAGACGGTTTGAAGTATGAAATACAATCCACGATTTATCAGCTTTGACGGCTACGGGGCGCTTATTAACTTCGAAATGGGTCCAGCTGCAAAAAAAACTTTATGAAGATCGCGTCACAGCTGATCGGATGCCTGCCTTTCTGGAGAGTTTTCGATTCTACCGTCTTGATGAAGTTCTGGGTGATTGGAAGCCGTTTTTTTGACGTTGTTGAAAACGCTATCCGGCGGGCATGCGAAACCCACAAGGTTGAGTACCGCTCATCTGATGCATTGGAGATTTATAATGCCATCCCCACTTGGCAGCCTCATCCTTGCGTTGTTGAGACACTGCAAGGTATATCTGCACATATTCCTTTGGTTATACTCTCGAACTCGATGGTGGATTTGATTCCCCATAGTGTCAAGCACCTCAAGGCACCCTTTCATGCAGTTTACACTGCCGAAGAAGCACAAGCCTACAAACCAAGGGGGCAAGCATTCGAGTATATGTTCGGCCAGCCAGGCTGCGGACCGGACCGGATGCTGCACGTTTCATCCAGTTTCCGTGACGATCTAATGATGGCTCACGATCTCGGATTCATGGCCAACGCGTTCATTGATAGAAATCACGAGTATTTTTGCGACGGTTATAAGGTGAACAGGTTGATGAATTTCCGTCAGCTTGCTGATCTGGTTGGTGTTGACCTTCCGTCGCATTCAGTGCAGATGGAGCGAGGTGGTTGATGCAGGGCTTTTTTCCTACCGTAGAGAACGCATCGAGTTCGGTAGTGCCCGATCTGCCTTTGGAAAAAGTGGCGGAGTTGGTTGGTGGTGCTTATGGCATTGTTGGCGGAATAGAGCCGCTTCCGGGTGAGCGTGATCAGAATTGTCGTATAGAAACGACAGACCGGCGTCGTTACGTTGTCAAAATCAGCAATCCCTCGGAGCCATTTTCTGTGGTGGATTTCCAGATAGCGGGGCTTGATCACATTGCTAGGATCTCTCCTGATCAACCTGTGCCTCGCGTTATTCGGACACTCGACGGACAGACGCGACTGACTGTAAAGCTTCCCAACGGGATGGAGTCTACCTTGCGTGTGTTGACTTATCTTGAGGGTATTCAGGTTCGCGACACAGCCTGTACGGCGGCCCAACGTCGGGCTATGGGTACCCTGCTTGCTCGGCTTGATCACGCTTTGGGGGATTTTACCCATCCAGCGGCGGCACACGAGGGCTTGCTATGGAATGTTTCAGCCGCACATCGTCTGATAGATAAACTCGATGTAATTGTGGATGCTCCACGCCGTACACTTGCTGAATTTTTCATGGAGCGCTTCACTAAACATGTGTTACCGCGTCTCGATTCGGTAAGAGCGCAGGTTATTCACAACGATTACCATCTGTATAACGTTTTGGTCGCACCTGAGGCTAATGAACGAATAGTGGGGGTCATAGACTTTGGTGACATGCTGCATGCGCCCCTGGTGGGTGAAGTAGCAACAGCTGCGGCTTTCCAAATGGGGGATCACCGTGATCCGTTCGAGGGAGCGGCGCAGTTCATTGGGGCTTATCACCAGACACTACCCTTGACCGAGGTGGAGCTAGAAATTATCGCCGACCTAGTCGCAACTCGACATCTCATCACCGTTTTAATTACAGAGTGGCGCGTCGAGCTGTGCCCTGAAAATCGCGCCTACATCATGAAGAATAACCCGGGAGCTTGGAGAGTTTTGTCCCAGCTGGCAGAGATTTCGCGTGATGAAGCGTGCGATCGCTTGCTATCCGAAGTATTAAGAGAGAAAGCTGATGAAAAGTACAATTGACCTCAATATGGTTAACGCCTTCATACCCGGTAGGACTAAGCTAGACAACCTCACTGCCGCCATGATTGATCGACGCGATGCGTTGCTGGGGCCGGCTTATCGTCTGATGTACGAGAATCCGCTTCACATTGTACGTGGGGAGGGTGTATGGCTGATTGATGGTCAAGGCCGTCGCTATCTCGACATATACAACAATGTTGCATCGTTGGGGCACTGTCATCCGGCCGTCACAGACGCGATTTGTAAACAAGTAAAGATGCTCGCCACAAATACCCGTTATCTGCACGATACCATATTGGAATTGGCAGAACGCATGCTGTCCACTGTACCTGAGACTAATCTGGCGCACCTTATGCTAACTTGTACTGGAAGTGAGGCTAACGACGTCGCCTATCGAATTGCTCAGGCTCACACCGGTGGCACAGGCGTTATCGTAACTGAAACCGCCTACCACGGTTTCACTGATGCGGTGGCAAAGTTTTCGCCTTCACTCGGGCCTACGGTTGATCTCGGTGCTCATGTTAGACTGGTGCCGGCACCACGGCTTTATCATGCCGAAGGCGCCGACCTTGGTGAGCGTTTTACCCGCGATGTGGAAGCAGCGATTGCCGATCTCAAACGTCACGGTATCAAGCCGGCAATGCTGCTGGTCGACTCGGTCTTTACCAGCGATGGCATTCTGCCCGAACCCGCTGGCTTTTTGAAGGGTGCTACAGATGCTATCAAGCGCGCCGGTGGCCTGTTCATCGCCGACGAGGTTCAGCCCGGTTTTGGGCGAACAGGTGAACATATGTGGGGTTTTCAGCGCCACCGCATCAAACCCGATATTGTTACTGTGGGTAAACCCATGGGTAATGGTCAGCCAGTTGCGGGTCTGATGGCAACTAGTGACGCTGTTGCCGAATTCGGCCAGAATTCACGATATTTCAACACTTTTGCCGGCAATACGGTGTCCTGTGCGGCAGCACTCGCAGTTCTCGATACCATCGAAGAAGAGGGCCTGATGCAAAATGCAGCGGATGTAGGAAAAATTTTACGTGATGGTATCAGTGAGCTTGCAGTGCATCATCGGGCTATTGGTGATGTGCGTGGTGTAGGTATGTTCGTCGCCGTGGAACTGGTGTCTGATCGCAAAACACGCGTGCCCGATCGTGAATTCACGAGTTTGGTAGTTAACCGCATGCGTGAAAAGGGCGTCTTGCTGAGTGCCTGCGCCATGGGCCACAATGTCCTCAAGATTCGACCTCCACTTATCTTGTCTGTTGAACAAGCCGGTATAGTGATTGAAACGCTTGAGGAGGCCCTGACCTTCGCAAGAGCGGTCGAATCCTCATAACAATCCTGCGGAGGTAGAAAGGCTCCATGCGTTCAACAGTAACTCTTGATCGATATGACATAAAAATTCTTGAGTATCTACAATGGCAGGGGCGCTGCTCTAACGTCGACTTGGCCGCTGCTATTGGCCTCAGTGATAGTCCCTGTCTTGCTCGAACCAAGCGTCTTCAGGAATCCGGTATCATCCGGGGTTATAATGCAGATATCGCGCTGGAAAAAATTTGTGATCATGTAACCGTGTTTGCCGAAGTGACCTTAAAAAATCACCGGCTGCATGACTTCAGGGTGTTTGAGACATCGGTGGGCAAGTACCCAGAGATCCTAGAGTGCTATAACATCAGCGGCGGCTACGATTATCTAATGAAAATCGTGGCCCCCAACATTTCCTGTTTTCAGGCACTTATGGAGCGCTTGCTTGAAGACGATGTGGGGATCGACAAGTTTTTTAGCAGAATCGTATTGCGGAAGCCTCTCGCAAAAAGGCATAAGCCTTTGGGGCTGCTTATAACCGGTGGGTCGAGCTGTATCTCATAATTGGCGATACTGAGATATATGAAGCGCTCCCAGTTTTGATAATTCAGTGCCTAAAATATGTGTATCCGGAGAGGATTGTTTGCCTGTTTTTTGTCATTAGTGAGTTTTTGCGAGCCTCATGCGCCGAGTTTAAATCCCAGCATTCTGATAAGTGCTGTATCCTTAAGAACGAAATGATGAAAAAGGCCCGCTAAAATGTGCCCGATCATTAAAATACACAAAGTCCAGCTCAATGGCGTATGCAAAAAGCCGCCGACCGTGGCAGCCCACTCTGTCGAGGCACCCTCGTCAAACAGGATAACGCCGTAGATAGTAAGTGCTTTCCCTTCTCCCCAGATAAGTAGTAGCGCAGATATGGGAACCAATAGCATAAGTACGTAGAGCAGAACGTGACTAAAGCGGGCAAGTTGGCCGAATTTGCCAAGCTGTGGCGGCCGCTGGCCCGCTTGAAATGATATCCATACTAGCCGCATTGCCACTAGAGCGAGAATAATGATGCCTGTAGGCTGGTGGCTACCGTGTAGAAAATGAGATACGAAGTTGTCAGCCTCGTTTACATATCCTGCTAGCACTCCCACTGTCTGTTTGACCATGTATAAGGCCATAACCCAATGAAATAGCTGTGAGATAAGGCCATATTGTTGAGGTGAATCTTTGATCATTATTCTCAGCCTCTTGTGGCGCATGGCGACTAGGAAACCCTTTCTTGGGGCGTTTCGCAGGTTGGGTTCGGTTAAGTCACAGTCACATAAATTTTCTTGACCGTCTTAATCGTGCGCCATAATCCCTTGTAGCCGGGTTTCATGACAAAACTGTCGCCGGCGCGGTAAATCACCGGTTCACCGTTATCTGGGGTAAGTTCAATTTCCCCTTCCAGAATATGGCAAAACTCGAATGTTTTACCCTTGATGGACCGAGTTACTCCGGGAGTGGCCTCCCATACGCCGGTATTGACTTTGCCGTCATGCGAGGCGTCTTGAGCCCATGTTTTGAACTTTGGATCACCTTCCACCAGACGATCGGGATCAGGAAGCGATTCCTTGGGCGTGCTCGTAGGATTTGTGTTGATAGTAAGTAGTAATGACATAGCCTTCCTCATATCTTGATGGTGGTTGATAGTGACTTTTAAGCGAAATTACACTCGTTGTTTAATCGTAATGAATAACTCCTTAGCCCAAGCGTGCATGTGACGTAGCCCCAGAGTCTGTGTCCAATATCAGAAGCGAATAATTTTCCGAGTCGAAGCTCAGGCTAACTCTCCCTCGCAAAGGTATTTAAGCTGCATATAGTCGTCCAGTCCGTACTTTGATCCTTCGCGGCCATACCCGGATTCCTTAATCCCGCCGAATGGAGCGGCTTCGCTCGCCACAACGCCCTCATTGATTCCAATTACCCCAGCTTCCAGTTGACTAGAGACCCTACAAATGCGAGCTGCATTCTGAGTGTAAAAGTAAGCCGCAAGACCGAAAGGTGTTTGGTTGGCCTTCTGGATTACTTCGTCTTCATTCGAGAAGGTAAACAAAGGTACTACGGGACCGAAGGTTTCCTCGCAGAATAAGGCCATTTCCTCTGATGAATTTGTCAGTATTGTCGGGGAATAGTAAAAAGGACCGTCGGCAATGTGATCACGTACGGTATTGCCACCAGTCAACACAACAGCTCCTTTGGACAGGGCATCCTTAACATGGCGGTTGATTTTGTCGATGGCGCGTTCGTTAATCATGGGGCCAATTTCTGCGGTTGGGTTGCTCGCAGGACCCACTGTGAGTGCGCGGACGCGAGCCGCAAGTCGGCCTGCAAAATCGTCATGGATCGCTTCGTGCACATACACCCGGTTCGGGCTCACGCATGTCTGGCCGCTATTGCGGAACTTGCCCCGCATCAGACCGTCCACTGCGGCATCTAAGTCGGCATCTTCGAAAACAATAAAAGGTGCATTACCTCCCAGTTCGAGAGACAATTTCTTGAGGGTATCTGCTGATTCCCGCGCCAGATATTTGCCCACGGGGGTGGAGCCAGTGAAAGTGATCTTACGAACCCGTGGGTCATGAAGCCAAATGGCTACCGTAGGCTCGGCATTCTGTCGAGATGCGCAGATGATATTCAGTGTTCCTGAGGGGAAGCCTGCCTCTTCTGCAAGTCTAACCAATGCCAAGGCGGTCAGAGGGGTATCTTCAGCGGGCTTGGCTATCACGGTGCAACCCGCGGCCAAAGCAGGTGCAATCTTCCGCGCGATCATCGCGAGAGGGAAATTCCAGGGAGTAATTGCGGCGACAACCCCCACGGGCTCTTTCACGACCATTTGTCTTCGACCAGGCATGAGTGGCGGTAGAATATCGCCGTAAGCTCGTACTGCCTCCTCTGCAAACCATTCCACATAAGATGCCCCGTAGGCAACTTCGGCCCTGGCTTCCGCTAACGGCTTACCTTGTTCCATCGACATTAACCGCGCAAGGTCTTCGGTGTTAGCGAGAATTAGTGCATGCCACGTCTTAAGTAATTTGGACCTCTCGCGGTTGGTGGTCTTACGCCAGCTGAAAAAAGCGTCGCTGGCGGCATTTACTGCCGCTGCGGCGTCCTGTGCGTCGCTATCTGGGACCTCGGCGAAGATCATCCCGTTAGCCGGGTTCATCACATTATGGCGATTACCCGAAACCGCGGGTTGCCACTTTCCCGCGATGAAGTTTGCGTTCATTAACAGGTCATTGCGCTCGAGTTTTAGGTCTGATTGGCCGGTCATGATTCTGGATCTCAGTTTATTAGCTATTTCTGATCAAGGCGGCAATAGCTTTGCCCATTTCGGAAGTAGACGCATTGCCCCCCATATCTGGTGTGTGCGGCCCGTCATTAAGTATTTGCTCGATGGCTGCCACTATGGCGTCGTGGGCGGCCTGCGCAGGTCCTTCTCCATTGCCGAGGAATTCCAGCATCATCGCTCCGGACCAGATCATTGCTACAGGGTTGGCTATGTTGCGTCCGCTGATATCCGGCGCTGAGCCGTGTACAGGCTCGAATAGGGAAGGGAATTTACGCTCCGGATTAAGATTTGCAGATGGTGCAATGCCAATCGTGCCGGCACAGGCGGGCCCCAAATCGGAGAGTATGTCACCAAACAAGTTTGATGCCACGACTACGTCGAATCGGCGTGGATCCATAACAAAGCGCGCGCAAAGGATGTCGATATGTTGCTTGTCCCAAGTGACCTCAGGATAGTCCGTCGCTATGTCGACAGCGCGCTCGTCCCACCAAGGCATACTAACGGCCATTCCATTGCTTTTGGTGGCCACAGTAAGCTTACGCCGTGCTCGTTTTTGCGCGAGCTCAAATGCGAAGCGCATGACGCGATCAGTGCCGGCCCGAGTGAATACTGATTGCTGCATCACCACTTCACGCTCTGTTCCGGGGAACATAATTCCGCCGATATTGGAATATTCTCCCTCGGTATTTTCCCGTACCGTGAGAAAGTCAATATCCCCGACACCAATTCCCGAAAGAGGGCTTTTTACGCCGCGGAAAGTGCGCACGGGACGCAAGTTGACATACTGGTCGAACTCTCTACGGAAAGTTAGGATTGAGCCCCACAGCGAAATATGATCGGGCACAGTGTCGGGCCAGCCCACAGCGCCAAAGTAAATGGCGTCCATATTCTTAAGCTGGTCTCGCCAGTCATCGGGCATCATTTTTCCATTCGTGGCGTAATAGTCGCAACCACCCCACTCGATGTGCGTATAGTCGAGATTAAGACCGAAACGCTCGGCAGCTGCGTCCAGCGCGCGTAAACCCTCGGGCATGACTTCTTTGCCAATGCCGTCCCCGGCAATGACCGCAATCTTATAGATACCTTTGCTCATCTTCTCATGCCACCGCTTGAGTTATATGCTTGAGATCCAGCACTTGATTCAAGGTTTTCTCAAGGCGTTCAAAAAGAATGTCGAACTCTGTTTCTGTGTAGCATAGCGCCGGTGCAAAGCCGAGGATGTTGTCGTTAAACGCCCTAAAGATAAGCCCATTCTTGTAGGCAATTTCGCCAATGCGTTCGCTCAATTGGAGCGCTGGGTCAAACTGACGTTTTGTAGCCTTGTCGACTACCAGTTCGAGAGCGCCTAGTAAGCCCCGTTGCCGCGCGTCCCCTACCAAAGGATGTGCCCGCATTGCTTGTAAGCGTTCGGCGAAGTAGGGTGAAACTTTGCGGCCGTTTTCAAGAAGGCCACCTTCATGATAGAGACGAAGAACCTCAAGGCCGATAGCGGCACTCACCGGGTGGGCGGAGTAGGTCTGACCGTGGCCAACGACGCCCCCGCCATTTTTTCCGTCTGCGATGCCCTCGTATACTTTGTCTGACATCAATACGGCACCCATTGGGGCGTAACCTGATGTAAGTCCTTTGGCTATGGTCATAAAATCCGGTTCCACACCTTCATCCTCGCAGGCGAATAGGGGACCAGTGCGGCCAAAACCTGTTATCACTTCATCAACGAGGAGTAGAATGTCCAGTTCCTTACACGTGTCCGCCATGGCTTTGAGCCAGCCTTTTGGGGGGATGATTACGCCTCCCGACCCAACGATGGGCTCGCAGCAAAAGGCTGCCACGTGGTCGACTCCGAGCTCCGTAACTTTATCGCGTAGCGCCTTAACCGAGGCGGCGATCAAGGTCTCTGGGTCGTCTCCTACTGGGCTGCGGTAAGGATAGGGGCAGGGAATATGGTGCTGGTTTTCTCGTGGGAGATCGAAATTGCGGTGAAATACCGGTAGGCCGGTGAGACCCGCGCTGGTGCTACTGGAACCGTGATAGCCTCTTTCAAGCGCGATAAAATGTTTCCGCTCAGGCGCTCCAATGGCATTGTAATAAAAGGTAATGTAGCGGATTGCAGCATCAACCGCGTCAGAGCCGCCCAGGGTAAAGTAAACGTGTTGCAATGACGAAGGAGAAAGCTCAACCAGTTGCTGAGCAAGTCGAATGGCGGGTTCGCTGCCGTAGCTGAAATAGCCAGTAGCGTAGGGTAAGCGAGACATTTGCTCCGCGGCTGCCCGCACAATACTTTCTTGGCCGTAACCCACGTTGACACACCATAGTCCTGCGAAGGCGTCGAGAACTTCCTTGCCATTGGCATCTTTGAGCCAAGCACCACGGCCAGATTCAAGAACGGTGACACCGCGTGCCTGGTGATCGCGAAAACCGGTTACCGGATGGATAAGATGGTTGCGGTCGATATCAATCAGTTCTGATTGTGACATGACTTTGCTTTACTCCCTTCGATATTTTTCACTTGCGGGTTCATGTTGCACGTACTGGAGATCTAGTAGCTATATTAATTCTGATACACGGGAGGTAGGTGTCGTGTAATGTGGCTCAAATCCTCAAAAATGCTCTTTTTTGGCGCATGTCGGCATTTTCTTTCGCGTGACCTTTGATTGCAGGTGGTGTTAATCAGATTTGTTCTCGCGTTGTGTCAAAGCTCAGCGACCGCTGTAAAACAACAGAGCTGCGCCTTTCGAAAGCAAGGAAATACCAGCGCTCCGCAGTGCATTGATGGGTGGCTGAAGTGCTCTGTGGCGCAGGGGTTTGTGCTTGGTGTTGGTGCAAGAGAACAGCACACTGTATCGCCTAAGAGATCAAAACAAGGAATTTTGTGGCGCAAGGCTCTTAATTCGGAACGATCTTTTGGTGTCGCCGTGCTCTAATAGTTTCAGATTTACACAATATAATTGCTAAAGGGAAAGAGTACTATGACCACGTTCAAACCCAAATACATCACGTTCGATTGCTATGGCACACTCACCCGTTTCCGTATGAGAGATATGGCTCGGGAAATGTTTGCTGACCGAGTGTCTGAAGAGCACATGGAGCAGTTCATCAAAGATTTTGCCGCGTACCGATTCGACGAAGTGCTTGGTGCCTGGAAACCCTATTCAGAGGTACTGATGAATGCGGTAGAGCGATCTTGTAAAAAATGGAAGATCGAGTTTCGGCCCGAGGATGGCCGTGCGGTATACGAAGCAGTTCCCACCTGGGGTCCGCATGCAGATGTAGCGGAACCACTCAAGGTTGTTGCAAAGGAGATCCCGCTGGTTATCCTATCTAATGCTTCTGACGACCAAATTCATCATAACGTGGCATTGCTTGAGGCGCCTTTCGCGCATGTATATACGGCCCAACAAGCTCAGGCCTACAAACCGCGATTGCAGGCGTGGGAATATATGTTCGACCAGCTCGGCTGTGGTCCAGAAGAGATGATGCATGTGTCATCCAGCTTCCGTTATGATCACATGTCGGCCCGAGATCTAGGGTACGGTGCTCGTGTTTTTGTTAATCGTGGCCACGATCCCTCTTTGACTGAACACTATGCTACTCATGAGATCACGGATATAGGTGGACTGCCGGGTATCTTGGGACTCTGATGTTGTGACCACTTCCTATTGGCTTGACACTGCGCCCGCATTTTCAGGTGAAGAAGGTGAGGTTGCTCGAGAGGCCGATGTCGTCATCGTTGGTGGCGGTTTGACTGGCCTCTCTGCTGCTTTATCTCTTGTTAGGCGCGGTGCGTCCGTTACGCTTTTCGAGCAGGCGCGTGTGGCTGGAGAGGCCTCGGGTCGCAATGGCGGGCAGTGTAACAATGGGACTCTGCAAAATTACGCAACACTTGCAGCTAAAGTAGGAATCGATAGAGCCAGACATTATTACCTGACCTATAATCGTGCCGTGGATACAGTGGAACGGCTAGTCGCGGAAGAAGGTATCGACTGTGGCTTCAATAGAAGTGGTAAGCTCAAACTCGCCGCTAAGCCTTCCCACTATGAGGGTTTGGCTCGAGCATGGGAGTCATTGCGACAAGATGTGGATCCTGATGTCCGCTTGCTGAGCGCGGATGAGTTGCGGCAAGAGATCTGTTCAGACGTTTTTTACGGTGGATTGATTCAGCCTTTGAGCGCTCAGTTGCACATAGGTCGGTTTGCTGTTGGGCTTGCGGAGGCGGCAAAAAGACGGGGTGCACAGATACATCAAGGTGCGCAGGTTACTGCTCTCAAGCGCTTGCCCACAGGCCGCTGGCGTGTCACTACGCCGAAGGGTTCGATAGAGGCCGCCCAAGTGTTGGTGGCCAATGGTGGGAGTGGCCCTGGCCCGTTTAACTGGTTTCGCCGAAGGATAATCCCGGTGGGCAGTTTTATCATAGTCAGTGAACCCCTCGGTCAGGAGGAGGCTCAGCGACTGATGCCAGGTAATAGGGCTTGCGTTACCACTATGAACATAGGCCACTATTTTCGCCTAACCCCGGATTGGCGTCTTCTGTTCGGAGGTCGCGCCAAGTTTACCGTGTCTACCACTCGCACCGATAAGGAAAGTGGTGATTTACTTCGTGCTGCCATGATTCGTGTATTTCCTCAATTAAAAGAGGTGAATGTAGACTACTGCTGGGGTGGGAGCGTTGACATGAGTATGGATCGGCTGCCGCGCGTTGGAGAGAGAGAGCCGGGTCTATACTTCGCTCTGGGATTCAGCGGCCACGGTGTGCAAATGGCAACTCACATGGGGCAAGTAATGGGTGACGTATTGAACGGTGAATCCAGCGGTAACCCGTGGAACCAGCCGTGGCCAGCCGTGCCTGGATATTTCGGTAAACCCTGGTTTTTACCCGCGGTTGGTGCTTATTACCGTGTGCTGGATAGATTAACGTGACTGAGGATAGATGAGGACGTTCCAGAAAGTCTGTGCTACAGCCACTACGAGGGGGGGTAAAAGATATGACCGACAAAACTAAATCTAATCAGGGCTTGTCAAGGAGAGAGTTACTGCAGGCCATTGGTACCGTGGGTGCATTTACTGGATTGGGAGGGGGGCTAATACAGCCAAACAGTGTCTTTGCAGGCCTCCCGACGCCGCGGCGTGGCGGGCGCATACGGGTAGCAGGTCTTTCTAGTTCTACAGCGGATACTTTGGATCCGGCTAAGGGCGCATTGTCTACTGATTATACGCGCCATTACATGATATACAGTGGGCTGACTCAGTTCGATAGTGCGCTAAATCCATTACCTGCGCTGGCGGAATCCTTTTCGAGCGAAGACCAGCAGGTGTGGATTTTTAATCTGCGTAACGGAGTCCAGTTTCACGATGGTAAATCATTCACTGCCGACGATGTGGTGTATTCTTTAATGCGCCACAAAGACCCCGCAACGGCTTCTAAAATGGCAGCGGTTGCGGCTCAGATTGAGAGCGTTCGGGCGCTAACTCCAAACCAAGTGGAGGTGCGTCTTCAGGGTCCCAATGCGGATTTCCCCATTATTTTGGCGACGTCCCATTTCTTAATCATTCCAGACGGTACCGAGGATTTCAGTAAGGGCACCGGCTGTGGTCCTTACAAACTTAAAGAATTCATTCCCGGGGTTCGCACTATCGTTGTTCGCAACGAAACTTACTGGAAGCCGGGGCAGCCTTATCTCGATGAGATCGAACTGATCGCTATTAGTGATGAAATGGCGCGGGTCAATGCTCTGTTGTCGGGTGATGTGCAGTTGGTGATTGCAGTGGACCCCAGATCTGTCAGGCGTATCCATGCATCAGGCAGGGCAGATGTTCTTGAGACCACGTCATCGCTCTATACCAATCTTATTATGCGTCAGGATCAGTTTCCGGGAAGCAACCACGATTTTGCCCTGGCTATCAAATACTTGTTTGATCGTGAAACCATCAAGCGCTCGGTGTTTCGTGGCAGTGGAATGATAGGTAACGATCATCCTGTAGCTCCCAATAGCAAGTATTACGCGGCCGATTTGCCCGTGCGGGCCCATGACTTAGAAAGAGCTGCTTGGCATCTTAAGCGATCGGGGGTGGGAAAAGGTCCGTTCCCTATGTTTGCCGCACCTATCGCCACTGGATCGGTGGACATGGCTGCTCTGCTGCAAATGTCTGCTCAAAAAGTCGGGCTTAATCTCCGCGTCAACCGGGTTCCGTCTGATGGTTATTGGTCGAACCACTGGATGAAGCATCCGATAACCTTTGGCAATATTAACCCGAGGCCGTCCCTCGACCTCCTGTTGAGTTCCTTTTTTGTATCTAACGCGCCTTGGAATGAGACGGGTTGGAGTAACGAAAAGTTAGATCAGTTGGTTGTCGCCGCACGTGGCGAGGGGAACGAGGATAAACGTAAGCAGATGTATGTGGATGTTCAGACTATAATCCACGAGCACTGCCCACTTTCTATCCCCAATTTCATTAGCTTTATCGACGGCTTCGATAAAAGGCTGGGCGGTATGGGGGCGATTCCAATCGGTGGTTTAATGGGTTACTCGTTTGCCGAGAATGTATGGTGGAACGGGTGAGTGTTGTTAATCTGAGCCGAGAGATGATTTCATGATGCATATTATGCAGCTTATCGCGCGCCGCGCCGGCACGGCCTTGTTCATACTGTTACTGGTGTCGGCAGTAGTGTTTTCACTATCGAGTTTGCTACCGGGCGACGCAGCCCAGCAGTTACTAGGGCAGAGCGCAACCCCTGAAGCTTTGGCGGCGCTTAGGGAAAGTTTGGGTCTTGATAAGCCCGGGTATGTACGTTACGTAACTTGGCTAAAGGGTCTGCTAATCGGAGATCCAGGTGTATCCCTTGCGAACAATATGCCAGTGGCCGAGCTAGTGGCAGAACGTTTACCTCGCTCGCTGGTTTTGGCGGGTATCGCAGCGCTTGTGTCGGTGCCCATAGCCTTGACCCTAGGAATATTGTCAGCTATGTATGGCGGGTCTCGTTTGGACCGAGTGCTTAATTTCACAACGCTTTGCATGGTTGCTATCCCTGAGTTTTTAGTGGCCACTGTTTTAGTGCTGATTTTTGCCGTAAAACTTGGCTGGGTGTCATCTCTCTCTTACGCGCCTCCGGGTGCGTCTCTTGGTCAGTTTTTGTCTGCTTACGCTCTACCTGTAGTGACACTCTTTTTTGTGCTGGTGGCACAGATGGCCCGTATGTCCCGAGCGGCGGTGCTCGATCAACTCAGCGAACCCTACGTCGAGATGGCCGTGCTCAAGGGGGCGAGTTTACCTCGGGTGGTGTTGCGCCACGCTCTACCCAATGCAATCGGACCGATAGCCAACGCCGTTGCTCTCAGTATGTCGTATCTACTTGGTGGGGTTGTCATCGTAGAGGTGATCTTCAATTATCCAGGTATTGCTAGCCTGATGGTCGATTCTGTAGCCAATCGTGACATGCCTCTGCTTCAGACTTGCGCGATGATCTTTTGCGCGGCCTATCTCTTGCTGGTACTTATTGCCGATGTCTGCGCTATCGTTTCAAACCCCAAACTCCGCACCTAGGTGGCTACCATGAATCTGTTCCGCACGCTCGGGTACTCCGGTACATTAGGTCTTTCCCTAGTGTTATTTTGGCTCTTCATTGCTTTGTTTGGGCCGGCTCTGGCGCCTCATCCTGTAGGAGAGATTGTTGCCTGGGATGTGTTCGAGCCTATTGGTGGCGCTAACCTCTTAGGCACCGATTATCTGGGCCGCGATGTGCTAAGTCGAATTCTTCACGGTACCCGGTTCACTGTCGTGTTAGCAGCGGCAGCGGCAATGCTCGCTGGTTTCATGGGTGTCAGTCTTGGGATTCTTGCAGCAGTAAGTCCGCGGTGGGTCGATGAATCAATGAGTCGCTTTATGGACGCACTGATTTCCATTCCCGGAAAAATCTTTGCGTTAGTGATGATAGCGGCCTTCGGTTCCTCTCTGCTATTACTGATCGTCATTGTCGGCGTCGCTTATACGCCAGGCTGTTACCGGATCGCCCGTTCCCTGGCGGTTAATCTAAACCAAATGGACTTTGTGCAAGTCGCAAGAGCACGAGGTGAAGGGCGTATTTATTTAGCCTGGGCTGAAATCTTACCAAACATGATCCACCCTATGATGACGGATGTGGGTCTGCGTTTTGTGTGGGCCGTGTTGTTGTTGAGCAGCCTCAGTTTTCTGGGTCTTGGCGTTCAGCCTCCCGATGCCGATCTTGGCTCCTTGGTAAGGGAAAATATGGGCGGCCTAGCAGAGGGAGCCCCCGCTGTACTGATGCCGGCGGTGGCTATTGCTTTGGTCACCATCGGTGTCAATCTGGTGATTGATAGTTTGCGCGGTAATGTTTCGAATACGGCAGGTAGTGTTTGATGTGCGAGAATGATGTTTATTTCTCTGCTCTAACAAATTCGCTTGTTATTGCGACCATGCCGCGGCCAGAGTACCTAGCCCCTGAAGCCATTATGCTCGATGCCCGTGTCGCTCAAACATATTCGAAAGACGGACGTTACACTGAATTACTTAAGGTGCATGGATCACTATATTCTCGGTATGACCGCGAGTTTCGCAGCGTTATGTGCGGGACGTCTGACAAAAGATCTACATCTTCTTACGGTATCGGCTAATGACTAACCACATCGTTGTATCCAATCTCAATGTCACTGCACCCACTGGCGATGGAGACGAGCTAACCATAGTTGATGACGTCTCCTTCAGTGTTGGGGCCGGCGAGGTATTAGCTCTAATAGGTGAATCGGGGTCCGGCAAAACTACCATTGCATTGACCTTGATGGGGTATGCTCGGGGTAGCTGTCGAATCAGTGGCGGCTCCGTGAGATTGGGAGAGCTTGATGTGCTTAAACTGGGACAAGCGGGCCTGCGAGATCTGCGCGGTAGGAGGGTATCCTACGTGGCCCAAAGTGCTGCGGCCGCTTTCAACCCCTCCCGCACTATTATGAATCAAGTCACCGAGGCAGCGCTAATCCACAAGATGGCGACTCGAGCTGATGCGGAGAAACGAGCGGTAGAGCTGTTTAGAGACTTATCCTTGCCCAATCCAGAAACAATCGGGAATCGCTACCCTCACCAGGTTTCGGGTGGTCAACTGCAGAGGTTAATGGCGGCGATGGCGCTAATCACGGATCCAGAATTGGTGATTTTTGACGAGCCGACTACGGCCCTGGATGTCACTACCCAGATTGACGTTTTGCAAGCATTTAAGCGGGTGATAAAAGAGCGAGATATCACTGCTATTTACGTTTCACATGATCTAGCAGTGGTGGCACAAATGGCAGATCGCATTTTGGTGCTGAATCATGGAAAGGTAATAGAATTTGGAGAAACAGAGCAGATCCTTCAGCGTCCTGCCGATAGTTATACCCAGTCTCTGGTCGGTGCCGTCAGTCGGAAACAACGGCAGACGCCCCTCCAGCACGACTCTGAGTTACCTTTGCTGGAAATCCGTGGCTTAGTGGCGGGCTATGGTCGCCTCGACAAGCAAGGCATGCCGGATTCGCCTATTCTACAAGATATTAGCTTGACTATTCCTCGCGGATCCACGCTTGGTATTATCGGTGAGTCCGGCTCGGGCAAATCGACACTCGCGCGTGTGGTGGCAGGGTTGATGCCCGTAGCTAAGGGAGAAGTCTTGCTTGATGGAGAACCCTTGCCCACGACACTAGCCAGCCGAAGTAAGGAACAGTTCCGCCGTATTCAGATAGTATTTCAAAATGCCGATACCGCCCTTAATCCCACTCACAAGGTGTCTCAGGTGTTGGGCCGTCCACTGACCTTTTATCATGGGCTTTCTGATGATGCATGCAGGCGTCGCATAGTCCAAATTCTGGACCTGGTAAAACTCCCTGCTGAAATGGCGGGGCGCCGCTGTGGTGAATTATCGGGTGGTCAGAAACAGCGAATCAATTTAGCTCGAGCTTTGGCGGCCGACCCTGAACTCATTCTCTGCGATGAGGTAACCTCTGCCCTAGATACTGTGGTTGGCTCGGCTATCCTGGACCTGCTTGCAGAATTGCGCCAGGAGCTTGGTGTGTCCTACATGTTTATTAGCCATGATATTTCCACTGTACGTAGCCTCTGCGACGACATTTTAGTGTTATACGAGGGGCGCGCAGTGGAGACCGGAAGCTGTTCAACTCTCGAAACCCCGCCTTTCCATCCCTATACCGACATGCTAATTTCATCGGTGCCGGAGTTGGAACAAGGTTGGCTGGAGCGCTCACGCCATAAGGTATCTCCCCAACTCACTACTCCTGCAGGTATGGGTTCGCCGCTTTGCCCATTCCTCAACCGCTGCCCTGAGCGAATTGCGGGTGTGTGTGATTCTCTCCCACCGCCGAGAGGTTCCCTGAAGAACGGAAGTGAAATACTGTGCCATCACAGCAAATAAGAATTATCGATTTCCGAGAGACGCATCTTCATGGATGTACTTTCATGAAGCTGATCGTTACAAGGCTTATCGGCAAAAATCCGTTATATCCCTAGGGTAAGCCATCGTATGCAAGCTGATCACACTCCAGAATACTCCGATGCTAAAGGGATCCACATGTTCTTGGGTTGTAAGGTCCAAAAGGAAGGAGAGTCCATTTCGTTTCGTATGGAACGCGATCTTCTGGGTTGGCGGGAGGTGCCTATGGATGCCTACTGGGGGGTACACACTCTCAGGGCGGTTGAGAATTTTCCGATTACCGGTATTCCGGTATCAGTATACCCTGACCTAATAGTGGCACTGGCTTGCATTAAGCAGGCTGCTTCAGTCACTAATCGTGACTTGGATTTACTTGACGGTGAACGAGCTGATGCCATCATCAATGCCTGTGAACAGTTGCGTCAAGGGCGCCTATTAGATCAATTCATCGTTGACGTTATCCAAGGAGGCGCCGGCACCTCAACAAATATGAATGCCAATGAGGTGATTGCTAACCTGGGACTCGAATTGCTTGGGCACCCCAAGGGCAGCTACGATTTTCTTCACCCCAATGAGCATGTTAATCTCAGTCAGAGCACGAATGACGTCTATCCCACCGCCATCAAATTAGCTGCTTGCTTCGGTATCTCACGCCTTATAGAGGCTATGGAAGAATTGAGAAACGCCTTTATGGCCAAGGCAACTGAGTTTCAGGACGTGATCAAGATGGGTCGGACTCAGCTACAAGATGCGGTTCCGATGACGCTAGGCCAAGAATTTGGAGCCTATGCTGAAATGCTTAACGAAGACATAGCCCGGCTACGAGAGGCCTCTATGCTTTGTCGCGAGATCAATCTGGGTGGCACTGCAATAGGCACTGGCATAAATACGCATCCTGAATATGCGATTCTCGTTTGTCGCAATCTGGTGGCTATTTCCGGCGTTGAACTCTTCACCGCATCTAACCTAATTGAAGCCTCTCAGGACTGTGGCGGTTTCGTACAGCTTTCCGGCGTACTAAAGCGCATAGCCATTAAGCTTTCCAAAATCTGTAACGACTTGCGTCTTTTATCGAGCGGTCCCCGCGCTGGACTCAATGAGATTAACCTACCTCCTATGCAGGCTGGCTCCAGCATAATGCCCGGTAAGGTTAACCCCGTGATCCCCGAAGTCGTCAATCAGGTAGCTTTTGAGGTGGTGGGAAACGACACCGCCATTAGTTTCGCAGCGGAAGCAGCGCAGCTGCAATTGAACGCGTTCGAGCCTATTATTGCCCATAGTTTGTTCAAGAGCATTTCTCACTTACAAAGTGCTTGTCAGATCCTAAGTCGTCGCTGTGTTGTGGGTATTACCGCCAATGTAGATCGAATGCGGAATCAGGTAGAGGAGTCCATTGGCCTCGTTACTGCGCTAAATCCCTACATTGGCTACGCTAACGCCACTGAGGTCGCCAGAGAAGCCTTGTTGCAGAAGTGTCGTGTCTCAGACCTTGTGCTGGCGCGAGGCTTGTTGACAAAGGAGCAGTTGGATTTAATTCTACGTCCAGAGAATTTGACAATGCCTCGAGACTGGCGGGAGATGTCCTGATAATGGATTTCGTTGGAAAGCACCTTAAGCTGGGCTGCAATCCGCACTTAAACCAAGGGTACGGTATTGACTTATGTATTAGGCGCTGTAAACGTGCGACAAGGAGTAGTTTGGTGTCTCTTATTCCGAGTAATTGCCAGATTATGCAACATAGACGATGAAACAGAGTGATACACGCTTTAAAGCGCGCCTCGTGCTGTTGTTGGCCGTTATTCAAATCATGCTTGTGGCCTTAGAGGTATCGGGTTGGGCTCATGCTGATACATCTGAGGCGTATCATCACGACAATCTGCATCTTGAAACGCGGGGCGAGCCACAGGTAAATGATGAGATGGGTAAGGATGTGATTGACTCATCCAACTTTGCCTCAGATGCTTGCGACCAATGTCACCATTGTTCGGGGCATGGCAGCCATCTGGCCGCTATATCCGGTAGCAGCCATTTACCAACAGAGCTTGTTGCCGTGCATCCGCTTTCCGATCAGCCAGATCCTCAATCCATTATTATCCATTCTATTCACCGCCCTCCGATCACGTAATCTTGCCAGATTTGTTTCATCCTTTTCGGTTCAATTAATGCAGGATACGTTACATGTTTTATTTCCTTTTGGGGGAATGGCGCCGATCTCGGTTTCATTATTCCCTGCCTACTCTGTTGGTATCTTTATTGTGGGTTCAATCGGCATTGTCTGCGGCGGAGGAGCCGTTAACACTGTCTGAGGCCACACAACGTGTACTGGTCAATCATCCAGAATTGCAAGTTTTTCAGTGGCGTTCTGAGGCCATCAAAGGCATGCGCCGAAGCGCTGAATTGAAACCTGCCTATGATTTCGGTGTGGAGGCCGAGAATCTGGCTGGTAGCGGTGACTTCTCTGGCACCGCAAGCGCGGAATTCAGCCTGTCACTCTCATCCGTAATTGAGTTGGGTGATAAACGCAGTTCCCGCGTAGCACTCGCTGACTCTCGCTTCGCACTAGCACAAGCCAAGCGGGAGGCCATGGCGCTGGATTTGCTGGGGCAGGTCACACAAGGCTTTATTACCACCTTGTCGCTTCAAAAGAGGCTTGAGGTAGCGCAAGATGCCACACAACTGGCGGAACAGAGCTATCGGCTGGTCAGTGCCCGGGTAAAGAGTGGGGCTGCGCCGGAAGCGGACCGTCTGCGGGCGCAGGCCTTGCTCAAACAGGCAAAGCTGCAACAGAATGCCCTGACGGCTGAACTGACAAGCCGGAAATTCGCCCTGGCGTCTCTCTGGACAGCGGAACGCGCCGATTTTAACCACGTCAGCGGTGATCTATTCAAGTTTGAAGAGCTATCGACCTTCGACGCCTTGTATCAACGGGTTGCCGCCTCTCCAGCAATCCAAGTGCTCACCGATGAAGAGCGTCTTCGTGATGCCGAAATAATGCTGGCACGCAGTCGGTCAACCAGCAATGTGCATTGGAGCCTGGGTGTGCGACGATTTGAGGGTACCGGTGATTCAGCATTTACTGCCGGTATTTCTATGCCCTTATTTTCGGAACGTCGCAACCGTGGCGAGGTGCAGTCAGCGCTGGCCGAACGGGAAGCTGCTCGGTACCGGAGCGAATCTGCATTGATTGCGATCCGTGCTCGCTTGTTTGAAGCCTGGTCTACTTACCAGCAAAGTGCCACAGCCACTCAAGAGATGCGCACAGAGGTGCTTCCCGCACTGGAAAAAGCCCTCGAGGAAACTCGCAAGGCCTATGAACGCGGCCGTTACAGCTACGTCGACTGGGTGACCGCGCAGCGCGAGTTGCTCGACGCGCGGGTGGCAACAATCGATGCCGCTACTACCGCGTTATTAAACCAAGCCTTGATCGAGCAGTTGACTGCTGAGCCACTTGCCTCTGAGCCGTTTGCTTCTGGGAACGGGCAAGTCCTTGATCAAACCACCGAGTCGCCCCGGCGCTAACCGAATTTAGGATATTGACATGAACGTACATAAGGCACGATGTTTGAAACGATGGTCGCTGGTACTGCTGATTCCCTTTATGACGTTTGCCTTGCATGCGTATAGCGAGGGTGGAGATGATCACGGTCACGTCGATCACGAAAGAGAGATGCGAGAGGAAGCCCGCGGTCCGAATGGCGGCAAGATATTGCATGAGGGTAATATTCAATTGGAGCTGGCCATTTTTGAGGGCGGCGTGGCTCCCGAGTATCGCGCTTGGATTGAGCGAGATGGCAAACCCGTCGGAAATGCTCAATTGAACGTAATCCTAACTCGGCTGAGTGGTCAGCAAGATAGGTTTACTTTTAGTCGACGGGATGATTATTGGCTAGGCGATGGTATTGTCACCGAGCCTCACTCCTTTGACGTGGCAGTGGAATTGAGCCTGGATGGGAATAGGTATCAATGGCAATGGGCATCGTATGAAGGCCGCGTCGAGATCGCCGCTGACATGGCAAAAAAAGTGGGTATAGCCACGCAGGTGGCCGGACCTGGAAACATTGAGCGTCACCTGCAAGTCTACGGCCGCCTGGTTACGCCACCCGACCAAAAGGTACAACTACGCGCGCGCTTTCCCGGCGTGGTGACGGCGGTTCGTGTAAACGTTGGTGATCGGGTCGAGAAGGGCGATGTACTGGCCGTTATCGAATCCAACGAAAGTTTGCAGCGCTACGAGCTGCGCGCGCCTATCGCCGGTGTCATTCAAGACCGCTCGGTCAATGTGGGTGAAACAGCCACAGACTCCACGCTGCTGACCGTGATCAGCCATGAAACGCTGTGGGCCGAACTCAAGGTATTTCCGGGTCAACGCGCTCAAGTCCGGTCTGGGCAGATTGTCCATATCCAACACAACAACCATGCGCACGAAAGTCAGATCACGAATATCACTGCCACCACCGCAGGCTCGCCATTCGTGCTTGCCAGAGTCGTGTTAAGTAATGACGACGGTGACATGGCACCGGGCGACCTGGTGAATGGCCAAATCGACGTGGAAAAAATTGAGGTGCCGTTAGTGGTCGACAACCGAGCCTTGCAAAGTTTTCGCGATTGGACGGTCGTTTTCATCCAGGTAGGCGACATCTATGAGATTCGACCACTTGAACTGGGACGAAGCGACGGGCGCTACACGGAAGTGAAGGGTGGACTGAATGTCGGTGATCACTATGTCGTAGAAAACAGCTATCTGATTAAAGCCGATATCGAAAAATCTGGCGCATCACACGACCACTAGGAGAGACGATCATGCTTAATGCAATTTTGCGTTTCTCTATCGAGAGGCGCTACCTGATTATGAGCTTGATGCTGGCCTTGATCGGTATTGGAACCTGGAGTTACCAGCACCTGCCCATCGACGCGGTGCCCGATATCACCAATGTACAGATACAGATCAATACCGAGGCGCCGGGCTATTCACCATTGGAAGCAGAGCAGCGGATTACCTTTCCAGTCGAGACAGCACTCTATGGCCTACCGGCGCTGGATCATACACGTTCGCTGTCTCGCTACGGACTATCGCAGGTCACTGTGGTATTCAAGGAAGGTACGGATATTTACCACGCCCGTAACCTGATTGATGAGCGACTATCGGCGATCAAGGGCACTCTGCCACCAGGACTGGAACCGGAAATGGGACCCATAGCCACCGGGTTGGGCGAAATTTTTGTCTATACCGTCGAAGCTGTACCGGGCGTAACTCGTGAAAATGGCGAGCCCTGGGACGCCATGGGGCTGCGCGAAGTGCAGGACTGGATCATCAAGCCGCAATTGGCACAGATACCCGGCGTAGTGGAAATTAACACCATTGGTGGTTTCGACAAACAGTACCATGTGCGGCCCGATCCGCAGAGCCTGTTGGAAATGAGCGTTACCCTTGACGCGGTGGCCGATGCGCTGCGCAGCAATAGCAACAATCGCGGTGCAGGATACATCGAACGTAACGGACAGCAATTACTGGTGCGCTCACCGGGCCAGCTCGCCACTATCACCGAGATTGAAAACGTCGTCGTCGGTCGCTTTGGCAATGTTCCGGTTACCATTAAAGACGTCGCAGAAGTGGCAATCGGCAAGGAGTTGCGCACGGGCGCGGCCACCCGCGATGGACACGAAACGGTGATGGGCACGGCCATGATGTTGGTCGGTGAAAATTCCCGTGTTGTCGCGCAGGATCTGGCGCAAAAGCTGGAAGCCATCAAGGCATCGCTACCAGACGGTATCAAGGTTGAGGCGGTCTACGATAGAACCACCCTGGTAGACAAAACGATCGCCACCGTGCAGAAAAACCTACTCGAAGGCGCGCTGCTGGTGATCGTGGTCTTGTTTCTGTTGCTCGGCAACATTCGTGCGGCACTCATTACTGCCGCCGTGATTCCCTTATCCATGCTGGCGACCATGACCGGCATGGTTCGCACGGGTGTTTCGGCTAACCTGATGAGTCTTGGTGCGCTGGATTTCGGTTTGATTGTCGATGGCGCAGTGATCATCGTGGAGAATTGTATCCGCCGCCTGTCGGAGGCCGAGCAGCAAAACGGCAAACGGCTCGATCTGCGCGAAAGATTGCATGTGGTGTATCAGGCAACCGGTGAGGTCATTCGGCCCAGTTTGTTCGGTGTGGCGATTATCACCGTGGTGTATATCCCGATATTCACTCTTACGGGGGTGGAGGGGAAAATGTTCCACCCGATGGCGGCGACCGTGGTGATGGCGCTGTTGTCGGCTATGGTATTGTCGCTAACCTTCGTGCCAGCCGCCGTGGCGTTATTCATGGGCGGTAAAATCAGTGAAACCGAAAGCCGAATTATAGTCGCTAGTAAATTCCTATATCGCCCGGTGCTGGAAGCCGCGCTTCGATTCCGATGGCTCGTGGTATCCGGAGCATCCTTGTTGGTCATCTTGTGTGTCTGGCTGCTGACGACATTGGGTTCGGAATTCATTCCGCAATTGGATGAAGGCGACATTGCCTTGCATGCGCTGCGTATTCCGGGTACCAGCCTAGAGCAGGCTATCGATATGCAGGAGATTCTCGAGCAGCGATTAAAGGAATTTCCCGAAGTCGACAAGGTCTACGCCAAGATCGGCACACCTGAAGTGGCTACCGATCCCATGCCCCCTAGCGTGGCGGACAACTTCGTGATACTGAAGCCCCGCAGTCAATGGCCCGACCCGAATCGTTCCAAAGCCGATCTGATAGCGGAGATGGAAACCGCGGTTAACCAACTGCCGGGTAACAATTACGAATTTACCCAGCCTATCCAGATGCGCTTTAACGAATTGATCTCAGGCGTGCGTGCTGATCTGGGTATCAAAGTCTTTGGCGACGACCTTGATCAATTGGTGGCAACGGCAAATGAGATTCTGGAGGTGGTCGAAAGCATCGATGGTGCCGCGGATGCCCGCGTCGAGCAGGTCACGGGTCTTCCCATGCTCTCGATTATTCCTAAGCGCATTACTCTCGCCCGCTATGGTTTGAATGTGGATGACCTTCAGAATCTGGTGGCAGCCGGCATCGGCGGTGAAGAGGCTGGCCTGATTTACGAAGGTGACCGGCGTTTCAAGCTGGTGGTGCGCTTGCCCGAGATCGTGCGTACCGATATCGACAGCCTGGCATTTTTGCCGATACCCCTGCCAGACGGGGATTTCGTTCCCTTGAGTGAAGTGGCGGAACTGGAACTCAAGCCCGCGCCCGCTCAGATCAGTCGGGAAAATGGCAAACGCCGTGTTGTGGTTACCGCCAATGTGCGAGAGCGGGATCTTGGTGGTTTTGTTGAAGAGGTTAAACAGCGGATCACTCAACAAGTGGATCTGCCCAGCGGCTATTGGCTCAATTACGGTGGTACCTTCGAGCAACTGGAATCTGCCAGCCAACGCCTCGTCATCGTGGTTCCGGTCACGCTCGCTATCATTATCGGCTTGCTGGTAATGGCCTTCGGCTCCCTGAAGGACTCATTGATTATCTTTACCGGGGTGCCACTGGCGTTGACAGGTGGGGTGCTCGCCTTGTGGCTGAGGGGTATGCCTTTGTCCATTTCCGCCGGCGTGGGCTTTATTGCACTGTCGGGCGTCGCCGTGTTGAACGGCCTGGTGATGGTGGCATTTATACGAGATCTGTGGCGTGAAACCGGTGACTTGGCTAAAGCGGTTGTCGATGGCGCGCTGATTCGATTACGCCCGGTGCTAATGACTGCGCTGGTAGCGAGTCTGGGCTTTGTGCCTATGGCGCTGAATACGGGTACGGGCGCCGAAGTTCAAAGGCCTCTAGCCACGGTTGTGATCGGTGGCATAATCTCCTCCACTTTGCTGACACTGCTGGTGTTGCCGGTGCTGTACCACTGGGTGCATTATCGAAGTAATCGATATCATAAGGCATAGGCGGCGTTGATTTTACTCAGCGCTGTCATTCGATCGCAGAGGAATATGAATAAACAGAGGTAGGTCGAGAGGTCAAAGAACCAGAGCCGATGAACGCCGCTCAGCTATGCTGAGTGGCTGGGTTAGTCCTCTCGGCGCTGCCAAGCAGCGACGTAAATAAGAACGTGTTTAGAGTGCGTTTTGTTCAGAAATAATAGGAGAGTGGTGCCCAGGAGAGGGTGAATCGGGGTTTCGAGCCGCACCGCGGCGAGCCGATGAACGCCGCTCAGCTGTGCTGAGTGGCCGGATTAGTCCTCTCGGCGCTGCCAAGCAGCGACGTAAATAAGAACGTGTTTAGAGTGCGTTTTGTTCAGAAATAATAGGAGAGTGGTGCCCAGAAGAGGACTTGAACCTCCACGCTAAGGCGTTGATTAGTAATTGAATTGTATTCTGGAGACACTGTATTCTTACAGGAATCTTTACAGGAATACGCATGAAACTACCCAAATACGTCAGAACCATAGGTAACAGTGACAGGCTTCACTATCAACGTGACTACCCCACTAAGCTGCGCATTTACTTCCCAAAGAAGACATTCTCTTACCCATTGGATCTGAAGCTCAATGAAGCAACAGAGTCAAAGCTCGCCAAAGCGATAGCCAGAGCCTCCGAAGCCTACGAACTAAAAATCAAGATGATTGAGAACAGCGATCCTGATGCCTTCGGTGCTTCAGAGGTTGACATGGCAGTTACTGAGTTTCTGCGTAAGCGTCAATTGAGACGAGGACAACATCTAAAAGTTGCAAAAGATCTTGATATCTCAGCTGAAGAAGAACGACTTCAGCAGCAGTTGCAAGCCCACGAGTCAGACTACAGCGACATCGTAATACCTGAATTTGATGATGTTGTAGACAAATACAACCGTGGTGAGAAGCTAACCTTTGAGGAACGAGTAATTGGTGAAGCGTGGATGAGTCTTCACAACCGCGTGAGAGCGAAGCCAAAGACGTTATCATCAATTTGGAGTGATTACGCTCAAAGTAAAGGTATTGATGTTGCATCCAGAGCAGGCAAGCGCACAACGACTCGCTGGAAGCGCTGGTTGGCAATGGGTGGTGACGTGACAATCAGTAATTCCACGTTAGACCATATCCATGACGGTCTGGATGCTTATGTAGCCAATAGAGTGGCTGAGGGGGTCTCAGGCGCATCTATCAGACGTGAGTTGAATGACATTGTTGCTTGCTTACGGTACGCATCAAAGCGCTATAGGTTTAAATGGGTAATTGAGCGCCCTGACGTGCCTAATTCTCAGCCTAAACAACGCATTGTCATGACACGTAGTGAGCAGTTGCAGTTGGTTGATTACTGCGCATCTACAAGTGTCTCAGAAGCCCCTGTAGCGGCCTGTGTGCTGCTTATGCTGCAAGGTGCAATGATGCCCTCAGAGATCAAAAGACTCACACCAGAGCGTCTCAAGCTGTCTGGGGAGCTGCCTCTGTTGGTGGTTGACGGAGAGACTAAAACCAACGCTCGTAAGCGTATTGTTCCTGTGGTGTTAGGTGTTGAATTTATTGCTGAACACTTACCTACGGCTCTTGAATGGCTGAATAGGACCACAGAGTCCAACCACAGCCACAAGATAAAGAGGATGCTGCAAGCTGCAACAGGCAACGACAGGCTCACTGGTCACTGTTGTAGACATACCTTCAAAGCCAACTGTGACAGTAATGGTGTCAGCCCTAC